>JAFUUB010000007.1 GCA_017483985.1 Bacteroidales bacterium | reverse complement strand
GGAGGTCTTCCCGGAGGAATCCGGCTGCCTGGGCCGATCCTTTGATCGGGGTGTTGGGTGTGTAGTGTGCTTGCTTCTTCATTTTGCTGCGGTTTTAAGGTGAAACATCTTTCTTTGCGCTGCAGAAAACGTGATACCCCTATAGGACATCGGCAAGACAAGGTGGAGAACGCAGTGGACCTTGTCGGGATGTCCGGGTGTCACAACTTTGCGGCGTAAAAGGGAGATGTCACCTGACCGAAGCGGAAGAGGCAGGTTCACGGACATCTCAACTCTCCGGGTAAGTGAGGGAAGAGATTGCATGTCGGGTTAAAAGAGAAAACTGTTATTCATCCATGAAAGTCATGTAATGTTATCGGCCAAATAGCGATATTTGCGGCCAATAAAAAATCTAACGACATGAGTAATTATACATTCGAGATGGTCCCGGAACTCGTTGGCCGGATTGCAGAATTGCTTGCAAGCATTGATGAGAAAATTGACAAGATCACGTTTCCCTCTTCCCCATCCGGAGATCACCCGGAAATCATGGGTATAAATGAGCTATGTAATTACTTGCCTTCGCATCCGTCTTCAAAGACAGTCTACAGCTGGTGTCATAATAACACCATTCCGTATTACAAGCAAGGCAAGCGCTCATTCTTCAAGAAATCCGAAATCGACAAGTGGTTGCTCCGTACGCGAGTGAAGGATTGGACCGAAATGATTGAAGAAGCTGAGAACCGTCAGGAAATGAGTCGATTGAAAACAAGAGGACAGTAGAACGAATGGAAAGAATCAATATAGCAGTGATTCCAGAAATCCTCGCCAGAATCGTCAAAGAACTGGAATTGATTAACAGATGGCTCGACCTAAGAATGGGGCCAGAAAATGATGAAGCGATAGGCAAACAGGAGGAGTGGTTGAACATATACGAACTGTGCAACATGATACCTGGACACCCCAGGATCACCACACTACGTGGTTGGATGTACTCTGAAAAAATCCCCTACTACATGTCAGGAGGAACACCTGTTTTCAGGAAAAAGGAGATAGAAGCCTGGATTCCACGTGCGATGAGATACGGTATAGGGGACTTCTTTACTAGAAGCCGAAAATACCGGGAATAACAGTATTGTACAACCAATTGTACTTTATATACAATGCAGACTATTCCATTCAGTTTTTTCTTACCAGAAGAGCGTGGAATACTTATATGTTTTTCTTTTGACCCGAGACATTGAAAACTAAGTGGAAGTTGCTACCTTTGCATCAACGGAAAGTCTATAGACTGACCCGTTAATAATTCAAACGGCCCCACCTGCTGTGACAGCAAGTGGGGCTATCTCTTTTCCGACTTCGGGGCAACGACAATTATCCGGGACAAATTCGGGACAATTTTAAAAGCAATCGCCCCTACAGACATCTGTAAGGGCGATTTGAGAGGTGCGTAGCGGAATCGAACCACTGTGACAGGTTTTGCAGACCTGCGCCTAGCCACTCGGCCAACGCACCGTTGCGGAATGCAAATATACGCAAAAATCCCGGACTTCCAAAATCGCATAACGGAAAATGGTCCGGGATTTGTTTTCTGTCAAATATTGTGTAATTTTGAACATTATATGAATTGTCCTGCCATGAAAAAAATTGCCTTATTCCTTTTGGCCGTGATGATGGTCTCGGCATGCGGATCCAGCAAATTATATACTCCCGACGGGCGGGATCCCGGCGAGGAGGAAGTAAATCTCGGCTACCAGAAGATCAAGAAGAAAGACTCGACGGCCTCTACGGCCAGCCTGAAAGTCCCGCGGGGATCAGGATATTCCAACATCTATGAGTACCTGCAGGGACGCGTGGCCGGTGTCGAGGTGGTCGGCACATCCATCCGGATCCGCGGCGAGCGCTCCATCAACAGCAGCAACGAACCGCTGATCATCGTGGACGGCATGGAAACCAGCGACATCAGCAGCATCAGCCCTGAAGAAGTGCAAAGCATTGACGTGCTCAAGGATGCTTCTACGACGGCGATTTACGGATCTCGGGGTGCCAACGGTGTCATCCTGATTACGACCCGCAGCAGCAACAAGTGATCCGCAATATCATTTTCGATTTCGGTGCGGTCCTGGTCGACTGGGATCCGCACCATTTGTATGGTCCCTACTTCAACGATCCGCAGAAGACGGAGTGGTTCCTGACGGAGATCTGCCCCTATGCCTGGAACACGCAGGCGGACGGCGGGAGACCGCTCCGCGACATCACGGAAGAGCGTGTGGCCCTCTTCCCGAAATGGGAGAAGGAGATCCGGATGTACTACGGCCGCTGGATCGAGATGATGGGCGGAGAGATCCCCGGGATGCGCGCGCTGGTCCAAGACCTGAAGGCGCGGGGCTATGGCGTATACGGCCTGACCAACTGGTCCCGCGAGACCTTCCCGCTGGTGCTGGACCGCTATCCGGTCTTCGGGCTGCTGGACGGCTACGTCGTGTCCGGCGAGGAGATGACCATGAAGCCGGATCCGGCCCTGTACAGGATCCTGCTGGACCGGTTTGGCCTGAAGGGCGAAGAGTGCCTCTTCATCGACGACAATCCCCGCAACGCCGCCGGCGGAGAGAGCCTGGGCATCCGGGGAATCGTATTCCATGACGCAGAGCAGGTGCGAAAAGAACTTGCCAATCTACTTTCGGAGCATAGCGACGCAGGGGGTTTCGGGGGGAACGCCCCCCGTAGGTAATTCGCCGGCTTGCCGGCGAGAGACGGTCATAGCTCAGCTATGACCGTCTCGCAGGCGCGGACCGTATCCCCTACCTTGACTTTGATCTCGGCGTCCAGCGGCACGTACAGGTCGATGCGCGACCCGAACTTGATGATGCCGCACTGGGCGCCCCGGCTCACGGACACGCCGTCATGCGCGTAGCATACGATGCGGCGGGCGAACACGCCGGCAAGCTGCTTGAACAGGATCCGCTTCCCGCACGGCATCTGCATCCCCACGCAGGAATGTTCGTTCTCCTCCGATGCCTTGGGGGCAAAGGCCAGGAAATGCTTGCCCGGGTAGTAGTGATAGTAGGTCACTTCCCCGTCCGCCGGCCAGAAATTGGCATGGACGTCGAAGAAATTCATGTAGACCGAAATCTGGATGCAGTCGGTCTTGAGGTATTCCGGCTCGAAGGTTTTCTCGACGATGACGACCTTGCCGTCCGCGACGGACGTCACGGAACGCGGCGTTCCGGTCCGCTTCCGGTCGGGCACCCTGAAAAAAGCCGTCTGCCAGATGCAGAACCAGAGCACGAGCGCCGACATGGGCCAGGACAGCCAGGGCTGCCGGATGAAGCAGAGGAAAACGGCGATCAAAGCCGCCCCAATGATATAGACGAGCGCTAGCGAGCCCCTGGAGTCCCGGTCAATTCTCATATCAATTCAATCAAGGTCAGGTAGATACATGCCATGGGGATAGCCACGAGACTGCTGTCGAAGCGGTCGAGCATCCCGCCGTGGCCCGGGATGCACTTGCCGGAGTCCTTGACCCCGAAATGGCGCTTCCACATCGATTCGAAGAGGTCTCCGCACGTACCGGCCACGGCGATGATCAGGCCGATGACGATGCAGTGGACCAGGCTGTACGGAAGCCAGGTCAGGAAATGCAGGCCGATCGCCGCCGCCACGCAGAAGACCAGGCCGCCCGCGAAGCCCCACCAGGACTTGTTGGGCGAGATGGACGGCGCCAGCTTGCGGGCGTCCGGACGCCTTCCCAGGATGGATCCGACACAATAGGCTCCCACGTCCGAGACCCAGATCAGGATGAAGAAGGAGAGCAGCAGCCAGCCGTCATAGACCTCTCCGTCCATCACCAGCATGGGCGACAGCGAGATCGGCAGCGCGATATAGAGCAGGCCGGCATAGATGTAGGTCAGGTCACCGAAGCCCTCGCGGGACGGCAGGAACAGGCTGGTCACGGGGATCAGCAGCAGGCAGAGCAGCGGCAGCACCAGCCATCCAAGGCTCCATCCATAGAAGAAGTGGCTGGCGACCAGCAGGAACGCCAGGGCGCCCGTCACCAGTCCCAGCTTCTGCTGGAAGAGGAAGCGGGAACCCAGGGCCATGCTGTAGAATTCCTGCAAGGCAACCCAGAGGATAACGGCGAACAGGGCGCCGAACAGCGTCCTGTCCCAGATCAGGCCGAACACCATCACCGCCAGGAAGACGATGCCGACCAGGGTGCGTGTCCAGAAGTTATTCATGGGTCGGATCCTCCGGAGCCTGATCCTCCGTCTTGCGGAGGCGCTCTTCGCCGTGCTTGCCGGCCTTGGGGCCGAAGATCTTCTCGATGTCGTCGGCCATGATGACCTCCTTGTCGATCAGCAACTCGGCGAGCTGCGTCAGGCCGGCCCAGTTGTCCGTCAGGATCTTCCGGGTCTTCTCCGTCACCTCGTCGATCAGGGCCTTGACCTCGGCGTCGATCAGCTCGGCCGTCTTCTCGCTATAGGGTTTGGTGAACTCGTAGCTGCCGGTGGCGTCGTAGAAGGAGAGGTTGCCCACCTTCTTGCTCATGCCGTAGTAGGTCACCATGGCGTAGGCCATCTTGGTCATGCGCTCGAAATCGCTGAGCGCACCCGTGCAAGGGACGCCGTCGTTGACGAGCTCTTCCGCCACGCGTCCGGCGACCAGGCTGCACATGTCGTCCATCATTTCCGCCTTGGAGAGGGTCACTTTCTCGTCCGGGAGCATCCAGGTGATGCCCAGGGCCTGTCCGCGCGGGATGATGGAGACCTTCAGGACGGGGTCGCAACCCGGCAGGAGCCAGCCTGCGACGGCGTGGCCGGCTTCGTGGAAGGCGGTCAGGCGCTTCTCCTCCGGAGACATGATGGTCTTCTTGCGCTCGATACCGCCGACCACGCGGTCTACGGCGTCGGAGAAATCCTGGTTGTCGATGTCCGACTTGCCGCGGCGGGCAGCCGTCAGGGCCGCTTCGTTGCAGACGTTGGCGATGTCGGCTCCGGAGAAGCCCGGCGTATTCTTGGCGATGGCGTCGAGGTCGAAGTTCGGGGAGAGCTTGAGCGGCTTCAGGTGGACCTGGAAGATCTCCTTGCGCTCATTGAGGTCCGGCAGCGTGACATGGATCTGGCGGTCGAAACGGCCGGCACGCATCAGGGCCTTGTCCAGGATGTCGGCCCGGTTGGTCGCGGCGAGCACGATCACGCCGCTGTTGCTGCCGAAGCCGTCCATCTCGGTGAGGAGCTGGTTCAGGGTGTTCTCCCGCTCGTCGTTGGAAGAGAATCCTACATTCTTGCCACGGGCGCGGCCCACGGCGTCGATC
>JAFUUB010000054.1 GCA_017483985.1 Bacteroidales bacterium | reverse complement strand
GCATCGTCTTCATCGACGAAATCGATGCCGTCGGCCGCGCCCGCGGCAAGAACGCCGGTTTCTCCGGGAATGACGAACGGGAGAATACCCTGAACCAACTGCTTACAGAGATGGACGGATTCGGGACCAACAGCGGTGTCATCATCCTGGCGGCCACCAACCGCGCCGACATCCTGGACAAGGCCCTCATGCGTGCCGGCCGTTTCGACCGGCAGATCTATGTAGAGCTTCCGGAAGTCAACGAACGCGAAGAGATCTTCAAGGTGCACCTGCGCGGTCTCAAGGTCTCCAAGGACTTCGATATCAAACTGATGGCGAAGCATACGCCGGGATTCTCCGGTGCCGATATCGCCAATGTCTGCAACGAAGCGGCCCTGACGGCCGCCCGCAGGAACAAGAAGGAGATTGAAACCCAGGATTTCATGGATGCGGTCGACCGCATTATCGGTGGCCTGGAGCGCAAGGAGAACACCATCATGTCCCCGGCGGAAAAACGGACGACCGCCTACCACGAAGCCGGTCACGCCGTCGTGGGCTGGCTGCTTCCGGAAGCGGATCCCGTGCTGAAAGTCAGCATCATCCCGCGTGGCAAGGCCCTGGGCGTGACCTGGAACCTCCCGGAGGAACGCAAGAACTGGTCGAAGTCCTATATCATGGACGAGATGTGCAGCCTCATGGGCGGTCGCGCCGCCGAGATGATCATCAACGGCGAGCCTTCGACCGGCGCCCTGAGCGATTTCGAACGGCTGACCAACATGGCCTACTCCATGGTCCAGTATTATGGCATGAGCGAGAAGATTGGACCGTTGTCCTTCTATGATTCTTCCGGAGCTCGGGGGTACGAACTTGTCAAGCCGTACAGCGAGAAAACCGCGGAACTGATGGACCAGGAAGTCCGCAGCATTGTCGACGAGGTCCAGGCCCGTACGGACAAAATCCTCAGGGACAACGACAAAGCCTTCCGGGAAGTGGCGGAACTCCTGTTGGAGAAGGAGGTCATCATGGCCGATGACCTGGAACGCATCCTGGGCCCGAAAGTCAAATCGGCGGACCGGCTGGAAATGCAGGCCATCCAGGAAGAAAAGAACGGGGAGGCAGCCCATGAATAGTACGGTCACGCGCTCCCTGTCCGGGATCATTTTCATCGGTGCGATGCTGGCCGGGCTGCTGGTCAGTCCCTGGCTGTTCGCTTTGCTGTTCGTCATCATGACGGGGGTCATGCTGTGGGAATTCTACCGGATCACCATGGGGGACAAGTTCCTCCACACCCGGCTGCTGGCCATCGCGGCAGGCGTCATCCTGTTCCTGCTGGTCTTCGCCGTCTGTGGCTTCGACCTTCCGTACAAATACATCAGCGTCGGGATCATCCCGATCCTGCTCGTCATGGCGACCTCCCTGTATGTCAAGGACAAGGCTGATTTCGGCCTGTTCTCGCATGTCTGCACGGGCTTGCTCTACATCGCGATCCCGCTGTCGCTCGCCAACCTGATCGCGTTTCCTGGCGGGACGTTCGACGGGACTTTGCTGCTGTCCTTCTTCATCATCATCTGGGCTTCGGATGTAGGCGCCTATGTCTTCGGCATGAGCCTGGGCCAGCGTTTCGGCAAGAAACTCTTCCCGGAGATCTCCCCGAAGAAATCCTGGATCGGCGCCATCGGCGGATGCCTTTCCGCCATCCTGGCCACCGTTATCCTCAAACAGACTGGGATGATCAGTTTCCCGACCGTCCATTGCATCGCCCTGGCCCTCATCATGGATGTCGCCGGCGTTTACGGGGACCTGTTCGAATCCCAGTGGAAGCGGTGCTATGATGTCAAGGATTCCGGCAACAGCATCCCGGGACACAGAGGCTTCCTGGACCGGTTCGACAGCACGCTGATGGCCTTCCCGGCCGGATCCGTCTACCTGGTCCTGGCAGGTTTGCTGTAACGGCTTTTTTTCCGTATATTTGTCATCCCCAAAGGATTTGATATGCGCATCGATAAAGATTGCTACTCTACCATAGCCGGAGCCTGGTTCGCAGCCCTGTTGCTGATAGCCCTGGACTTGTGGCTTGTTCCCATCCGGCCGCTGGCCTGGATCATCTGCGGTTTTCTGGTCGGTTTCATGGGATTCGTCACCTGGTTCCACCGGGTTCCCGTTCGGAAGAAAGTTGGAAGCGAGACCGTCATCTCCTCCGTCGCCGACGGAAAAGTGGTGATCGTGGAAAAGGCTTTTGAAAAAGAGTACCTGAAACGGGAATGCATGCAGGTTTCCATCTACATGAACTTTTTTGATGTACACGCCAATTTCTGGCCGATGACGGGTGAAGTCAGTTACTACAAGTACCATCCCGGCCATTATTTCCTGGCGTTCCATCCCAAAGCTTCCGAGCTGAACGAGCATTCTTCGACGGCCTTGCGCAACGCGCACGGGGAGATATTCTTCAAGCAGATCGCCGGGACCTTCGCCCGCCGCATCGTGTGCTATTCCAAACCTGGCGCCCACGAGACGGCCGGAGAGCAGTGCGGCATCATCAAGTTCGGCTCCCGCATCGACATGTTCCTGCCCCTCGATGCTGACATCAAGGTAAAGGTCGGTGACCTGACCCGCGCCAGCGAGACGGTCATCGCGGAACTCCCTTCCTAAAATGAATCAATTACTTCGTATCCTGATACATGGCGCGGCGACAGGCCTCGCCATTTTTCTGTCCGCCAGTTGTACCAAAGAGCCCGGATCCGTTTCGGACGAGGGAGGGAACACCCCGTCCCTGACCGTCACCCCGGAGGTGCTGACCTTTGAGGCCCCTGCGTCTTCGCAGGAGCTGACCATATCTGCCTCAGGGACTTACATCGGCCGGAGCGACGATTCCTGGTGCACCATTTCCCAGACCAAAGTGTCTGTCCTGGAAAACACGACCGGCGCCGACCGCAGCACCCGGCTTACCATCCGCCTGGCCGACGGAAGCCTGACCCGGACGGTGTCCGTCACCCAGAAGAAGGGCGATGCGGATCCGACGCCGACGCCGCCCACGCCGGATGTACCGTCCGACCGTTTTGCCGATACGGGGAAGGATGTCCCGGCCTATCCTTCTTACAACAAAGTGGAGAAACTGGAGGATTTCCCGCGGATCGACATTACGACGGATGACGGACAGCCGGTCAGCAGCAAGACGACCTATAAGACCGGGAAAATCACCTTCAAGGATCCGGCCGGCATGTATTCCGAGGTCAAGGAGCTGGCCAACCTGACCATGAAGATCCGGGGAAGGGGCAACACGACCTGGAACAACGGCGACCTGGGTTGGGGACGCTACAAGAATCCCTACCGGCTCAAGCTGGATGTCCACAGCAAGCCCTTCGGGATGAAAGGGGACAAGGACTGGCTGCTGATGGCGGACCTCCAGGACCCGACCCTGCTGCGCAATGCCGTGGCCCAGCGGATCTCCCGGCTCGTATCCATGCCGTGGACGCCCAGGTTCCGCTGCGTCGAGCTCTACATCAACGGAGCTTACCTGGGCTGCTATTGGCTCTACGAGGCCAAGGAAGCCGACCGGGAGAATAAAGTCCCCGTAACGCCAGTCACGACGGAGACGGACGGCGGCTATTACCTGGAAATTGACGACAAAAGCGATGAAGACCTGTATTTCCATACGGCCACGTTCGGCAAGCAGGTCAAGTACAAGGACCCGGAGAGTCCGACACAGGCCCAGCGCACCTTCATCGAATCCTATATCAACAATGTGGAAAGCAGGCTGAAAGCCAAGAAGTTTACCGGCAGCGGCAGCTACAAGGAACTCGTCGAACTGGATACCTTCATCAACCAGTACCTGGTCCAGGAAGTCAGCAAGAACGTCGACGGGAACATGCGGCTTTCCTCCTATTTTGCCAAGGACAAGGACACCAAGCTGTTCATGCCCTTCTGCTGGGATTTCGACCTGGCGTTCGGGAACGCCTCCTATCTGAAAAACGACTTTTACCTGACCACGAACGGTCCGACGGGCTGGTTTGTCAAGATCCGCGGCGGCTATCCGCACGAAGACTACGGGCGCAAGCGCACGTATTACCAGTACATGTTCGAGGATCCGGAATTCGTCCAGGCCCTGAAAGACCGCTGGACCGTCGTCAAGCCACGGCTGGACCTGATCCCGCAGTTCATCGACAAGATGGTGGAATACAACGAACTGGCCTTCGACCACAACTACAAGAGCGGGAAGGTCAGTACGAGCCGTACGACGGATTGGCGCCGCAGCGTGTCGGAACTCAAATCCTTCTATACCCAGCGCATTTCCTGGCTGGACGGGAAGATCAAGGCCCTCAAAGCCTCCGACGATATCGAGACGGACCGCTAGGCGCGGTCCGCTTCAATCAGACGCACCAGGGTATCCACCGCCTCCGTATCCGGAACGTGGCGGAGGACCGGTTCTTTCCCCTTGTAAATGGAGACCTTGTGGTTGCCTTCTCCGACATATCCCCAGTCCGCGTCGGCCATTTCGCCGGGGCCGTTGACGATGCAGCCCATCACGGCGATGACGACATCCTTCAGATGTGAGGTGCGGGCCTTGACCTGCTCAAAGGTCTCCTGAAGGTTGTACATGGTCCGCCCACAGCCCGGACAGGCGATGTATTCCGGCTTATAGAAGCGGCGGCGGGCCGCCTGCAGCAGTTCGTCGGCGAGGTATTCCGCGAATCCGTCCTGCTCGACCGGGACCGGGTTCCCGTCCGCATCCCGATAGGTCCCGCGGAAGGAAATCTCATCAATCTCCCTGTCCAGCAAGCGCTTGCCGAAATCACAGGCGGCATCCAGCAGCAACCGCTCCCGGGAAGGGGCTTCGTAGAGGGCCGTAACCTTCTTGCCTTCAACCCGTACCTGGGCCAGTGAAGAGCCGGTCTTTCCGTCATAGCGGTCCGCCAGGTAACGGGCCACGGGAATCTCCGCGACCGGATCCTCCGTCAGGGAGACGCGGATGGTGTTGCCGATCCCTTCGGACAGCAGGGCGGAGATGCCGACGCACGACTTGATCCGTCCCGAATCGCCGTTCCCGGCTTCGGTAACGCCCACATGCAGCGGGAACACGACGCCCCGCTCCTGCATGGCGGCCGCCAGGAGGCGGTAGGCCTGGACCATGACGATGGTATTGCTGGATTTCAGGGATACGACGACATTATAAAAATCATTTTGGATACAGAGCTCCAGCCACTCCATGGCCGCCTTGGCCATCGCCTCCGGCGTATTGCCATACAGATCAGTAATGCGCTGTCCCAGAGAGCCGTGATTCAAACCGATCCGGATGGCCGTCCCGTGCTGTTTGCAGACCTGGACCAGCTGGGCGAACTGACGGCAGGCCTCCTCGTGGTCCTTGTTGAAATTGCCCGGGTTGATCCGGACTTTCTCCACATAAGGAGCCACCGCGATGGCGGTTGCCGATGAAAAATGGATATCCGCCACCAGCGGCGTTTCCACGCCGGCTTCCCGCAGCCGCCGGCGGATTTCCGCCATGTGCGGGACATCGGTCAGGCCCGGGCAGGTGATCCGGATCAATCCGGCACCGGCATCCCGCATCCGGATGCACTGGGCGACGGTCGCATCGACGTCATTCGTATGGGTGTTGCACATGGTCTGCGGGACAATCGGATGCCCGCTGCCGATCGGCACGTTGCCGACGAAGGCTGTCAAAGTTTTCATGGTTGGGGGTTATAGATCATTTCACGTGCCTGACGGCGCAGCTGGGCCGTCGTCTTACCGGTACGTTTCGTCAGTTGGATATGGATGCCGGCGGAGATGACGATGTCCATCGTACCGGCGAAGCGGTAGTAGTATTCGCTGTAATAATCCGGATCGTACAGGGAACCGAGTCCATAGCGGAAGCGGCCCGTCACATGGAACTCCACCGGATCGAAGACCAGTCCGAAACCGGCCGTGACCGTCCACCCGTAATCCAGTTTGTGCTCGTAATCCTTGAAAGAATTCGCGAAGGAGGCGTCGAAGCCCAGGGATGGTTCCCCCGTCCGGTCGATCTTGTAGCGGTAGGCGCCGTAGAAGCCGCCGCCGAGCATCAGCTTGAAATGCCACAGGTCCAGATGGCCCAGGGCCATGGCCGGTACTTCCACATAGTCGAAGGTACACTCCGTCGTTCCGTCGACATGGGCCTGCCATTCACCCTCTTCGTTCTGCTTGAAGCGGTAGCCGTCCTGCCCCTTGAAGAAACCGACCTGCAGGCCGAAATAGGGGAGATAGCCGAAAAGCTTCTCGTAATGCGTGAACACGACGCCGACATTCATCGGAGTCCGGAGGAGCCCCTGCCGTTTCGTAGGATTGAACGAAGTCTGGCACAGGCCGTACCCATACTGGATACCGAATGTGGAATAGTTGTTCAATTCCAAGGTCTTGCGGACATTCACCGTATCCAGGAAAGCATCGGTCAGCTCGGATTCCACGGTCAGGAGCGTATCCCGTTCCTGGGCAGGGACCAGCGGGTATACAGCCAGTAGACAAATAATGGATATCAGTAGTTTTCTCATTGATTTCCAAATAGTTTAGCGACATCGATTTTCTGCTCCATCTCAGTGGATTCCGGAATGTTGATGATGTAGGAACCGTCCCGGAGCTTGTAGAACTTCACCTTCTCCGGCTGGCGGAGTTCGGAATAGTTTCCCGTGTCGACCCGTCCGTTCCGGTTCAGGTCCTCCGTCAGTCGGAGGGAGTACTTCCCGGCCTTCATGTACGGGAAGACCAGCACCTGGTCGGATTCGACGACATAGCTGCGAAGGACCTTGTCCCGTTTCTCCCCGAGCAGGTCGACGATGTACTTGTTGGACACGCCGGAAAGGTCCAGGTGCAGGGAGGAGAGCTTGTCGTCTTTCGGAAGGGTCACCTTGACCTCCGTACTGTCGTTCCAGTACCCGTTGATATCCCGGAAACGCCGGTGCGGGATTTTCAGGAAATACTCGTAACCGGTCTGCAAGGCTTCTTCCGGATGGATCCGGTAGACACGCAGGTTGGCCGTATCGCGCTCCACCCGGTATTTCATCAGGGCTTCCTGCTGGCGGGGATTGACGGAACGCAGGGTCAGCGAATCAAAGGCTTCATAGATAAGCGGCTGCGCAAACTCCAGCTCGAAACCTTTCTGCTCAACCATTTCCGGTTCGGCCTTGGCCGTCAGGACGCAGAGCGTATCCTCATGCTTGAGGTTCCTGCGCGCCGTGCGGGCGTTGGATTTTCCACCGGCACGGGGCAGGCGGAGATGCTCCGTGAAAGGGGAGAGCTGGCCCAGCGTATCGGTCTTCAGGTAATCGACGAAGACATGCAGGGTATCCGGCATGCGGCGCCGGTCGTTGATCCAGATCTCCAGGGAATCCCGCTGGTCGTTGAACTGCAGGACCAGGTTCTGGCTGGGGATGCCCCGGACCCACAGGGAATCGATCCTGGCGTCCGGAGCCATGAACGTAACGTAGGCCGTCCGGTCCGACGTCCGTTCCTTGTTCATGATCATCTGCTTGGAGGTCTGGTCCCGGAATAGGTACAGTTCGTGTTCCGCACGACGCGCCTGACAATGCAAGGTGTCCTTCATGTCGTATTTCAGCAATTCCGGCAGGGTATCGCTGACGACGAGTTTCGGGCGCAGGACCGTATCGATGAACGCAAGCTTGTCATTATCCGCATCATAGATATTGTTTCCCGCCTCATCCATGATGGCATAGAGCCGGAAATCCGCATCCGCGACGTTGCGCAGCGCAAAGAATCCCCAGTCATCGGTCTTGACGGCGGCATCCGGCCGGTGCGAATAAACGGCGGAATCGGCCAGGTCCCGGTACAGGAGGACGGTGGCTCCCTTGACCGGCTGAAGCGTATTGCAGTCCAGGACCGTTCCCGTCACGGCCATCGAGTCGATGCTGTCACCCGTGGAAAACATCATCGTATAACCGGGATACATGTTGCCTTCATTGTTGTCGGCGATCGCCCCGGTCAGGTCCAGCGTATAGGTCGTATTCTCCTGCAGGTCGGATTCGAACCAGACCGTCAGGGTCTTTCCGTGCATCTTGTATTTCGGTGCGCGTTCCAACGGGGGAGAAAGATAGATGTTCTTGGGCTCCTTGACCGTAACATACTCGTTGAACGTAAAGGAGATACGGGCATTGTGCACCGGAACGCCGGTCGTTCCCGGAAGGGGCTTGATGCCGACGATTACGGGCGGGATGGTATCTTTCCTGCCGCCGGACGGGGCCTGTGTCGTATTGGCACAGGAAGGGGAGAAAAACATCGCCCCGAGGACCAGCGCCACCGGAACGGCAGGTATCAGCCTTATCAAAAATCGTTTCATTCTCATTGCATTTCAATTCTTTGCACACTCTGGATACCCTTGATCCCACGAAGCCGCTTGATCAGTTCCTCCAGGACATCCCGGTCATGCACGAACAGATCGATGTACCCTTCAAAGATTCCCTGGTCGCTGCCGATACTCAATTTCTTGATATTCACGACCATGACATGGGATATATAGCGTGTGATCTCGTTAACCAGGCCCATCCGGTCCAGTCCTTTCAAGGCGATCCGGACCAGGAAGCTCTGGCTCCGCGTGTTGTTCCAATAGGGCATGACGATCCAGTCGCCATGCTTGGACGCCAGGTTCTCCGCCACCGGGCAGGCTTTCTTGTGGACCGTGACGGTCTTCCCGTCCGGGTCCAGGAAACCAATGACCGGGTCTCCGGCGATCGGGTGGCAGCAGGTGGCGATCACATACCGGTATCCGTCGGTCGGAGAACCGATTTCAAAGGCGGTGCGATCGAATTTCCCGGTCTTCTTGACGTCCTCCCCGCCGGTGATCTGCCCGGTGACCATGGAGATATCCGTCAGTCCCAGCCCGCAGCGGAAGAAGAGTTCCTCGGCGTGGTTGAACCCGTTGGCCGCCGCCATCCGGCTACCGGTACGCGGATCCAGTTCGATCCCCCTTTCCGCCAGGGCGAGTTCCAGCTCTTTCCGGCCCTTTTCCGCGATGGCATCGAAATCGTTCCGGAAATAGTCCATGACCTTGTTCCGGGCGTGCCGGGTCTGGAGGAATCCGAACCATTCCTGCTTCGGACGGGCTCCTTCGGCCGCGATGATTTCCACCATATCCCCGGTTTTCAGCACGGTCGACAGGGGAACGAGGCGCATGTTGACCTTGGCGGCAATGGCCCGTTCGCCGATCTCCGTATGGATCTGATAGGCGAAATCCAGGGCCGTGGCCCCTTTCTGGACGGAACGCTGTTCGCCTTTCGGGGTAAACACGGTTATGTCCGTATTGGTCAGGTCATTGTGGATGATATCGAGAAGTTCCAGCGCGTTGATGTCCGGGCTGACCAGGATCTCCTTGATCTTGGCGAGCCACTTGTCCATCTCACTGTCGTTTTCCCCGACATAGCCCTCCCGCTTGTAGGCCCAATGGGCCGCGATGCCTTTTTCGGCGATGTCATCCATCCGCTTGGAACGGATCTGGACCTCGACCCACATGCCCGTATTGCCCTGCAGGGTGCAATGCAAGGCCTCGTAGCCATTGTTTTTCGGATGCTTGACCCAGTCCCGGACGCGGTCCGGTTTGTAGCTGTACAGCCCGGTGATGATCGAGAAGATATGGTAGCACTGGTCGCGTTCCGTCTCCGTACTGTTCTTGTCCGGGGTGAAGATGATCCGGATGGCATACAGGTCATACACCTGTTCGAACGGAATGTCCTTGGTCTGCATTTTCCGCCAGATGGAGTAGGGGGTTTTCACCCTGCGCTTCACCTGGAGGTCGAAACCTTTCGCTTTCAGGGCGGCATCGATCGGCTGGATGAACTCGTCGATCTCCGCCGCATGGATGGACATGGAACGGTTGATCCGTGCCGCGATGTCGTTGTAGGCCTCCGGTTCCTTATACCTGAGCCAGATGTTCTCCATCTCGGACTTGACCTCGTACAGGCCCAGGCGATGCGCCAGCGGGATGAAGATGAACATGGTTTCGCTCAGGATCTTGTCCCGCTTGTACTCGGGCATGAATTCGATGGTCCGGCAATTGTGCAGCCGGTCCGCCAGCTTGATCAGGACGACCCGGACGTCATCATTCAGCGTGAGGAGGATCCGCTTGAAATTCTCCGCCTGCAGGCTCCGGGTGTATTCCTCGGATTCGCTGTTCTTGTCCTGGTTGTCCAGCACGGTCTTGATCTTGGTCAGTCCGTCCACCAGCGAAGCGACTTTCCGGCCGCAGAGCCGCGCGATATCCTCGACGGTATAGTCCGTGTCCTCCACCACGTCATGGAGCAGGGCGGCGGAAATGCTCTTGCAACCCAGCCCGATGCTGCCGACCACGATCTTGGCCACGGCGATCGGATGCAGGATATAGGGCTCCCCGGAACGGCGCCGGACATTTTTATGGGCCTGGTTGGCAAAATCGAAGGCACGCTGGATGGCCGCGAGTTCAGACGGGCCGGAACAACGTTTCCGGGCCATTTCCTTGAGCTCGGCGTATTCGCGTGCGATGACTTCGTAGTCTTTGGCGGTAAACTCGGAAAAACTCATAGATTCTCGTTTACAGGTGTGGTTTCCGGCAGGGTGCCCTGTTCCCCGATAGCCTGGAAAGAATAGGAAAACTGAACGCCGAACACGATGATCATCCATCCGAACCGCAACCAGAGCAGGAAGAGCGGGATGGCGGCGACCGTGCCGTATACGGCATTGATGCGGGTCACGAGGAGCTGGGTTTCCAGATACAGGTACTGCAGTCCCGTGAATGCGATCCCGGCCAGCAGGGCGGCCTTGAGGGCATAACGGTATTTGACTTCCACCGACGGGATGAACTTGTACATGGCGGAGAAGACCATGACGATCACGGCTCCGAAAATGACCCATCCCAGCAGCGACTTGATGCTTGCAGAAAAACCGATGCCCTTCGGAAGGATGTAATCCAGGACATTGGAATAGACGATCGATCCGGTGAAAAAGATCAGGATGACGAACGGGGCCAGCATGACGATGGCCAGGTCGACGCTGTAACTGAAAAAGCGCTTGCGTGGCATTTTCCGCACGCCCCAGACCGCATTGAAAACCTTTTCGACGCGGTCCATCATCCAGATGATGAGCCAGATGAACATCAAGGCACTGATCAGCCCGAATCCACCGGACTGGGCCGTCGTCAGGATGTTGTCCGCCGCATCCAGGATCATGTTGATAAAGGCGTTGTCCGGTCCGAAATTACTGAACATGATCTCTTTCAGTTTCTCGGACAGGCCGAGTCCGCCCGTCAGTGCGAAACACACGGCCAGGAAGGGGACGACCGCCATGGTGCAGAAATAGCAGAGGGAGGCGGACAGCAGTCCGACATTGTTGTCTCCGATCTGCTGGACGGCATTGACGACGACCCGGATATCCTGGACCAGCCTGGCCTTGGTCCTGGAGAGTTCCTCCATGTTCAAGGTCCAGAGATCGTCAATCAGGAACTTCTTGATCCCGGCTATGGTCTCTTTCAGTTTCATCCTATAGCAGACCGCTGAATAGATTCATTTCACCCTCGGATGCCGGATCCTCTGGTGCAGGTTCCGCTGATACCGGTTTATCGCCGTCGATCATCGCCCGGAACGTGGCCTCGTCAATCTGAGGCACGCCCAATTCCGCCGCTTTCTTCACTTTTTCCGGTCCCGGTTTCGTCCCGGCCAGGAGCCAGGAGGTCTTGCTGCTGACGGAAGAAGCGTTCTTTCCGCCATGCGCTTCGACCAGGGCCTTCATTTCGTCCCGGGAAACGCTGAAATTGCCGGAGATGACGATCGTTTTCCCGCTCAAGGCTTCGGAAACGGCCTCCTTGCGGGTCATAGAGAACTGCAGTCCCGCCGCCTTCAGCCTTTCGATCTCGACGGTATGGCGCGGATCGTCAAAATAAGCACGGATGCTGCGGGCGATGACCTCCCCGACATCCGGGACCGCCAGCAGGTCTTCCATGCCGGCCGCGGCAACCGCATCGATCGAACCGAAATGGGCTGCGATTTCCTTCGCCGTCGTTTCGCCGACAAAACGGATCCCGAGGGCGAACAGCACCCGGTCGAAACCGACCTTGCGGGAATCCCGCAGACTGTCCAGGAACCGCTTTGCCGCCCGTTCCTTCCATCCGTCCAGGGACACCAGCTGGTCGGCCGTCAGGTCGTAGAAGTCCGCCGGCGTCCGGACGAACCCCCGGTTGTAAAGCTGGTCGACCGTCGCATCGCCGGCGATGACATTCATCGCCTTCCGGCTCAGGAAATGGACCAGGCGTCCCTTGACCTGTGTCGGACAACCCTCGATGTTGGGACAGAAATACTTCGCCTCTCCTTCCTCCTTGACGAGCGGGGTACCGCAATCGGGACAGACGGTCGGGAAAACGGGCCGGGAGGAACCGGCGGGACGGCGGGAGAGTTCGACACGGGTGATCTTCGGGATGATCTCGCCGCCCTTCTCCACATAGACGCTGTCTCCGATCCGGATGTCCAGCAGCGCCATCTGGGCCGCATTGTTCAGCGTGGCCCGCTTGACCAGGGTCCCGGACAAAAGGACGGGTTCGAGGTTGGCGACCGGAGTCACCGCGCCCGTCCTTCCCACCTGGTAATCGATGGAGAGGACCGGCGTCAGGGCCTCTTCGGCCTTGAATTTATAGGCGACGGCCCATCGGGGGAACTTGGACGTATAGCCCAGCTGTACCTGACAGGCCGTTTCGTTGATCTTGATGACAATGCCATCGGTGGCGTAGGGGAGCGACCGGCGGGCCGTATCCCAATGATTGATATAGGCTTCGATTTCGGCGATATCCTTGCAGATCCGACGGTCTTCGGAGACCGGAAGTCCCCAGCGCGCCGCGGCATCCAGCGCCTGCGAATGGGTCGGGAAAGACAGGCTCTGCGCCGGGATGTGGTACAGCGTACACCACAGTCCCCGGCGGCCCACCTCTTCGGGATCCAGCAGCTTGAGCGACCCGCTCGCCGCATTGCGCGGATTGGCGAACAGAGGCTCCTCGTCCCGGGCCCGCTGCTCGTTCAGACGGTCGAAGGAAGCATACGGCATCAGGATCTCACCCCGGATTTCGAATTCGGGCGGGTAGTCCCCGTGCAGTTGCTTGGGAATGTTGGAAATGTGCATCACATTGGCCGTCACGTCATCGCCGACGACCCCGTCGCCACGGGTCAGCGCCTGCACCAGCCGGCCGTTCCGGTACGTGAGGCAGATGGCCGTCCCGTCGAATTTCAGTTCGCAGCTGTAGGTGAAACCGCCTTCCAGGGATTTGGAAGCCCGTTCGGCAAACTCCTCGATCTCCCCGATGTTGTACGTGTTTCCCAGGGAAAGCATGGGATATTTGTGCGGATACTGTACGAATTCCCGGCGGCCCAGGTCGCTGCCGACTTTCCGGGTAGGGGAATCCGCCGTCGCGTATTCGGGATACGCCGCTTCCAGGGCTTCCAGCTCATGCATCAACTGGTCATATTCATAGTCCGACATGGTCGGTGCATTGTCAACATAATACCTGCGGCTGTTCTCCCAGAGGACAGCTTTCAGTTCTTCGATCCGATGTTGTGCTTCAGAACGCCCCATGTTTTTACGTGCGCGCATGTATACGCGAATTGACAAATATAGCGTTTTTTGCCCGAATCTCCAATGGAAACGCCTGCAGGATGGAAATGCAAAGAAAATCCCAACACCTAAAACGTTATAGTTCCGATAATTATAAAAAACAATCCGGGTTTTTTCTTATTTTTGTGGACCAAAAAGAGATATCGAAATCAACTTTATAAACGCATTATGAAAGATTCCATCATTATCCTTTGCGGCGGCGGTCCCGCCCCGGGCATGAACACCGTGGTTTGTTCCGTAGCCAAGACCTTCCTTTCAAATGGTTACCGTGTCATCGGTCTCCATGGTGGTTATTCCGGTCTGTTCAGCAAGAATCCCCGCACCGAAGACATCGATTTCTTCAAGGCGGACGCCTACTTCAACCGCGGCGGTTCCTACCTGCAGATGAGCCGTTTCAAGCCGACCGACAAGGACTTTGAGGAGAACTTCAACCTCGGCCTCTTCCAGGAGAACAACATCAAGCTGCTGGTCACCGTCGGTGGCGACGATACCGCTTCCACGGCCAACCGTATCGCCAAATTCCTCGAGGCCAAGCAGTACCCGATCCGCAACATCCACGTTCCGAAGACCATCGACAACGACCTTCCGCTGCCGAACAACACCCCGACCTTCGGTTTCAACTCCGCCAAGGATGAAGGCGCCCACCTGGCCCGCACCGTCTACGAAGATGCCCGCACCAGCGGCAACTGGCTCATCATCAGCGCGATGGGTCGCAGCGCCGGCCACCTTGCCCTCGGTATCGGTGAGGCCACGCACTGCCCGATGACCATCATCCCGGAGATGTTCAACAAGACGACCATCAACCTCGACAAGATCGTCCGCCTGGCCCTTTCCGCCATCATCAAGCGCAACATCCTGGGCATCCCGTACGGCACCGTCGTCGTTGCTGAAGGTGTCTTCCATGACCTGGATCCGCAGGAAATCAAGAACGCCGGTGTCAGCATGACCTATGACGAGCACGGACATCCCGAGCTGGGCAAGATCAGCAAGGCCGTCCTGTTCAACGACATCCTCGAGAAGGAATTCAAGAAACTCGGCCTCAAGGTAAAGACCCGTCCGGTCGAAATCGGCTACGATGTCCGCTGCCAGGATCCGATCGCGTATGACCTGACCTATTGCTCCGAGCTGGCCATGGGTGCCTACGAACTCTTCACCAAGGGTGAGACGGGCTGCATGGTGTATGTCGACGCTGCCGGTGAAGCCCATCCGCTCTATCTGAAAGACCTCCAGGGTGCCGACGGCAAGATTCCGCCGCGCCGCGTCAATATCGAAGGCGGCACTTCGCAGAACTACTACAACCACATCTGCCACTTCGTCACGCCGGCCGATTATGAAGCCGCGAAGAAATATGTGGCAAATCCGGAAGATTACGATTTCAAGAAAATCCTTGGCTGGTAATCCATTCCGACAAATAACGGCGTCCTTTTGAAGAATGCCGGCCATCAGATGTCCCGGGGAAGGCTTGAAATTTGCAGTCTTTTCCGGGACACTGCTTTACTATGGACAAACCCATCATCTACCAGATACTGCCCCGGCTTTGGGGACCACGGAAACAAGCGCCCGTCCGGGGCGGGACCCTGGACAAAAACGGTTGCGGCACATTTCAAGATATTGACAAACAGACTTTTGACTACCTGAAAGGGCTCGGGATCTCGCACGTATGGTATACCGGAATCCTGCGGCATGCCACCCGGTGTACGACCAGTGGATGCACCCCTTCATCCGCCCAGTGGGTAAAAGGGGAGGCCGGTTCTCCGTATTCCATCACGGACTATTATGATGTCAATCCCTATCTGGCAACGGACCCGTCGCACCGGATGGAAGAGTTCGAAGACCTCGTCCGGCGTACCCATGAAGCCGGACTGAAAGTCATCATCGACTTCGTCCCCAACCATGTCGCACGGGATTACGGTCGCTTCTCGGACGGGACCCATCCCGTCTTCGGAGCAGACGACGACACCTCCGTCCACTGGCGTGCCGAGAACGATTTCTTCTATTATCCCGGCCAGGCGCTTAAGCTGCCCGTTCCCGGGGACTATCAGGAATACCCGGCCCGTGCATCCGGTAACTGCTACAGTGCGGAACCGTCTGTCAATGACTGGTATGACACCGTTAAGCTAAACTATTGCGACAGCTGGACGCCCACGTGGGACAAGATGAAGGACATCCTGCTATACTGGACCGGAAAGGGGGTGGACGGATTCCGTTGCGACATGGTGGAACTGGTCCCGGCCGAATTCATGCAATGGGTCATCGCCGAAGTCCGGAAAGTTCATCCCGGCACCTTGTTCATCGCCGAAGTCTACCAGAAAAACCTGTATGCCAAATATGTCAGGGAAGTCGGATTCGACTACCTCTACGACAAATCCGGGCTGTACGACACCCTGCATGACATCGTGCACAAACAGGTGCATGACAGCGGCGTGCCCGTAGAGCAATGGCAGTCGACCCGGAGGATTACCTGGAACTGGCAGAGTTTGAACGAATTGCAGCCATATCTGCTGAATTTCCTGGAAAACCATGACGAGCAGCGGATCGCGTCCTCCTTCTTCGCCGACAACGGGTACAACGGACTGGCGGCCCTGCATGTATCCCTGCTGTTCAACACGGCCCCGTTCATGCTGTATTTCGGCCAGGAAGCCGGAGAGCGGGGAATGGACCAGGAGGGGATGAGCGGACTCGACGGAAGGACGACCATCTTTGACTGGTGGAGTCCGGCCAGCATCCGGCACATTTACGAAAGCATCCATGGGCGGGACGCACTGACCACGGAAGAATCCAGCCTGCTGAGCCGGTACAAACGCCTCCTGCACCTGGCCGCGACGGATCCGGCCATCCGGAAAGGGGATACCTATGACCTGTGCTACTGCAACCTGTCCTCCAACGGATTCAACCAGGACAGCCACTTTGCCTTCCTGCGGCATTATGAAGGGGAGACGCTGCTGATTGTCAGCAATTTCACGCCAAGGGCCGCCGATATTGAGATCAGCATCCCGGCCCACGCCTTCGACTGGCTGCACATCCCGCGGACCGATACGCTGAACGAGCGCATCCCGGTCCCCGTGCACGTCGAACCGATGGACGGGATTATCGTCCGGCTATAGCCCGGCCGCTCCGGTGGTCGATCCAGGCCTTCAAAGGCTCGGACAATTCGATGATTTTCACGTATTTCCCAACTTCCTGGCAGGGAAGTGAATCCAGCAATCCGGCATTCACTTCTCCCTGTCCGGCCAAGGCATCCACGTACAGGTAGCCTACGCCGAGGGAGGTGATGTTCTGGAAGAAATGGGTTCCCTGGCTGGGTTCGACCTGAAGGCCGGGAACGGTGAATTCCACGATCATCCGCGCCTCCGAGATATCGTTCCACATGACCGGGATCCCCAGGCTCTGCACCGAGGAGCCCCAGCGCCCCGGACCGACCAGCAGATAACCATGTCCTTCCTCCTGCATCCGGTCATTGGCCTTCGCCACTTCCGCCGCGATCTCGACGGTTTTCAGGACGTCGAAACGGTCGGCCGGGACATAGACGATCCGGTCCATTCCCTCGATGGCGCCCCAGCCCAGGGCCCGTCCGGAGCGGACAAGGACCTGCTCGAGACCGGCGGCTTCCGCATCCACATCGACGCTCGACGCATCGGCATGTTCGCTGATGGGGCGGACCTGCAGTAAATTGAGCGATAATCGTTTGCCATTATCCTCCAGGTCTGCGGCGAATTCGATTTCGACCTCACACATCAACTCTTTCCGGCAGATGTCCAGGATCTCGGACAGGGCTGTCGCCAGCGGGAAACGGTCATACCGGAAGATGGCATCATAACTGACGACACGCGGACCGCGCAGTTCCGTTCCCAGTTGGAAACTGTCCGAACCGGCATCGTACGTCGAAAATACCATGTAAGGATACGGATAGGTCTCGGAGGCATCCACGATCGGGATATCGGCGAAATTGATGCTTTCATCCCGGGAAATCTTGAAGGCGCCGGGATGGATATCCAGGGCGTACATCATTCCCTGCGTGTCCCTCAGGGCCAGCGCCGGCTTCGAAAGCTGCAGGATCCGTTTGGGATAGCGGGGGCTGAAACGGAGGGTCCGGCCGCCCTCGACGACCCGTTTCCCCAGGCCGAATACGACATTGACAACCCCGTCTTCCGGTTTCTCCCCGTCAATCGGATAGAAGTTGACGCTGCGGGCAACACCCGACATCATCGGATAGAACAGGTCCCCGTGCTGGGAGCCGCAGATATCCTGCACGACCACCGCCATTTTCTCTTCGCTCTGGAGGTTGCCGGTCGATTGGACATAGGCCCGGCTGCCGCGGTAGAACACGGACGCATAGACGCTCTTGATCGCCTTGTCCAGCATGCGGAGCATCTGGTTCGGATCTTCGGCGGAAGGGATCATGTAGGTCGAATAGACTCCGGCAAAAGGCTGGTAATTACTGTCTTCCAGTTTCGAACTGGACCGGATGGCCAGCGGACCACCCACCGTCGATACGTAGGACCGCAGAAGGGTGACCAGCGGTTCCGGCAAACGCGAGGCTACGAATTCCGCCAGGATTTCATCGTCGGACAGTTCGGCCCCGATCACATTCTGCAGGCCGTTCTCTTCGATGAACTGGTCGAAGAATTCCGTGGAAATCACGACCGTGCGGGGGATCGAGATGCGGACATCTTCGTACCGCTGCGAAAGGTCATATTTTTCAATCAGGGAATTGAGGAAGGCCAGGCCGCGCGCCTTCCCGCCCAGGGAACCGTCGCCCATCCGGGCAAAGGTCACGTATTCCTCGTAGGTGTCCGGAGAGAAATGGGCGATGATACCCCGGCCCACCGACTGAAGGTAATCCCGGACCTGTTCCTTGATGAAGATCCGGATCTCCGGACCATCCGTATGATGTTCCGCGCGGAAACGATGGCCCAGCAAGAACAAACCTCTGGAGAACAGCCACTTGGAGAACATGTTGCGGGAGGTATTGCCGACGAGGATCCGGTCCGGGATGGAATCCACCACCGAAGCCAGTTCCTGCAGGTTCGCGGCACGGCAATACTCTTTTCCCCGTTCGTCCCGGAAGACGAAATCCCCGAATCCGAATTCATCCTGCAGGTAGTCATGCAGTTCCTGCATCAGCGTATTGGAGTACTTCCGTACGAATCCGACGCCGAGCTGGCGGGCCGTCTGTGCCATCGTGCCCTGGGAAGACTGCATCAGGACCGGCATCAGCGGCTCATAGGTACGGATATGCCGGACCAGGTCGATGCCGGCATCCAGTTTTTCGGTCTTCGGCGGATCGCCGCGGTGGATGACCATCCCGACATCGGTTATGACACCCAGGAAGTTGCCCTTATAGGCCTCATACGTCGCCACGGCGTCCTCATAGCAGGTTTCCAGCAGGATCTTCGGGCGGAAGCGCTTGAGGTTCTTCTGCTGGTCTTCGTTCAGGGTCTCCTTGATGAATTCCTTGCTCTGGGTCAGGATCATCTTGTAGAGTTCCGGCAGGTAGGTCGAATAATACCGGATGGAGTCTTCCACCAGCAGGATGGCCTGTACGCCGATGTCCAGGATGTCATGCGGGGCATTGTGCTTGTCTTCGAAGAGCTTGATGATCGCCAGGATCAGGTCCGCGTTGCCGTGCCAGCTGAAGACATAATCCACGGCATCCAGGGCGGAAGTGACTTTCCGGCGGATCTCCTTGGAATAATGCATCAGGAGGACAAAGGGAAGGTCCTTTCCGGAGGCCTTGATTTCCCGGGCCAGGGAGATGATTCCGCCATCCTGCTCGTTGAACATGCAGATGATCATGTCAAAATCCTCTTCCTCAATCAGTTTCCTAGCGGCATCGGAAGAATTGGCCCAGGTAAACTTCGGGGGTCCCGAAAGATTGAGGTCGATGTATTCCTGACGGATCTGGGATTCGATCCGGCCATCTTCCTCCATGATGAACGCATCGTAATTGCTGCATATCATCAGGATCCGGCGGATCCGGAACTGGATCAGGGAATTCAGGTTCTTTTTGTCGAGTTCGTTCATGGCTTGGGGGATTAGACCTTGGATGGACCGCGGCGGCGGAATTCGGCAATGACGACAGCCGTTGCGACGGCCGCATTCAGGGATTCGGATCCGGGATCGTCCGACGGATAGGGAGGGATGTACAGGCGGTCGCTGACCTTGGCGGCCAGGGCGGGGGAGATTCCGACGGATTCATTGCCGGTGATGACCAGGCACGGGCCGTCGGACCCTGTTCGCAGCTCCCTGTCATACATATTGTTACCATCGAGGAAAGTACCATAGACGGCGCCGTTCCGTTCCAGGATGCGTCCGGCCAGGGCAGGGAGGTCCGTATACTGGAACCGGACCCGGAAGACCGCGCCCATGGTGGATTGGACGACCTTGGGATTGAACAGGTCGACGGAGTCTTCCGATGCGAAAATACCCTCCAGGCCGAACCAGTCCGCGATGCGGATGATCGTGCCCAGGTTGCCGGGGTCCCGCAGGGAATCCAACGCCAGCCAGAGGCCGTTTCCCGGGTCAGGGGCGGCGGCATGCAGGTCGGCCGGCTTCCGAACCACGGCAAGGACCGGGGACGGGGAGGACAGCTGGCTGATCCGTGCCATGGCGGCAGGACCGATTTCCTCGCGGCGCCAGACCCTCTCGACGACGAAACGGGAGCGCAGCGCTTCCGCGACCATTTTTTCCCCTTCCACGACGAAAAGGCCGGTCTCATCCCGGTACTTCTTGTTCGCCAGGGCCCGGATATCCTTGATTTCCTGATTGGTAATGTTTCCCATGGAAAAATGATTTGCCAACCGCGGTTGGTTTGTTTGCAAAAATAACTAAATTTGTGGGAATTATGGCTAAATCCCTTCGCTTCCTGCCCGTTTTCGCCCTGTTTTCCATCTGGGCGGCCGTCTCCTGCAGCACCACCCGCGTGCTGGAAGACGGGCAGTACCGGCTGGTAAAGAATGAGATCAAGGTCGAAGACGAAAAGGGATTCAATCCCAAGAAGCTGGAGCCGTATATCAAGCAGAAACCCAACAAGGGCCTGGCCCTGGCCATCTATAATCTTTCCAGCAAGGAGAACAGCTTCTGGCACAAAATCGGGAAAGCCCCGGTCGTCTATGACCATGCCCAGGTGGAATCGTCCGTCGAGAACATGCTGCGGCACCTGGAGTATCTGGGTTACTACGGTTCCAAGGTGGATGCCCAGGCGCAGGTCCACGGGCAGAAAGTCACGGTCCGCTACGACGTGAACCTGGGCCGGCGCTTCCGCATCTCGGAGGTCAAGTACGTCCTGCCGGAACGCGGGACGATCGCGGAAGATTTCCTGAAGGACACGGTCAATGTGACTGTCCGTCCGGGAGACTGGCTTTCCGAAGAGGCGCTGGAAGCGGAAACCGTCCGTTCCTCCGCCTATCTGCGGAACCAGGGTTATTATACTTTCAATAAGAACTACTATTTCTTCGAGGCCGACACCCTGAAGGATCCCGCCCTGGCTTCCCTGGAGATGCGGATTGCGGAATATACCCGCAACGAGAGTCCGGACATGGCCCGCGAGCTGAAGAAATTCCATTTCGGAGAAGTGGGGATCTCGTATCCCAAATCTCTGAAAATCAAGGAATCCGTCCTTAAGAACCTGAATACGGTCTATCCCGGCGACCCCTACAGCGAAGAGATCGTCTCCCGGACCTATTCCCGCCTGTCCTCGCTGTCCCTGTTCAACAGCGTCAATGTCGGCCTTACCCAGTCGGGCGAAGACCGGGTGGACTGCGAGATCAACCTTTCTCCGGCACGCCTGCAAGGTTTCAAGCTGGACCTGCAAGCCTCATCCAATTCCATCGGGCTGTTCGGGATCTCGCCCCAGCTGTCCTTCTTCCACCGGAACATCTTCCGGGGAGGGGAGACGCTGAACCTCAGTTTCATGGGGAATTTCCAGTTCAAACCGGGAAGTGACATCCGCTCCACGGAACTCGGTGTTTCCTCCGGCATCAACATCCCGCGTTTCCTGTTCCTGCCGGACCGCTGGTTCCCGCGCAACGTCCCCCGCACGGAATTCACCGCCTCCTACAACTACCAGGACCGGCCGGAATACCGCCGCAACATCATTTCCTTCTCCTATGGCTATACCGGTTCGCACCGGAACCTGTACTACCAGTTCCAGCCCGTCCAGCTCAGCATCGTCCGGATCTTCAACATGAGCGATGACTTCCTGGCGACGCTGTTGACCAATCCCTTCTTCTGGAACGCCTACATCGACCACTTCGTCGTGGGAACCGGCGGCATGCTGTATTATACGACCGATGCTTCCGTCAACCCGCAGGGGGGATACCACTATGCCCGGTTGCAGGTCAATACGGCCGGCAATGCCCTCCGGCTCTTCAATTCCATCATGGCGAAGGATGAACAAGGCCGCGGAATCATCTGGAACACACCGTATTCCCAGTTCGTACGTGCGGAACTGTCACTGGGCAAGACCTGGCGGTTCGGCCGGAATGACGGCCAGGCGCTGGCTACCCGCCTGCTGGCCGGAGCGGGAAAGGCCTATGGGAATTCCTCCTTCCTTCCGTTCGAGCAGCAGTTCTACAGCGGCGGCGCCAACAGCATGCGCGGCTGGCAGGCTCGGAGCGTAGGACCGGGTACCGCGCCGAACGACGATTTCTTCATCATCCCCAACCAGACGGGTGACATGAAGCTGGAAGCCAACCTGGAATACCGTTTCAAGACTTTCTGGAAAATCCAGGGAGCCCTGTTCGTGGATGCGGGCAATATCTGGACCCTGGACGCGGATGATGAAGACGGCCGCTTTACCTGGAACAACTTCACGAAAGGCATTGCGGCGGACTGGGGCATCGGGGTCCGGGTCGACCTGAACTTCATCCTCGTCCGGCTCGACATGGGCCTCGTCACCCGGGACCCGTCCCGCGAGAATCCTTGGGTCGGTCCGGACGGATGGTTCCACCGGAACGGCCATGCCATTCATTTCGGCGTGGGATACCCGTTCTAATCCTTTTCCTTAGATAAACTACCGTAATACTTTGGCCAGCAGCTTGTAAGATAAGCCTTCAAAGTATTCTCATGACGATTCTCCGCCGGTTCATAGAAGACGGTGCCGGACAGTTGTTCCGGCAGGAATTCCAAGTCGACGAAATGCCCCGGATAGTCATGGGCATACTTGTATCCGTCCCCGTAGCCCAGCTTCTCCATCAGGGAGGTCGGGGCATTTCTCAGATACAACGGGACGGAAGCCGTCTGGGTTTGCTTGGCCGCTTCCAGGGCGGAAGCAATGGCCATATAGGCGGAATTGCTCTTCGGGGAGGAGGCCAGGTAAATGGTCGCTTCGGAAAGCGGGATCCGTGCCTCCGGCATCCCGATAGATGCGACGACCTGGAAACAGGCATTGGCCAGGAGCAGGGCGTTGGGATTGGCCAGGCCGACATCTTCGGCGGCCAGGATGCACAGGCGCCGGGCAATGAAAAGCGGGTCCTCTCCACCGTCCAGCATCCGGGCGAGATAATACACCGCCGCATTCGGATCCGAACCGCGGACGCTCTTGATAAACGCCGAGATGATGTCATAATGCATCTCGCCGCCCTTGTCATAACGAGCCGTATTCTCCTGAAGGACAGACGTTACCGCCTTGTTGGAAATGACAATCGGACGCGGGGAGGCCTCGACGAAGATCTCCAGGATGTTCAGCAGTTTCCGCGCATCTCCGCCGGAAAAACGCAGCAGCGCATCGGTCTCTTCGACCCGGATATCCATCTGGGACAGCAGTTCATCCGTCCGGAGGGCCCTGTCCAGCAGTTCCAGCAGGTCTTCCGGCTCCAGGGATTTCAGGACGTAGACCTGGCAGCGCGAGAGGAGGGGATTGATGACTTCGAAAGAAGGATTCTCCGTCGTCGCCCCGATCAGGACGACCGTACCGTCTTCCACGGCGCCCAGCAGGGCGTCCTGCTGGTTCTTGCTGAACCGGTGGATTTCATCGATGAACAGGATGGGTGCTCCCTTCGACACGCCGAACATGGACCGGCGGTCGGCGCGTGCCCGGTCGAGGACTTCGCGGACTTCCTTGACGCCGGCACTGACGGCGGACAAGGTATAGAACTCCCGGTCCAGCTGGGTGGCGACAATCCGGGCCAGCGTCGTCTTGCCGACCCCGGGCGGTCCCCAAAGGATAAACGAGGACAGATTACCACCCTGCAGCATGTTCCGAAGGACGGCGCCTTCTCCGACAAGGTGCTTCTGACCCACGTATTCATCCAGGTTCCGCGGCCGCATCCGCTCCGGAAGGGGAGGGAGGACCCGGGTTTGACCCATTTCAGCCATTTCGGGTGGTTTTGCAAATAACTATTTATAAATCAGTCGGTATAACATAATTGTTTATATTGATAACATTTATGTTATAGTCCATTTTCCCCCTCTTTAGAGGGATTTCATATAGACACGACGCCGTTTTGTCTGGTCCTTTTCGAAAAGATCCCAGGGATTCTGCATGGCGCTGTTGGATTCAAGCTCCGCATTGGTCTCCGCATAGGTGAAGCCCGCCTTGTTGGCCAGCGGGATGAAGTCATTGAAGAGCAGCGCTAGGCCTCCCTTGTACTCCGGTTTGACCCCGACAAGCAGCATCTCGACATTGGGTTCGTACTTGAAATACATCGACCGGAGCAGGTAGAACCACCCGAACGGGAACAGCTTGCCGCCGCATTTCTGCAAGGCTCGCGTGATCGACGGCATGATGATGCCGAACCCGACGATCTGGTGGTCCTTCTCCAGCAGGGTGATGAATTTCAGATCCAGCAATCCCAGGTAGGTTTCGACGTATTTGTCGATCATGGACGGCGGAAGGGGAGTGAAGTTGTACAGGTCATGGTAACACTCGTTGACCAGGTCGAAGATCTTCCGTCCCAGCTTCTCTTCCCGCACTTCCTTGCGGGTGATTTTCCGGACTTCGAGACCGTAGCGGTCCTTTACGATACCGGCAACGCGGGAAATCCGTTCGGGAACCTCCTTGGGGATGTGGATCTTGTACTCGATCCAGTCGACTTCCTTGACAAAGCCGAAGGCTTCCAGATGCTCCTTATAATAAGGATGATTGTAGATCAGGGCCATGGTGCACATCTGGTCGAAGCCTTCCACCAGCATGCCTTCCGCATCGAAATCCGTAAATCCGAGGGGACCGACGATGGTCTCCATCCCCTTGGAGCGTCCGAACTCCATGACCTTGTCCAACAACGCCTTGGACACTTCCCGGTCATCGATGAAATCGATCCATCCGAAACGGACTTCCTTGTGGTCCCAGCGCTCGTTGGCGCGGTGGTTGACAATGGCTGCCACGCGTCCGGCCAGTTTCCCGTCCTTGTAGGCCAGGTAAAGCGCCGCCTCGCTGAATTCGTAGGCGGGATTCTTGGCAGGGTCGAGGGTTGCCACCTCGTCCATGGCGATTTTGGGGACGAACCAGGGATTGCCTTTATACAGGTCGTTCTGGAACTGGATGAAAACGCGGAGGTCCTTCTTGCTGCGGACCTGTTGGATCTTTATGGCCATATCAGGAGGTTTTGGTATACGTTCAATAGACAAAGATAGCGTTTTTTGCGGAACTCTTCCGTAAAAACCCTATATTTGTAAAAGGATGAAACACTTGTTCAGCGTTTTGATTCCGGCATTCCTGCTGTTGCTGTCCTGCCAGGGCCTCCGAGCCCAGCAGGGCAATGGTTTTGTGCGCAGTTTCGAGGCCGGAGCCGTCTACTCCGTAAAAGGGTGCGGCCTTTCCTTCGTATTCCCATTCCGGGACGGAGGGACAGGGGAGGCCCGGATCCTGGCGGATTTTGAACGCGTCCTCCGAGGGCACGAGGCCCATCCCGGAACCCGGATCCAGTTTTTCCGGAATTTCATCCTGCAGGAAATCGACGTGGCCGATGACCTGACCCTCCATCTTTTCGGCGGCCCGGGCCTGACGGCCGGACTGGTACGGGACCGGGGGAAAGAAGCCGGTTACCTGATGGCGCTGAGCGTGGGCGGGGGAGCCGACCTGCTCTTCCGGAACACGCCCGTGACGGTCTCCGCCGGTTTTTCCGCGGATCTCGGCGCCCATCTCATCGTCCGCAACCAATACGACAATACGATGACCGTTTACCAGAACGGATGGCTGCGGGCCTGGTATCCAGAAGTTTCCGTAAAATACAGATTCTGATGCGTTTACGACTTATCATACTGCTGCTTTCCAGCTGCCTGTGCCTCCCGTTGACCGCCCAGCGGGTCACCTGGAGCGTGGAATGGGGAGCCGCAGCGACCGTCTATACGCACCACGATTTCCAGTACACCACGCTGGAGGGTTACCACATTGACAGCCATTTTTTTAATAACCAGTTCCATCTGAATGGCCAGCTGCTGGCGTACATCGGACTGCAGACCAGCCGGCGTTTCAATCTGGCGGTCGGAACCGGATGGCAGGGACTGCAGAATGAGATCCGCTGCCTGCCGGTCAGCCTGCGTGCGACCCTGGACCTGGGAACGCCCGACAAGAACGGCATGCTGGTATTCCTGGAAGGCGGATCCGGGTTTTCGGAGAACCTGAAACGCAAGGAAGGCGATTTCCTGAAAATCGGGACCGGCTACCGGATTCCGCTCGGATATGGTATACGGCTGAAATTCATGGGAGCCCTGCAGGCCAGCATCTGCCATCCGCAGCTATTCGATATTTACGACAACATTACGGTCGACGACAGCCATCTCGAGTACAGCGACCGCACGTCCGGAGCCGTCGTCGTCAGCATGGCGCTGGAATTCTGATTTGTCATCGGGGAGGGATTCCGAGGAATCTTTAACTTAACATAATATAAATTGTGTAACAAAATAGGTGATTGTGCAGAATAGCCGGCGGACGCCTACAGATACCGTCCCGTCAGGCTTTCCGGACACGCAATCACGTCCTGCGGCGATCCCTGAACGACAATCCGTCCGCCGTCCCGTCCGCCGCCGGGTCCCATGTCCACGATATAATCCGCCTGTCGGATCACATCCAGGTCATGTTCAATGACGATGACCGTGGCACCGTTGCCGATCAGGTGCCGGAAAACGACCATCAGCGTCTGGACATCCAGCGGATGCAAACCGATCGTCGGCTCGTCGAACACGAAAACGGCATCGTCCTGCCCGCGGCCCATCTCGCTGGCCAGCTTCAGGCGCTGGGCCTCGCCGCCGGAAAGACTCGGCGTCGCTTCACCTAGTGTCAGATAGCCCAATCCAAGATGATAAAGTACTTGTAATCTGTTACTTACAAGTGGAATATCCTTGCATGCTTCCCGGGCTTCATCCACGCTCATGGCCATCAGCGCCGGCATGGTATCCCCGTTTTTCCGGTGGATATGGAACGCTTCCCGGGCATAGCGGGCGCCGCCGCATTCCGGACACGGGATATCCACATCCGGCAGGAACTGGACATCCAGGCTGATGCTGCCGGTCCCGTCACAGACCGGGCAGCGCAGGCGGCCGGTATTGTACGAGAAATCCCCTGCCTTCCAGCCACCGCGGCGGGCCTCCTCGCTGCGGGCGAACACCTTCCGCAGTTCGTCATGGACATTGACATAGGTCGCTACGGTCGAGCGGACATTGATGCCGATGGGCGTCGCGTCGATCAACTTCACCTGCCGGATCCCCGGCGCATCCACGGAAAGCACGTGCGCCGGCAGCCGCTCCCCGGCAATGGCTGCTTTCAGCCCGGGAATCAGGCTTTCCAGCACCATGGTCGTCTTTCCGGACCCGGAAACGCCGGTCACGACGGTCAGGCGGCCTTTCGGGAAACGGACCGACAAGGGATGGACCGTATGGATCGGCCCGGTGGACAAGGAAATCGTTCCGGCCCCGAACAGGTCCGGCCGGGCCGAAGCCGGCACTCCCCTTTCCTTCAGGAACGGTCCGATCCGGGACGCCGGATTTGCCGCCAGTTCCGCCGGGGAACCCTCGGCGATGACCCGGCCGCCTTTGGCACCCGCTTCCGGTCCCAGCTCGATGAGATGGTCGGAATGCGCAAGTACTTGTGTATCATGGTCTACAAGGACAACCGTATTCCCGTCGGCGACCAGGTCGTCCATGACGCCCGTCAATCCTTCCAGGTTGGAGGGATGCAAACCGATGGAGGGCTCATCCAGGACATAAAGGACACCGGTCGTACGGTTCCGGACCGCCCGGGCAAGCTGGACCCGCTGGCGTTCCCCGGTCGACAGCGTCGCCGCGGACCGGTCCAGGGAAAGATAGGATAATCCCAGGTCCACCAGTCTCCGGGCCGTATCCTGAAAGGATTCGCAGATGCGCTCGGCCATCGGTCGCATCTCCTCCGGCAACGAAGCCGGAACGCCGGCCACCCATTCGATCAGCTCCGCCAGGGTCATCTTGCAGGCATCGGCCAGGCTGATCCCCCTCAGCCGGGGCGCCCGCGCCTCTTCGGAGAGCCGCGTCCCGCCGCAATCCGGGCAGACCTCTTCCTTCAGGAATTTCTCAACCCGCTTCATTCCGGTTTCGTCCTTCACCTTGGCCAGCGCGTTTTCCACCGAATAGACCGCGTTGTAATACGTGAAATCCATTTCCGCGAAATTGTTGGTCTTCTCATTCCGGTACAGGATGTGCTTCTTCTCGGCAGGCCCGTGATAGACGATTTCCTTTTCTTCCGGAGTCAAGTCCTTGAAAGGCACGTCCGTACGGACGCCCATCTCCCGCGCGATATCCTTCATCAAGGACCACATCAGCGAGCCCCAGGGGGCCACGGCACCCTGGTCGATGGTCAGGGACTCGTCCGGAACCAGCTTGGATTCATCCACGGTCCTGACGATCCCGGTCCCGCCGCACCGGCGGCAGGCCCCTTCGCTGTTGAAGGCGAGCTGTTCCGCGCCGGGAGCCATGACCTGCTCCCCGCAGACCGGGCAGTAGATCGGCTGCTCAGCGGCAACAGCCAGGGTCGGTTCCACATAGTGACCGTTCGGGCAGCGATGGCTGGCCAGGCGGGAGAACATCAGCCGCAGGCTGTTCAGGAGTTCCGACATCGTACCGAACGTGCTCCGGATTCCGGGTACGCCCGGACGCTGGTGAAGCGCCAGGGCTGCCGGCACATACCGTACGTCCTCCACCTGCGCCCGGGACGCCTGGGTCATCCGGCGGCGGGTATAGGTCGAAAGGGACTCCAGGTAACGGCGGGAGCCTTCGGCATAGAGGACTCCCAGGGCCAGCGAAGACTTGCCGGAACCGGAGACCCCGGCGATCCCGACGATTTTCCCAAGCGGGATGTCGACGTCTATGTTTTTCAGGTTATGGGCCTTCGCGCCCCGGATTTCTATGTGGTCAGGCATGGTTTTTCATGGTTTTGGGTGCAAATTTACGAAAACAATCGGCAATTATTCCTATATTTGTAAGTTTAGAATCCGTTAATCACATGTCGAAGAAAAAGGTCGACCTCGTCCTGGAGAATGTTCAGATTGAATCGGTAGCGGCAGAAGGCAAAGCCCTTGCACATGTCGACGGAACCGTCGTTTTCGTCGAATTTGCCGTTCCGGGCGACATCGTCGACATCCAGGTATACAAGAAAAAGAAAAACTACATGGAAGGCTTCATCCGCCGGATCGTCCAGCCTTCCCCACAGCGGCTGGCCCCTTTCTGCCAGCACTTCGGGGTCTGCGGCGGTTGCCGGTGGCAGCCTCTCCCCTACGAACTCCAGCTGCAGGCGAAACAACAGCAGGTCTGGGACCAGCTGGTCCGGATCGGACATCTGGACATCCCGCCGGTCTCCCCTATCCTGGGTTCTGACCAGACCCGTTTCTACCGCAACAAGCTCGAGTTCTCCTTCAGCGCCAAACGCTGGATCCTGCGGGACGAGGATCCGGAGGCCATCCCGCCCCAAGACCGTGTCGGCCTGGGCTTTCATGTCGGTAAATTCTTTGATAAAGTACTGGATATCAAGCAGTGCTGGCTGCAGCGGGAGCCTTCCAACGCCATCCGGCTGTTCATCAAGGATTACGCCGTCCGCCAGGGCCTGGAATTCTATGACATCCGGGAAAACCGCGGTTTCCTGCGGAACATGTTCATCCGTACCACCGAGGCCGGCGCCGTCATGCTGATCCTGTGCTTCGCCCGGGAGGACCGCGAAGCCCGCACCGCCCTGCTGGATGCCGTCATCGCCGCATTCCCGCAGATCACCTCCCTGTACTATGTCATCAACACCAAGTTGAATGACACCATCGCCGACCAGCAGTGCATCCTGTACCACGGAGAGGATTCCATCTACGAGACCATGGAGGGACTGTCCTTCCGGATCGGCCCGAAATCTTTCTACCAGACCAATAGCCAGCAGGCCTATAAGCTGTACCGTGCCGCCCGGGACTTCGCGGCCCTGACCGGTACGGAAACCGTTTATGACCTGTATACCGGGACCGGTACCATCGCCCAGTTCGTTTCGGCCAAGGCGGCCAAGGTCATCGGCATCGAATATGTCCCGGAGGCCATCGCCGATGCCAAGGACAACGCCCGCCGCAACGGCATCGGCAACTGCAGTTTCTTTGCCGGCGACATGAAAGACATCCTTACGGCGGATTTCATCCGGGAACACGGGCATCCGGATGTCGTCATCCTGGATCCGCCCCGTGCCGGCATCCACCCGGACGTAGCTGAAGTGATCCTTCAAGCCGCACCGGACAGAATCGTCTATGTCAGCTGCAATCCGGCTTCACAGGCAAGGGATCTGTCCATCCTTTGCAGGGACTATGACATCACGGCCGTCCAGCCGGTAGACATGTTCCCCCATACCCAGCATGTAGAAAACATCTGCGCGCTCAGGAGGCGCATCCAAGCTTAATTCCATGGCTCTCCAGATTTTCCTTTTCCTCCTCGGACTCGGCCTGATCGTCTACGGTGCCGACTGGCTGGTCGATGGAGCTTCCTCCGTAGCCAGGAAATTCGGCATCAGCGAATTTGTCATCGGCCTGACCATCGTCGGCATGGGGACTTCCGCCCCCGAAATGGTCGTCAGTTTCATCGGCGCCATCCATGGCAATGCCGATATCGCCGTCGGCAACGTATTCGGTTCCAACATTTTCAACACCCTGCTGATCCTGGGCATCACGGCCGTCATCATGCCCATGCCCATCACCCGCGCCAACCTGCGCCGGGATATTCCGCTGAACCTGGCCGTCACCCTGCTGATCCTGCTGCTGGGACCGACCGCCCTGTTGCTGGGTGTCGGGAACAATACGCTCACGCGGCTGGACGGAGCCATCCTGCTGACGGTTTTCGCCCTGTACATGTTCTTCAGCTTCAAATACGGGGAAAAGGACAACGGGACAAGCGAAGAAAAAATCATCAAGCCCTGGCTGGCCACCCTGATGATCATTGGCGGTCTGGGCTGCCTCATCGGCGGCGGTCAACTGTTCGTCAACTCTGCGACGGCTATAGCCAAAGCCCTGGGTATCAGCGATAAATTCATTGCGATTACCATCCTGGCCGGCGGCACCTCCATGCCGGAACTGGCCACGTGTATCGTGGCTGCCATCAAGAAGAAAGGGCAGTTGGCCCTCGGCAATATCCTGGGATCCAACATTTTCAACATTCTGCTGATCCTGGGCGGTTCCGCCCTGATCAGTCCCCTGTCCTTCGGTTCCATGAACCTTGTCGACACCGGCGTCCTGCTGCTCAGCGCCCTCCTGCTGCTGGCCAGCGCCTTCATGGGCAAGAAAGACCAGCTCGACCGCTTTGACGGAGCCATCTTCCTCCTGTGCGAGGCCGCCTATTTTACCTGGCTCTGCATCAACCTGTAAACAAAAAACAATCGATACCATGTTCAAACCCACCAACTACCAGCTCAAGAATGTCGGAACCGGCAGACTGTTTTCCGACGAAGGATGGGCCCTCGCCGATCCCGAAGCAAGTGCTCCTTCCCTTATCCGTGCCGTTTATGAACATCGCCAGTTCAATCCCCGGAAAGAATTGAACGGCCTGTATCGGTATGCGGACTGGCTTCCGATCCAGCGGACCCTCCGCCATTCCCACGCCCCGGTCACGTACAAGAGCAAGGGCCTGGCCAAGATGCTGGGCATGGAGAACCTCTACATCACCTTCTCCGGTTACTGGCCGAAGATCGGTGCCAAGATGGAGACCTGCTCCTTCAAGGAAACGGAAGCCTATTCCGTCTGCGCCCGCCTGCCCCGGAAGAACAAGCGGGTCCTCGTCGTCCAGTCCGCCGGCAATACGGCCCGTGCCTTCGCCCGCGTCTGCTCGGACAACAACATCCCCGTCGTCATCTGCATCCCGCAGGACAACGTGCATGACCTGTGGTTCGTCTCTCCGCTGAGGAATTGCGTCAAAGTCATCGCAACCCCCAAGGGAACAGACTATTATGATGCCATTGCACTGGGTGAAAAGCTTTGCATGAATCCGGTCTACATGGCCGAAGGCGGAGCCAAGAACGTGGCCCGCCGGGACGGAATGGGTACGACGGTACTGTCCGCCGTCGAAGTCATCGGGCGGATCCCGGATGCCTATTTCCAGGCCGTGGGCAGCGGAACCGGTGCCATCGCCGCGTGGGAGAACGCCATGCGCCTCGCCGAAGACGGCCGTTACGGCAAGAATACCATGCGGATCTATACCAGTCAGAACGCCCCGTTCACCATCATGTATGATTCCTGGAAGGCGGACTCCCGCGAACTGCTTCCGCTGACTCCGGAAGAATCCCGGCGCAAGGCGGAAGTGATCCTGGCCAAGGTCCTTTCCAACCGGAAACCGCCATACAGCCTCGCCGGCGGACTCTATGATGCCATGAAGGCGACCGGCGGAGACATGTTCAAGGTCAGCAACGACGAGATCGTCTACTGGATGCTGCAGTTCTTCCAGCAGGAAGGGATCGACATCTTCCCGGCAGCCGCATCGGCCGTCGCGGCGCTATCCAAGGCGCTCGAAGAAGGGAAAGTACGCAAGGACGAAACCGTCATGCTCAACATCACGGGAGGCGGGATGCTCAATGCGACCCGCAAGGGATTCACGCTGAAGGAGCCGGACCTGGTCCTCAGCCCGGACCTGAAACCGGAAGAAATCATCATGGCCGTCGACAAACTGTTCTGACGGTCATGGTGCCGCCCGGCGGCTAGGAAGAAGCGCGTTCTGCGGCAAGCTGTTCCTTGGAAAGGACCGGATTGCCGTAGATGCGCAGGAGGATGTCCCGTAATTCGCTGCGGTCCAGCGTCGGTTCGACCTGGTCCAGCTGATGCTCGATGTACGCCTTGAACTGTTCCAGTTCTTCCGGAGTATACCGGTCGGCATAGCGGCTGCACTGGTTCGCCAGGTCATATCCCATATAATTGGTTTTCCACAGCTGGTATCCTTCGATGACCCGCAGGTCTACCGCATGGCGGATGGCCTGGTAACGGTCGTTCTTGTTGCAGAAGGAAGCGGCATAGATCTCCTCGTGCGTCAGCGGTGCGCCGATGTTCAGGTGTACGTTCCCCTTCTGCTGGCGGATGCCGGTAATGATGCTCACCAGGTCTTCCCGGGATCCCTTCACGTATTTCTCGCTGCGGGAAATCAGGGTTTCCCTCGCCTTCATGATATCGCAGGGCTCATACTCATAGGAGATGCTGAGCGGAACGATGTTCAGGGCTTCGAAGTTGGAGGTGAAATCGTCCGGTCCGCTCATGTCGAGCATCTTGAGAAGTCCCTGTTCGGTGATATCCACACCGTTTTTCGCACGGCCTTCCCGCTGGGCCAGCCAGATGGAACTCTTCCCCGAAGTGATGCAGGTCCGGATATACCGGGAAAGCACCTGGGAGGAGAGGTAAAGCGTCCGGGCACTGATGCCGCGGATGACCTTGATCATCCGGTTCGACCGGATCAGATATTCTACATATTTGTTGCTCAACAGGTTGTCACCGACGGCAATCTCCGTCAGCGGAATCCCGTTGCGGTAGAGCACCAGCTGTGTAATCGCCGGATCGAGGATGATGTCCCGGTGGTTGGACAGGCAGAGGAACTTCCGGTCGCCCAGTTGCTTCAGGTTTTCAATCCCGTCGTAGGAAAAATTATGGACGGAAGTTTCGAGTACCCACTCCACCGCCTTGTTCATGACCAGTTTCTGGAATTCGTCGATGCTCTTGAGGCTCTTCAGAACGTCATGCAACAACGTCTCCGGCTGGTCCGGGAACAACGTCTTGGAAATGATGGGTACATTGGGATGCTCTGCCAGGATACCGAAAGCCTTGACGGCTTCTTCGTCGGTATACGGGCTGATGCTATCGAATTCGTTGGTAGGTTCACTCATAGTACACGTATAACATCCAAAGTTAAGAAAAAACGGGAAACCGAGCAATTTTATTTGCCGGTCCGCTCCAACAGCGAGCTGTCTCCATAACTCAAGAAACGGAAATCGTGCATCAGGGCATACCGGTAGATGGTTTTCCAATCCCCGCCGACGAAGGCGGAGACCAGCAGGATCAGGGTGCTCTCCGGCTGGTGGAAATTGGTCACCAGCAGGTCGACGATCCGGAAGCGGAATCCGGGAACGATGATGATGCGCGTCCCGACTTTCAACTCATCCAGCCCGTTGCGATCCAGGTAGGAGACAATCGCGCGCAGGGCCTCTTCCGTCGAAAACGTCCACTCCCGCTCATACGGCATCCACTGGTCCACATCCTGGAGCCGGCCGTTTTCCAAAAGGCCCGCTCCCACATAATAAAGGGACTCCAAGGTCCGGACGGATGTCGTTCCGACCGCGATCACCTTTCCGTGGCCGGCCAGCAGGCGTTCCAAGAAAGCCTTGCTGACGACGAACGGTTCCCGGTGCATCGGATGTCCGGACACTTCGGAGGATTTCACCGGCAGGAAGGTCCCCGCACCGACATGGAGGCACACCGTTTCCGTATCAATCCCCTTCTGGCGGATCTTTGCCAGGACCTCATCCGTAAAATGGAGACCGGCCGTAGGCGCGGCGACCGAACCGCGGAAGTGGGCATACAGGGTCTGGTAGCGTTCCAGGTCGATCTGCTCCGTATCCCGGTTCAGATACGGGGGAATCGGCACGGACCCGCAGAGATCCAGCACCCGGGAGAACGGGCTCCCGTCCTTCCAGGAGAACTCCACGAGTCCCGTCTGTCCGTCCCGGGAAAGCAGGCGGGCTTCCAGGCCCATCGCAGCGACATCCGGGCGGTCTTGCGGAAGGTACGGGGTCAGGACATCGGATTTCCACCGCTTGGCATTGCCGATCACACATTTCCACACGCAGCGGTCACTTGCGGCAAACGCCAGGTTGTATTCGTTGGGCATTTCCGGCTGCAGGCAGAAAATCTCGATGTGCGCACCGGTCGGGCGCTGGAAATGCAGACGGGCCGGAACCACCTTGGTATCGTTGAACACCATCAGGGAGCCGGCCGGAAGTTCATCCGGAATCTGTCTGAATATCGTCTCGGAGACTCTCCCTTTCCGATAGACCAGGAGTTTGGACGCATCCCGCTGCGGAAGCGGATATTTGGCGATCCTTTCGTCGGGGAGCGGATAATTGTAGTCTTCTATCCTTAATTGCGGTATCATTCTTTCTCTTTCAATCAAAACGTCAGATTCACGAGAATCTGATTTTCGCACAAAATTACACAATCCCACAGAAATTCTAAAATCTCGCTGCAGGATTCCCCGCGACATCGGATTGGATTGACATTTATTTTCATTCATCTTCTTTTGTGAAATTCACTTATGTTTACAAATTATGTAAATTCACAAAGAGATTTGTTTATTATTGTAAAATAAGTAAAAATTATAGAAATGTTGTTATATTCGTTTAATGCTGATAATCAGTTAGTTTATAAAGAATGACCTAAACCAATACTATCAAAGATTTTTGTAAATTCAATTTTCATACTGTGCCAGTTAGCCAGGAAATACATAAATCAATAAATTATAATCCTCTATTTCAGAAAGTTATATGATATTATCTGAATTAATACTTACCGATTTTACCCCTTCAGGAATCCCCTCCCCTCACCCGTACTGTCCACCAAGGTGCTTTGGCGGTTCCAAAACAAATTGCTACATTTGTAAAAAGACTCGTCAGAAAAATGAACAACAGACTGGAACAGTTCCTATCCGCTGAAAACATCAGCCAGGCGGAATTCGCCGATACGATCGGCGTAGCGCGCGCTAGTGTGTCCCACATTCTCGCCGGACGCAACAAACCCAGCTATGATTTCCTGACGGGCATGATGCAGCACTACCCCCGCCTGAACATGGAATGGCTTCTGGCAGGGAAAGGCAAGATGTACAAGGAGCCGTCCGCTTACCCGGCCCCCGTTCCCGACGAAACCGCGCCGGACCTCTTCTCGATTCCCCCGCGAGAAGAGCCGATTCCCATGCCTCCTGCAGCACTGGACGCGGATCCGGCAGCCACGGAGATGAAAGTGTCCCCCGAAATTACTCCTCAAAAGGCTGATAATCAGCGAAAAATCACGAAAATTATCGTCTTTTTCGATGATAATACTTTTCAGGAATTGCCAGAAGTCTGATAGATTTCTTACCTTTGTACGGTCTAAACCCTGCAGACATGTACAAGTACTTCATCCGGCCGATCCTGTTCCGTCTCAACGCCGAGTCGGCCCACAAGATGATCATCAACGTCCTCAAGAAATCCCGCACCTACGCCCTGGTACGTCCGTTGGTCCGGCTCTTCTTCAAGCGGCGCTATCCGGCGCTCGAACGGGATGTGTTCGGACTGCATTTCCCGAATCCCCTCGGACTCGCCGGCGGACTGGATAAGAATGCGGAGTGCTACAACGAACTGTCCGATTTCGGCTTCGGTTTCGTGGAGATCGGTTCCCTGACCCCGAAATTCCAGGAAGGCAATCCCCGTCCCCGCCTGTTCCGCCTCACGAAGGACCATGCCCTCATCAACCGGATGGGAATCAACAACAAAGGGGTTCTGGTCGCCATCCGGCACCTGAAGGAAAAGCATCCGAAAGTACTGATTGCCGCGAACATCGCAAAGAATACGGCTACCGACGATCCCGAACAGGTCAGCCGGGATTATGACTATGCCTTTTCCATGCTGTATGAGTTCGTGGATTTCTTTGTCATCAATGTTTCCTGCCCGAACGTAGAAGGGCTGACCAGCCTGCAGGATATATCCTATTTGTCTGATATCATGGACGTTGTCCTCGATAAACGGATGAATATGGACCAGTACAAGCCCATCCTGATCAAGATTTCCCCGGACATCGGACATGCCCAGGTCGACGAGATCGTCGATTATGCGCTCCGGAACGGCGTGGACGGAATCATCGCCTGCAATACGACCCGGTCGAGGGATGGCCTGCAAACGCCGCAGGCAAAGGTGGAAGCCATCGGCAACGGCGGCCTGTCCGGCGCACCGCTTTTTGAAAAAAGCCTCGCAATGGTCCGCTACCTGGCCGAAAAGACCGGCGGTAAACTGCCGATTGTCGGCACCGGCGGTATCATGACCCCTGCCCAGGCCCGGGAAATGCTGGCTGCAGGCGCCTCATTGATAGAAGTTTACACCGGGTTCATCTATGAAGGCCCGGCTTTTCCCAGAAAGATTCTCAGTTATCTAAACAAACACCCGCTATGATCCAAGCTTCCATCTGTACCATCGGGGATGAAATCCTGATCGGACAGGTTGTCGACACCAATTCCTCCGAAATATCCCGTGCGCTCGGCGCCCTCGGTATCCGTACCGACCGCATGGTCTCCCTGGCTGACGACCACGAGGCCATCCTCCAGACCCTGGCCGCAGAACTGGAAACCCATGATATCGTCATCACCACCGGCGGTCTCGGACCGACCCGGGATGACATCACGAAGGCGGCCCTTGCCGAGCTGAGCGGTACCTCCCGCTATGTGGAACACCCGGGCCAGCTGGCGAAGGTACACGAAATCCTGCAAGCCCGCGGCCTGGACGTGCTCGACATCAACCGTGCCCAGGCATTGGTGCCGGACACTTGTGAAGTAATTGTGAATCAAAGGGGAACGGCGCCGATTATGGTCTTCCGTTTTCCGGAATCCCGGTTCGGTCATCCGGCGGTGCTCTATGCCATGCCCGGAGTGCCGTTCGAGACGACCGCCGCCCTGCCGGACGTCGTGAAGGACATTGCCGCCCACCATACCCTGCAGACCATCCGGCACCGCAACCTGATGACCTACGGGATGGCGGAATCCGCCCTGGCCAAGAAGATCGAATCCTGGGAAACCGCCCTGCCCGCCGACATGCACCTGGCCTATCTGCCAAATCCGCTCACAGGCGTGCGTTTGCGGCTTTCGGTATACGGAGGGACACCCGAGGATGATGAAGCCCGTATGGAGGCGGAAATCGGCCGTTTAAAGGCCATTCTGGGCGACGTGATCTATGCAGACGGCGACGACACCCTCGAGCATGCGCTCGGATGCATCCTGAAGGCCCACGGAAAGACCGTCTCTGCCGCTGAATCCTGCACCGGCGGCGAAATTTCGCACCTGATCACCAGTGTACCGGGCTCCTCGAACTATTACCTGGGCTCCGTGACCTCCTATGCGATCTCCGTCAAGGAAAAAGTACTGGGCGTCGATCCGGAAATCATCCGCCGTCACGGTGTCGTGAGCAGCGAAGTGGCCGCCGCGATGGCAAAAGGCGTCCGCGAACTGACCGGAAGCGACTATGCCGTTTCAACGACAGGACTCGCCGGTCCCGGTGGGGACGCATGCAATCCGGAAGGGACCGTCTGGGTCGCCGTTGCTACGCCGAAGGCCATCCTGACCCGGAAATACCAGTATCACAACGATCGGAAACGCAACATCCAGCGTTTTGCCGCCTCTGCGCTGCATTTTCTGCTCTCCGCGGTAAAAGAAGATTTATCTATCTAGAAATCAGGCAGAATAACAAAATAGTTAAGAGTCGTAACTTTTTTGTTAATACCTATTTTTGCCGGGAATAGTCCTCGACAGCCCGCATCACCCGCAGGAAGTTGCCGCCGGCGACCTTCTCGATTTCCGTTTCGCCGTACCCGCGCTGGCGCATCTCGTCAAAAATGATCCCGATCTTGGAAACATCCTCCAGACCGGCCGGGGGAACTGCGATCCCGTCGAAATCGGAACCGATGCCGACATGGTCGATGCCGGCGATCCGGATGGCATGCTCGATATGGTCCACGACCATTTTATAGGAAGGCCGCTCCAAGGCAAGCAGCCGGTCCTGCACCTCGTGCCAGGCGGCAACCCGGACCGGATTGGTCGGGTCTGCGATGAAGGCCGCCTCCAGCTGCTCTCCCTCATCTTCCAGTCCGGCGGCCGACAGGACCGCTGAAAAGGCGTCCGTGAGGAAACAGGGATAGAAATTGATCTGGATCACGCCGCCGTTCCGGGCCAAGGCCCGGAGCATGTCGTCCGTCATATTGCGCCGATGGGGACAGAGCGCCCGGCAACAGGAATGGGTGGAGACGATGGGGACCTTCGAGTACCGGATACAGTCATAGAAGGTTTCGTCGGAAACATGGGCGACATCGATCAGCATGCCGATCCGGTTCATTTCCGCGACGACCTCCCGGCCGAAGGGGCTCAGCCCGTGCCAGGTACTCCCCTGGGCCGCGGCATCGGCGATGGCATTGTCTCCGTTGTGGGTCAAGGTCATGTACCGGACCCCCATCCGCCAGAAAAGCCGGAGCAGGGGAAGCGACTGCTGGATCGGAGCTCCGTTTTCCATCCCCAGCAGGACGGAAACCCGGCCTTTGTCCTTGTTCTCAAGGATTTCCCGGGTGCTGAAAGCCATGGCCACCTCGTCCGGATGGGCCTGCACGGCATCATAGACGCCGGCCATCATTTCCAGGGCATAGCGCGTCGCAGCATCCGGAGCCAGGTCCCGGGACGTATACAGGGCAAAGAAGGACGCATCGACGCCTCCGCGCCGCAGCTTCGGGAAATCGACATGTCCGTACCGGTTGTCCAAACCCAGGTCACGCCCCCGCACGATCTGCGAAGGCGTATCGCAGTGCGAATCCAGGATCAGCATCTTACTTGCGTTTGGCGCCGGTATAATGCATCAGCGAAGAGGAGGAGATATTGACCACTCCGATTTTCGGATCTCCGCTGAAGGAAACGTTGGCACCGCTTTTCAGGTCCACTTTCAGTTCGTCGGAGACATTGACATACAGCTTGCTTCCGGACATGATGACCTCCGCAGCCTTTACCGGAGCCGCGATCAGGTCCACCTCCGAAGAGCCCCTTCCCTCGTGGCGGAGGGATTCCGCGGTACCGGTCATCTGCACCTTGGCGGAATTCTGGGTGTTGGTCGCGAGGTCGGTCGTATTCCCGGTCAGGGAGACATTGGAGCTGCCGGCTGCCGTTACGGACAGCTGGTCACTGGACTGCACCAGCTCTACCGCAGCCTTGTTGTCGGTCCGGACATCGACCTCCGCCGCATCCAGCGTCAGGGTCACCTTGCCGTCTTTCAAGGCTTCGACCGAGGCCTTCCGTGCCGCCACGGACAGGTTGGCCACCTTCGCCTTACCGGAGACGGACACCGTGAAGGCATCCGTCTCGAAGCGGTTGCCCAGTCCTTCGAACGTAGCGTTGTCCGTCAGGCTCAGTTCACTGAAATAAGGGGCATATACGGCGACCTTGAGCACCATCTTGGGGGCATTGCGGCCCTTGTAGGTCTTTTTCAGTTCGGAAGACATCCCCTTCTTGTTGAAATCAATATAGAGGGTCTTGCCCGTCACGAAGACGCTGACCAGGTCCGCCAGGATCGTATCATAGGTCCAATTGACCTTGTAAGTATCTGAAACATTGAAGGTAACTTCGAAATCACTGGCGACTTCAATCCGGTCGAACGACACGAAATCATTCGTCTTGGTCGTGGTCTGCGCCTCGGCTGCCAAGGCGAGACTGCATGCTGCCAGGGCAGCAATCCATTTCATCATCTTCATATGCTTGTCCGATTAATCATCCAATTGTATCATCAACGCCTCCCACTCCTGCGTCTTTGCATCCAGGTCCCGCTTATGCTCCAGGTAGGAACGCGTCAGTTCCAGGATGTCGTCGGAAGGCGCGGGTGCGGCGAGTACGGTTTCAATCTTTTTCATCTGCTGCTCGGTCTTCGCGATTTCCTTTTCCAGGAAATCGATCCGGTTGCGCAGTTTCCGCTCTTCCTTGGAAACAAACTTCCGCTGGTTATATTCCTGTTTCGCAACGGATTCCACTTTTTCAACGACCGGAGTTCCAACCGGTTGGGACCTCCGCTCCAGTTCCTGCAAGGTTTCCAGCCTGCGCGTATCCAGGAAGTCCTGGACCGATCCCAGGAATTCCTTTACATGTCCGTCACGGAACTCGTACAACTTGTCCACCAGCCCGTCCAGGAAATCCCGGTCATGGGATACGACAATGAGCGTGCCATCATAGGCCTTAAGCGCCTGTTTCAGGATATCCTTGGACTTGATATCCATGTGGTTCGTCGGCTCATCCAACGCCAGCAGGTTGTAGGGTTGCAACATGAGCTTGGCCATGCCCAACCGTGCCCGTTCCCCACCGCTCAGCACTGAGACCCGCTTGTCGATATCTTCGCCGCGGAACAGGAACTGTGCCAGGATATCCCGCAGCCTGGTACGGATTTCACCGACGGCGATCCGGTCCAGCGTGCTGAAGACCGTCTCATTTTTATCCAGGATATCTTCTTGATTCTGCGCGAAATAACCGATATGGACATTGTGTCCGACCTTCGCCTCCCCGGCGAACGGGTCCAACTGTCCCATGATCACCCGCATCAGCGTGGTCTTGCCTTCCCCGTTACGCCCGATCAGGGCGACCTTCTCGCCCCGCTTGATTTCGATATCCGCATGGGAGAACACCACTTTCTGCGGATAGCCCACCTCGATGTCGGTCGCTTTGAAGACGACATCACCGGAACGCGGCGCCGGCGGGAACTTGACCGTCAGGGTCGCGTTGTCGGTTTCATCCACCTCGATCCGGTCCAGTTTCTCAAGGGCTTTGATACGGGATTGGACCTGATTGGATTTCGTCGGCTTATACCGGAACCGGGCGATGAAATCCTCGGTCTTTTCAATCATCCGCTGCTGGTTCTCATAGGCGGCCGTCTGCTGGGCCATCCGCTCCTCCCGCAGAAGCATGTACTGGCTGTACGGGACCTTGTAATCATGGATGTGCCCCAGCAGGATCTCAACGGTCCGGTTGGTGACATTGTCCAGGAACCGGCGGTCGTGGGATACGAGCATCAGCGAACCCCGATAGGCTTTCAGGTAACCCTCCAGCCACTCGATGGACTCGATGTCCAAGTGGTTCGTCGGCTCGTCCAGCAGCAGGACATCCGGACGGGAAAGCAGGATCTTGGCCAGCTCAATCCGCATGTTCCAACCTTGACTGAAAGTTTCAGTCGGCCTGTCGAAATCGCTGTCCCTGAATCCTAAACCAATCAAAACTTTTTCCGCCTGAACCCTGGGCGGCTCGGCTTTTTCCAAAGCCAGCACATCATTGATCTCCCCCAGCCTGTCGATCAGCGCGGCATAGGCCGGCGACTCGTAATCCGTACGCTCCGCCAGTTCCCGGTTGATGGCATCCAGCTCCTCTTCCAGCCGGGCCATGGCTTCGAAAGCGGTCATCGTCTCTTCCATGACCGTGACACCTTTGTGGTGTTCCATGATCTGGGGAAGATAACCGATCTGGACATGGGCGGGTTTGTCGATATGGCCGGACGTCGGATTCTGCTCGCCGCAAATCAGTTTCATGATCGTGGACTTCCCGGCTCCATTCTTTCCGACCAGACCGATCTTGTCGCTTTCGCTGATGTGGAAACTGATTCCGTCCAGCAAGGTAAAACCTCCGTAAGCAACGGTTAAATTACTGATGGAAATCATTCTGTTTCAGCGGGTTTATCTTTACAAACAAGAATGGAGAACTCGTATAGGCCGTATAAGGGCAAGGCCAAAACGATCATCGAAACCGGATCGGACGGAGTAATCAGGGCCGCCAGGATCAGGATAACGACCACGGCATATTTCCGTCCTGCCTGCAGCGTCCGACGCGTTACGATGCCCAGATGGGAAAGGACGACAGCCACAGTCGGGAACTCGAAAACGATGCCGATGAGGAAGACCATAGAAATGAACATGGAGATATACGAATTCAGCGAAATCGTATTGGTGACGGCATCGCTGACCGTATAATTCATGAAAAACATCAGGCAGACCGGCAGCACGATGCAGTACCCCACCGCACAACCCAGATAAAACAGGCCGGACGACATCAGAAAAGCCTGGCGCACCGGCCGGGTCTCATTGTCATAGAGGGCCGGGGCCACGAATTTCCAGATTTCATAGACGATGTACGGGAAGGCCAGGATGGTTCCCGCCAGGACCGACATTTTGAGATGGACGAAAAACTGGGCGGATACGTCAATGTTGATCAGTTCCATCCGGAAGTCGAGCCCCAGCCAACGGTACAGGAAGAAATCCGGTTGGGATGGCCACAGCACGACCTTGAAAAGCCAGGTTTTCGTGCATAAGAAGATGACGGACAGCAGCAAGATGGCCCCGACTGAGCGAAAGATCGTTCCTCTCAGTACATCCAGATGATCCCAGAAGGACATCTCGGTCTGTCCGGCCATTCCTATTCTTTTTCTTTCTTGGCAGGTTCGGCTTCGATATCCTTTTTGATATCAGAGACTTCCTTTTCCACTTCGTTCATGCCTTCCTTGAAACTCTTGACGCCCTTGCCCAAACCTTTCATTAATTCAGGAATCTTCTTGCCTCCGAACAGAAGCAGGATAACGAGAACGATGATAATCAGTTCCCATGTACCGAAAATAAGCGGATACGTAATCATAATTATCTGTCGTTTAAACGTGATTCAATCAATCGGGCCAGTTTTTCGGGACAGCGGACCGGATGGCCGGTTTCCTTGTCCAGGAACCCCAGCATGACTTCCCCCAATGCGCAGACGACCCCATCCTGATTCCGGACTTCCTGGCGGATGACCATCTTGGCCAGCGGGACCTTGTCGATCGCAGCGGAAATCGTAATGACATCCCCCATCTTGGCGGGATGCTTGTAGCGGCATTGTACAGATACGATCGGAATCGTCACCCCATCCGCTTCGCACTGCTCGATCGGATATCCGCCGTCCGCCATCATCCCGTTACGGGCACATTCAAAGAAGCGGATATAATTGGAGTGATGTACGATTCCCATCTGGTCCGTTTCATAGTATCGGATCGGGAAGGAGGTCTCAAAATACATCATAAGGCGTCAAAATCGGGGGTCAAAGGGTATTAACAAATTTGTTACCACTTTAAACAGTTTTGTTTTACTTATTCTCTTTCAAAGCCTTGATCTGAGACTGATAACTTTCAATCTTCAACAGGGAGTCAGCCTCTTTTTTGCGCTCGTTCGCGATGACAGCCTCCGGTGCATGGGCGGTAAACCGCTCGTTGGCCAGTTTAGCACGGACGCCGGCGAGGAATTTCTGCTGATATTCCAGTTCTTTTTCAAGCTTGGCGATCTCCTCGTCGACATTGACCAGGCCGGAAAGTTCGATGAACATTTCCACGGTCCGGACCATGAAGGAAACGCCCGCAACGGAGCCGAAATCCGCAACGGTTTCAACGGAAGAAAGATTGGCAAGCTTCTTCACGACCGGGATGAAAGCGGGGTCGAAGCCTTCCTTGACTTTCAGGTCGAGTCCTTCGCGCGGAGCGATGTTCTTCTGGTTGCGGATACCGCGGACGGCATTGACCGCTTCCTGCGCCATCTCGAACTTCGTCAGCACAGTGGCATCATACGGCTGCACCTTCGGACTCGGCGCAAAGAGGATGGTCTCCCCTTCTTTCCGCTCATACACGGCATGCCAAAGCTCTTCGGTGATGAACGGCATGATCGGATGGATCATCGTCAGCAGGGTCTCGAAGAACTTCAGGGTCGCCTCGTAGGTCTGCGCATCGATCGGCTGGGCCTGTCCGTTGACGTAAGCCGGCTTGATGATTTCCAGGTACCAGGAGCAGAATTCATCCCAGAACAGTTTGTAGATGGCCATCAGGGCATCCGAGATACGGAATTTCGAATAATGGTCTTCGACGCTCTCGACAACCTGATTCAACTTATTCTGGAACCACTTGACAGCAATTGCATTGACATCGCTCTGCTGAAGTGATACATCAACTTTCCAGCCCTGGATCAGACGGAAGGAATTCCAAATCTTCGCACAGAAATTGCGTCCCTGTTCGACCTGGCTTTCATCGTAGAAGATGTCATTGCCGGCCGAGGAGCACAGCAGCATGCCGATACGGACGGCATCCGCACCGTATTTGGCGATCAGGTCCAGCGGATCCGGAGAATTGCCGAGCGTCTTGGACATCTTCCGGCCCAGCTTGTCCCGGACGATACCGGTAAAATAGACATTGGAGAACGGTTCCTTCCCCATGAACTCCGCACCGGCCATGATCATGCGGGCGACCCAGAAGAAGATGATGTCCGGACCGGTCACCAGGTCGTTCGTCGGATAATAGTATGCCAGATCCTTGTTGGGCTTGTGGTCCGGATGGCCGGGCATCTGGGGATCGAACACGGAGATCGGCCAGAGCCAGGAACTGAACCAGGTATCGAGGACATCCTCGTCCTGGCGGATGTCCGCCGCGGTCAGGGAAGGATCGATGGCCTGGGCCGCCTTGAGCGCAGCCTCCGCATCGGGTTCAACAACAATCTGTCCATCAGGAAGATACCAGGCCGGGATCCGCTGGCCCCACCAAAGCTGGCGGGAAATGCACCAGTCACGGGCGTTCTCCATCCAGTGCCGGTAGGTATTCACATAGCGATCCGGGATCAGCCGGGTACGGCCGCTGTCCACGGTCTCCATGGCCATCTTGGCCAGTTCCCCCATCTTGAGGAACCACTGGGCGGAAAGCTTCGGTTCGATGACCGCATTGGTCCGCTCCGAATAACCGACCGGGGAGACATATTCCTCGACTTTCAGCAGGTTGCCGGCTTCTTCCAGCATCTTCACGATCTTCTTGCGGGCGACGAAACGGTCCTCGCCCACCAGGATCTGCGCCTTCTCGTTCAGCCGGCCGTGGTCATCGATAATTTCCAGCACCGGGAGGTTGTGACGGAGGCCGATCTCATAGTCGTGGACATCGTGCGCGGGCGTCACCTTCAGGCAGCCGGTACCGAAATCCATTTCGACATAGCTGTCTTCAATGACAGGGATCTCCCTGTTGATCAGCGGGATAAGCACTTTCTTGCCCCGCAGCCAGTGATGGCGTTCGTCCGCCGGGT
>JAFUUB010000053.1 GCA_017483985.1 Bacteroidales bacterium | reverse complement strand
CCGAAGATATAGCGCGCCCAGGCCTGTTCCGGCTTGTCCTCCTCATTCAGCCCGAATTCGACATACTCATCATAATCCAGGGAATAGGCATGTACCTTTGCCGTGCCGTTCACGCGGATCTCCGCAAGGATTCCCTTGTCAATAGCGCCCGGGAAGACGTAGCCGCCGTTGTAATCGGTATGCTCGCCGATCAGGTTGATGCGGCCCGCCGAGGCGAAGAAGATGCCGTCGGTGCCGAACAGGGTCTTGAATTTCTCTGCAATTCTGGTTTTCATTTCCATGATTATCGTGTTTTAGTTTTATTTCGACTGGTCTACAAATGTAATAAAAATTTCGGCTATTCTGACAGATATCCTTCCACCCGACGGAACTTCCGGGCAGCGAGCGCTTCCCTTTCGATATAGAAACTGAACCGGGCCACTTCCAGAGTCTCATCCCCGGGCACCTGCAGGAGCGGCTGCCAGTCTTCTCCGAAGGCTTGCTCCGCTTCTTTTTCCGCCGCATTTCCCAGCAGTTTCGCCCCTTCCGCATCGTCCGGGACTTCACAGAACTCCAGCAGGACGGCCTCCGGGGGCATCATCTCCGTCTCGGACGGGAACGTCAGGAACTCGTGCGCCAGTTCCTCCCGGCCGACGTGGGAATAGAGGACCTGCACGGCCTTCCGGTCCCAGCGGCCCGGCTACCGTTCCGTCTCGTCGGTATAGCCCAGGTAATAATCCAGGTCGGCGAAAAACCACAGGAAGCCTTGCTTCGGCAGCACGCCGCTCCGGTCGAAAGGCGCGGCTTCCGCGCAGTTAATCTGTCCGACGAAGAACAGCGGATACGGATCGTAAACCGCTGATTTATAAAATGGATACTCCAAAAACTCCGGCATCTGCGGCATTCCCCACAGATAACTCGCCCCCATGGGCGGGGTCGCCACAGCCGCCCCCTTCCTGATTCCAATGGCCATAATGATTCGTTATAAGTGCTCCTGTTGCTCCGATAGAATAAACCGGCAGCGCTGGCAATCTTTTGCCAGCAATCGTAAAAATACACATTTTTCTTCGGGTTTGTACAGGAAAATGTTTCTCTCCTGCTGTTTCCATGTACACATCCCGCTCATTCTTCTGTTTTCCGGACTTTTTCCCGGGGTTTGTACATAGAATCGGCACCCGAGGCCGCTATTTGTGTACAAACCCCAGCTGTTATTCTATTTAGGGAGTGCTGTTTGTCTGGTTTGTACAAGAAATCTTAGGTAGAGATGCGGTTCTCTGTACAAATCCATATCAAAGCACCAGGCAGCGCCGCAGTTGGGAAAGGCCACATCGATATTGCGCGGCCAAGGCATTGGCGATCGTTTCCTTTTCAATCCGGGACAGGGCATAAACGGTATCTTTTCCATACTGTGGGACATATTTCCCGTCAATCAGTTCGCAGAGTTCGAGATCCGTCTTCCGGGGAACGGAAAAGTGACCCCTTTGGTTTTTCAGCATTTCTGACACCTTCTCTGCAGAAGCCACCGTCAAATAGGCCGACTCGATCCCTTCCAGCGTGATGGGAGGCCGGCCGTTGCCGTCCAGTTTTTGTTCCTCCTTCCACTCTTCTCCACTTTTCCGGCTCATCAGATACAAAAAGGCCTGCGGAGAAACGAAATGCGCTTCGACCAACCGGGATTCGACGACCGTCTCCCGCAAAAAGATTCCTTCATTTCCCATTTTCCATCCGCGAAGAAAGCAGGCCCGTCTTGGCAGTCTTTCTTTTATCTGCTTAAAAGACAGGATTTTGCCCGGAAAGTTTTCTTTTCCCAAGTCTTTTCTGAAATAGCAATTGGCCGAGGAGAAAAGGTAAGCATACGGAGTCTTTGTGACACCATGGTGAACGGCATTGCAGATCACATATACGACCGCGGCCTGGAAGTGTCGGATACCCTCTATTTCCTGGGCAAAGAAACCCGGTTCACCCCATGGTCCTTTGCGTCCATATTTTTCATTCATGTATTTGGTATGGGATATCCGCTGGTCATGAATGACAGCAGAAAGCCGGTCGGTTGAAAGGATCTCATGGACATGGTCGGACATGAACGAATCCGCAAACAGTCCTGCTTCGTTTTTCGCCAAAGCAGAGCACAGACTGTTAAAACCATGATTGTAATCTTCTCGCGAGCGGAACATCACTTCTCCGTGCGAGGTATAGCATGCATGATAGATCTTTTTCATAATTCTTTACTGCGGGTTTGTACAGGAAAACGCCATTCTGCGGGTGTTTACGTGTACAAATCCCTGTTATTTTGCTTTTTGAGGGATTCTTTTGCCGGGTTTGTACATAGAAATGGCGCTGTAGGTCGATTTTTGTGTACAAACCCCCGCCGAGAGTGTACGGAAGCCAGGAAGAGAAGACCCGCCTAAGGAGAGCGGATGAGCAGCAGGAGGGGACGGTGGTCGGAGACGCCGCCGAGGTAGCGGGGGCCGGAGTAGGTTCGCAGGGGTTTGTCACCGGAGTGGACGTTGTCGTGGGCAGTCAGGAAGGGTGGGTGCAGGATGGAGAGCGTACAGGAGGGCGCCAGACCGGCGGAGACGAAGGCCTGGTCGATGAGCTGCCAGCGTCCTTCGAAGCGGATGGTTCCTGCGCCCCTGCGGGAAAGCGGTTCCGCCAGGTTGACCAGTGGAGCTGAAGCGCCAGCCTGGGTCAGGAGCCGGAAGACAGGACTGTCCGGGGTGTCGTTGAAGTCGCCGATGGCAAGGAGGCGCTGCTCGCCGGCGGCGTGCAGGGAGTCCGCGACGGCCCGGAGCCGGCGGGCGGCGGCTTCCCGGCGCCAGTCGGAGTCGCCTCCGCCGTATTTGGAAGGGAAATGGCAGACCAGGACGGACCACCGCCGGCCGGCCGCATCTTCCAGCTGGGCCAGCAGGATATCCCGGGTAAAGAGCGTGTCCTGCAGATCGGCAGACGGATCCGGAAGAGCCTTCCGCACAGGACCCGACGGTGCAACCGCCCGGACGGGAAGGGCCGCGGCATGGACCAGGGTCAGGGTTGAAGGCCGATACAGCAGCCCCACGTCGATGCCCCGCCGGTCCGGAGAATCAAAATGGACGAAGGCATAGCCCAGTTTCCGAAGCAGGGACCCGTCAATCAGCCGGCGCAGGACAAAGGCGTTTTCCACTTCCTGGACGGCGATGAGATCCGGCGGATGCCCCGCCTCCGCTTCCGTCCAGACCACCGTCTTCCCGATCGCCCGGGCCTTGGCCTCAAAGCGGCGCCGGGTCCAGTGCCGGCTTCCCCCGCCGCTGAATTCCGTGTCCGAGGTACCGGTTCCGCCGTCGGTCCAGTCGAAGAAATTCTCAAGGTTCCAGCTCAGGACGGCCAGGGTTTCCCCACGCTGCGGCTCCTGCCCTTTTAACAACGGGATTGCACTCGGGACGCCGGAACAGGGACTTCCTGCAGACAAAGAAAGGAACAAGAGGACCGTTAGCATCGTTTTTTGCCGAAAATAACCCCGGGATCCGGGAAACCAGCAAAGAAACAGCAATTAATTTCCCGAGCAACAACCCCATAAAAAACGATGCTGCGAAAAGCAACTTGCAAAAAAAGATAACGGATAAGCCAGTTGCGCAAATCTGCAATGTTGGCTATCTTTGCACGGTAAATGGGACCCAGGTCCCGCAATCCATCCGAACATGAGCCTTAAATGCGGTATCGTCGGCCTTCCGAACGTCGGCAAATCCACCCTTTTCAACTGTGTCAGCTCCGGTAAAGCCCAGAGCGCCAATTTCCCCTTCTGTACCATCGAACCGAACCTCGGCTCGACCAATGTCCCTGACAAGCGGCTGGAAGTCCTGTCGGACATCTGCCAGCCCAAACGGACCATTCCCGCGACCGTCGACATCGTCGACATCGCCGGTCTGGTGAAGGGCGCCAGCAAGGGAGAAGGCCTGGGCAACCAGTTCCTGGCCAACATCCGGGAAACCGACGCCATCCTGCATGTCCTGCGCTGCTTTGACGACGGCAACATCGTCCATGTCGACGGCAGCGTCGATCCCGTCCGGGACAAGGAAGTCGTCGATGCGGAGCTCCAGATCAAAGACCTTGAAACGGTGGAAAGCCGCATTGCCAAGGTCGCCAAGCAGGCCAAGGTCGGCGCGGACAAAGACGCGAAGAAACTGCTGGACCTGCTGGAACGCTATCGGGCCGCCCTGCTGGAAGGAAAGTCCTGCCGGACGGTCGTTCCGCAGAATCCCGATGAAGAAGCCATGGCGAAAGACCTGTACCTGCTGACCAACAAGCCGGTCATGTATGTCTGCAACGTGGACGAGGCTTCTGCCGCCAAGGGCAATGCCTACGTCGACGCCGTGCGGGAAGCCGTGCGGGACGAGCAAGCGGAAATCCTGGTCATCGCCGCAAAGACCGAAGCGGATATCGCCGAGATCGAGGATTACGACGACCGGCAGATGTTCCTGGACGAACTGGGCCTGGAAGAATCGGGCGTCGTCCGCCTGATCCAGGGTGCCTACCGCCTCCTGGGCCTGCAGACCTTCTTCACCGCCGGTGCCGATGAGTGCCGCGCCTGGACCATCCGCAAGGGAGACAAGGCGCCGAAGGCCGCCGGTGTGATCCACAGTGACTTCGAGAAAGGCTTCATCCGCGCCGAGGTCATCAAGTACGACGACTTCGTCCAGTATAAGTCGGAATCCGCCGTTCGTGCCGCCGGCAAGATGGGCGTGGAGGGCAAGGAATACGTCGTCCAGGACGGCGACATCATGCATTTCCTCTTCAACGTCTAGCCCCCTCGCTCAAAACAAAATAAATCGGCCCTGCATCTGCAGAGCCGATATTTTTTATCTGATCTATTTACAGTTGGTAAAACTAGAAAACAGGACTACCTCCGTTCAAGTCGACATTGGCTCCCGAAAAGGGAGGGGACCCACGAAAGTGGGGAGGATCGACGGAACGGAGGTAGTCCTGTTTTGACTGTAATTACCGTCTAGAAGAAGCGGGCGCGGTTGTCCTTGACGTCGGCGTCATCCATCATGACCGGGAGGATCATCTGGGTGTAGTAGGACGCCATCTGGGCATCACGGTTGCGGGCATCATCCTCGGTATAGAAGGAGCCGGTATCGTGACCCTTCACCTGGAAGACGTACACACCGATGGCACCGGCAATCGGGCCGCAGATCTTGCCTTCCGGAGCCACGGAAAGGGCACCGAGGAAGGAAGGATCCAGCGCCTGGGCTCCCATGGAGGAGAAGGCGACGCCCGTCTGGCTGCTGACCGTCGTGTTCAACGCCTCGGCGATGGACTCAAGGTCGGTCAGGCCGGCGATCTTCTCGGCAACCTCGGCAGCTTTCTTCTGGCCCAGCTTCTCACCGTAGAGCTGCTGGCGGATCTGGCTGGCGACCTCGGAAACCTCGGCGAAGCCTTCCTTATGGGCCGCCTTCAGGGTGGCGATCACGAAGTAGTTGTTGTCCACGGTGATGATCTGGGAAACCTTGCCGGGCTTGTTGTCGAAGGCCCAACGGGTCACCTCGCGGGTGTTCTGGATGGCACCGAGGTTGTCAGCGCTCTCCAGCATGCCGTTGACCGGGTGGGAATAGACACCGAGGGTGTCGCAGGCCTTGCGGTAGTTCTCATACTTGCCGGCGGCAGCCGTAGCGAAGTTGTTGGCCTGGCTGTAGAAGCTGTTGAAGGTCTCCTTGCTGGCAAGGGCTTCCTTCTGGTAGATGGCCACCTGCTTCTTCACGATCGGGGCGGTCTTGCGGGTCACCTCGGCGATATGGGTACCATACTGGGTCTTCAGGATGAACGGTTTGCCGGTCTCGGCGGTAATCACGGACTCCATGCCCGGGATCATGTAGGTCTGGGTCATCCAACCCAGGTTGCCCGTTTCGCCACCGTCAGCGGAACCCTGGTCGGCGGAATAGAGGGCGGCGAGGTTGGAGAAGGTCTCCTTCTTGCTCTGGAGCACGGTCATCAGGCTGTCAGCCAGATGGTCGGCATCCGTACCCTGGAGGAGGATGTGACGGACATAGACGGAATCGGAAACGTTCTTGGTGTCCGTAACCTTGGCCAGGTAGAAGGTGTTGCCGGAAGCGATGACATCGGAAGCCGGAGCATTGCTTTCCCAGACATAGCTCTCGATGGCCGGAGCGATGCTGGTGAGCTCACCCTTCTTGTACCAGTACTCGGAATACGGGCACTCGGAACCGTTCTTCATCAGGAAGTTCTTCATGTTGTCGGCAGCGACGAACTCCTCATACAGGGAAGCGACGGAAGCGCGGGTAGCCTCGATGTCCTCGGTGGAAGGAACCACCTCGAAGACGACATACTCGATATCGCGGCTGGCCTGCTGGCGGAAGAACTTCTTATGGTTGTTGTAGAAATCGCGGATCTCGCTGTCGGAGACCGTGATGGTCGTGTCTTCCTGGTAACCGAACGGCACCATGACGAAGTCCACGTCGGTGGTATTGTTGTTCTCGGCGATATCGCGGCGAAGCATCAGCGGATTGACCGAATTGCCGGCGACGAACAGGGAATCATACTTGTCCAGATACTGCTGGTTGTAGACTGCGTTCTGCAGGTAGTTCCAGTACAGGCGGACATTCTCATCGGACTTGGAAGCCGAAGCGAAGTTGGTGACCTGGGCCGGGGAGAACTCTCCGTTCTCGTCGAAGAACATCTGGTTCTGCGCGATCAGCGGGGAAGCGCCGGAAAGGAGGTTCTTCATTTCCTCTTCGCCAACGTTCAGGCCGGCAGCCTGCGCTTTCTCGATGAAGAGATAGCGGTAGATCAGGTCCTGCCAGGCGGCGTCACGGATCTGGTCCTGGACATCGCTGTTGCGGTTGCCGCCGGTCAGGTCATTGATCGTCGTGAAACGGCTGACTTCCTCCTGGAAATCGGTATAGGAAATGGTATTGCCATTGATCTTGCCGACGTCGTTGCTCGAAGACATGTTGTTGAAAGCCCTGACCAGGTCGTCCGGGCTCACGATAAAGGACAGGAGGCCCAGCGCGATGATGATCGACGCGAAGACTCCGAATTTGGTGCGAATTTTATCAAGAACCGCCATTGTTTATGTAATTTTAAATATTATTCAAATCCTTGAAAACACTTTTGGGGTGCGAAGATAGCAATTTTCTGTCAAACCAACACCATTTTTTTGACAGATACGTATTTATCGGGCGGATTTTTTCAAAAGAGGGCCGATGAAATTGGCCGTGTCGATGCGGACTTCGGTCGAATCCTGGACCACCACGCCGTAACTGTTGAACGGCCGCATGATGACGGAATTGGTAACCTTCTCATCCGACCGCATGCCGTATCCCTGCAGGAATCCGTCCGGAGAATACATCCGCACATAGCAGTCCGTGTAGATTTCCCCGGCCTTGCGGTCCCAGTAGATCGTATCCGTCTCCATGGTCTCTTGCTTCATGACATTGCGGATGACCACGTTGCCGAAGGCTTTCCAGATCTCTTCGCCTCCGGACTTGTATTTTTCATGCGAGGCGTTCTCGGAATGGATTTCCGACTGCAGTTCCCCCAGTTCCGTATATCCGTAGACATCCAGGCCTTTCGGGAACAGCTCGTAGCTCATCGAATCCGTCTCGTAGCGTTCCATAACAGGCGCTTCGACCCGCATTTCCACATGGCCGTCCTTGGTCTGCAGGATATACATGCTGTCTACGGTCTGGATCGGCGTGAAGCGCAGGTCCAGCCGTTCCGCTACGGACAGTTTGGATTTGCAGGAAAAAACGACGATAGCAACCGCCGCAGCGGTTGCCATCATCATAATTCTGTGGGTCAGTCTTTCCAAGACGGAAGATTACTTGTTGGTACGCACCGTGGTGGTGGCGGACATGCCACTGCAGGAGATGCTGTAGGACTGGCCGTTGGTCAGGTCGTACATGAACGCATCAGCCGTATTCGGATAGTAGGCGCTATACATGCCGATGGCCTTGCGGCAGTCGTCGGCGAGGGACTCGTCGGCGTTCATGGCGCGCTGCATGTAATCGGTCGCCACCCAGTACTTGGCACGGCGCTGGATTTCATCACCGCCGCAGGAAGCCTGGGCCCAGGCGTTGGCAATGATCTGGTAAGCCTTGCCGGCATAGGAAGGATCGAGGTTGGCAGCCTTCTGGGCGGCGGCAACAGCCTTACCGGACATGTTGTTGCGGATGCAGAAGCTGGCATACTCATAGTTGTACTTGGCTTCGGTAGCGGCATCCAGGCCTTCGCCGTTGATGGCTTCCTCCATGTACTTGGCAGCCTCTTCGGTGTTGTCCTTGGCGGCGTTCAGGCGATACAGGAAGTAAGCGCTCTGGGCGGACGGCTGCATCTTGTGCATCGTCGTGGCGGCACGCAGGAACAGGTCGTTGTTGGTGCAGTCGTCGGTGGAGTTCATCATCTTGACGATGTTGGTCGCCAGGTCAAGGTCGTTCGGGTTGGCCTCGTAGCGCGGGGTGAACAGGGCGATCAGGTTGTCGCAGCTGGCCACCTTGCTGGTGATGAACAGGCCTTCCATATCGGCGCGGACCTTGTCGTTGGACTCTTTCTCAGCATCGTTCGCCGGAGTGGCGTTATTGACCAGGGCGATGTTGCGCTGGTAGGTGTTGATGACCTGCTCGGCGTCCATGTCACCCTCCTGGTAGAGGGCGATCGCGGTGTTGAGGTTGAACAGCAGGATGCTGGCCTTGGTCTCTTCCTGGTTGAGGGCGATGATCTCGTTCAGACCCTTGAAGAGGGCGGCGTTGTCGTCCTTGATGAAGTTGTTCATGTCCGTACCCTTGTTGTTGCGGGAGGTCACGGCATAGTTCGGATAATATTCGGCACGAACATCATGCAGGCGCATGAGCGTGTCGAGAAGGGCCTTGCGGTATTCGGGATTCTTCGCGTTCTTGTTGATCAGCTGGCGGATCATCGTCGTACCGTCAATCAGCATGTTCTGGTTGGCAGTCGGCGGGCACAGCTTGTAGGCCTGACGCCAGTTCGGAAGGGCAGAATCGTAATTCTTCTGCTTGTAGTACTCCTTGTAGTAGGAAAGGTACTTGATGCACTCTGCACTGTCTGCACCATACTTACCCTGGGCGGAAGCAAGGTTGCTGCCCAGAACCATCAGGATCGCCGAGAAGACGATAAGGGTGATTTTTTTCATAAGTCTATCCGTGTTTTTGTTATTTATTTCTAATTATACCGCGGTTTCTGGAACCAGATGTCATGGAGATTGAATCCGATGACGAACTTGGCATACCGTTCCCGTGTCAAATTTCCTGCCATACCGCCTTTCTGTCCCAGGTCAACGCCGAGCGAAATACCATTGTACCAGCGATACACCGGCAAAGTTACTCCAAAAGTCACGCCAACCGCTGCAACATTGTTGCCATCCAGCTTATAATAGGACTGGTCATAGTACACGCCGCCCCGGTAGGCGCAACGCCGCAGGTAGTAGCGGATGTCGTTCCGGTTCGGCACGAATTCGAAGCCGGCGCGGATGGACTGGGAATGAGTGGCGCTGAACTTGGAAATGCCGACATTGGCGAAACCCGGCGAGGAATCCAGGTTGGAGGTGCCCCAGCCCGAACGGAGGTAATTGACCTCAACCGTCCATTTTTCACCCTGGCGGAGGGAGACGCCCACGCCGATTTCGTCGGCGATGCTGGCCAGGCCATCCTTGTATTCGTGATAGCTGACGGTATCGCGGATGGAAGAAATCGTCGCGAAATTATAGTCGGTCACCGTTCCCTTGAAGCGGGTTCCGAGCCGGTAGGTAGCGCCGACCGTCATCCGGGTACCGCCGGAGAAGGCCTGGTCCCACTGTACGCCCGCTTTGGCCGTCAGGGCATTCAGCTGCATCGTGTAGCCGTTGGAAAGGCTCCGGTAGGCCGTATTGGAATTGACCTTCTGGGCGCTCTTGTTGATGTTTCCGAAAAAGTACAGGCCCTGGACGCCGACGGACAGTTTGCTGAAGAAAGTGGCCGCCAGGCCAAAGGACATCTGATAGAGACCGCCGCTGCCGCTGGCCGCGGAGGTCCAGATTCCCGTTTCGTCTATATCCTTGTGCTGGAAATCATATCCGACGTTGCTGAAGCTGGACAGGCCGAAGGAAAAGGCCGATTTCTTGTACAACGGAAGGCTGACCGCCAGGTTGGAGATGTTCATCGTGTTGTTGGCCGAGGTCATGTCACCCTGACGGAAAAGCTTGTTCTGGGATTCCAGTCCCAGGTCCGCCATGAAGGAGAGCGTATCGCGGGCCGTGATGGCTGCGGGATTGACCACGTTCAGGTACCGGTTGCTGCGGGAGGCAATGCCGACTCCGCCCATGCCGCGGGTAAAGGTGCTTCCCTGCACGGAGAGGTCACCGATGCCGTATACGGAATAGGGAGAATAGGCGCCATAGGCACTGTCCTGCGCCCGGAGCGATACTCCCATCAACAGTATTACTGCAGTATAAATTATTCTTCTACAGATTTTTGACATATTCATCAGCCATTAAGGCCAGTCCCATCAGGACCAGATTACAAACCACAAATATCGAGTTTTTCATCCGTTTTGCAAAATAAATCGCATCTCCGCCCGTGAAGACGATGATGTTTTCCGGATTCAACCCGATATATCCTTCTATTTCAAATAATATGCCCGAAATCACGCCAGCCGTCATCGAAGTCGTTACGGAATCTCCCAGGACCGGCACTTCTTCGGGGGTATTGACCAGGGGAAGCGCCCGTGAATACCGGTTCAGGGCCTTGAAACGCGTACGGCAGCCCAGCGAGATGTTACCTCCCCGGTAACGGCCGTCCGGATCGGTGAAATCGACCGTCAGGGTCGTACCGAAATCCACCACCGTGCATCCCCGCCCGCGGAAAAGGTAGCGTGCCGCCAGGATGGAGGCAGCCCGGTCATAGGTCAGGTAGGAAGGCAGTCCCTTGTTTTCCAGGATCTCCGGATGGGCATTGTCCAGGACCAGCAGATGCCGGCAAACGGTCCGAAGCCGACTCTCATCCTGGGCGGAAATCCCATAGACGGAAGCGACGACCATCACCAGGGGTTTTTCCTTTTCCACCAGCGAGAGGATGAAATCCATCACCTTCTCCCCTTGGTAACGGAAGGTCTTTCCCAGGGTCATTCCGTCCGACCAGGAGGCCTTCACGGCGGTGTTGCCGATATCGATGATCAGGTTTGTCATGGTAAATTAAAAACCGTACAGACCGCAAAAATACGGATTTTCTATAACTTCTTCAATACTTCCAGGGCCTTGGCCGTGGAATCGATATTGCGGGAGATCACGCGCAGCCGCTGGTCCTTGTTTTTCAGTTCAAACCATTTTTCCTGCGTGCTGACCTTTTCCAGAACCTGGCTGAAGGTCTTGCTCCGGTAGTAGGCCGACATCGGATTGGATACGAAGAAGCAGATCATGATGCCGTTCTTGATGATGATCTTCTCAAATCCCAGCTTTTCTCCCAGTTGACGGATCCGCACGATGTCAAACAGGCTCCGCAACTCCGCGGGCATGGTTCCGAACCGGTCTTCCAGACGGGTGGCATACAGGTCCAGTTCCTTGTCTTTCTTTATGGAATCCAGTTCTTTATAGATCCGCATCTTTTCAGCCGTAATGTCGATATAGCTGTCGGGAATCAAAGCTATCTGGTCCGTTTCGATGGTGCAGTCCTCTACATAGGCGTCCTTGACATTACGGGCGGTCAGTCCGGTTTCCACACCCAGTTCCTCCATGGCCTCCGCCAGGATTTTCTGATAGGTCTCATATCCCATGTCGGCGATGAACCCGCTTTGTTCCGCACCCAGCAGGGTGCCGGCGCCGCGGATATCCAGGTCCTGCATGGCAATGTTGAACCCGCTGCCCAGGTCGGAGAACTCCTCGATGGCCTTGAGGCGCCGGCGGGCATCGTCGGTCATCGTGGTCAGCGGAGGAACGACCAGGTAGCAGAAAGCCTTCCGGTTGGACCTTCCCACCCGGCCGCGGAGCTGGTGCAGGTCGCTCAGGCCGAAATTCTGCGCCTGGTTGATGATGATCGTATTGGCATTGGGAATATCCAGTCCATTTTCAATCAGCGTCGTGCAGAGGAGCATGTCATAGTCTCCCTGCATGAAATCCAGCATCTTGTTTTCCAAGACCTTGGACTCCATCTGTCCGTGGGCGGTACAGATGGACATAGTCGGCACCAGCCGGTGAAGGATGTCCTCGATGGCCGGAAGTTCCTCGATTTTGTTGTGCAGGAAAAACAACTGCCCGCCCCGGCTCAATTCATAATTGATGATGCTCCGGATCTCTTCTTCATCGAACAGGATGATTTCCGTCTGGACGGGAATGCGGTTGGGCGGCGGCGTACTGATGATGCTCAGGTCGCGCGCTCCCAGCAAGGAAAACTGGAGGGTACGGGGAATCGGCGTAGCCGTCAGGGTCAGCGTATCGACCGAAAGTTTCATCTGGCGGAGTTTTTCCTTGGCGCTGACGCCGAACTTCTGTTCTTCATCAATCACCAGCAGGCCCAGGTCCTTGAATTCGAATTCCTTGCCCAGGATCTTATGCGTCCCGATCAGGATATCGATCCGGCCGGCTTTCAACCGTTCCTTGATGTCCTTGATTTCTTTGGAGGTCCGCAGCCGGCTGACATATTCAATCGTGCAGGGGAATCCCTTCAGGCGGGCTTCGAAGGTCTTGAAATGCTGCAGGGCCAGAATGGTGGTCGGCACCAGGACCGCCACCTGTTTGGAATCACAAACCGCCTTGAAGGAGGCCCGGATGGCGATTTCCGTTTTTCCGAAACCGACGTCCCCGCACACCAGCCGGTCCATCGGGCTGCGGTCTTCCATGTCTTTCTTCACCGCTTCCGTCGCGCTCTGCTGGTCGGGCGTATCCTCGTACATGAAAGAAGATTCCAGTTCCTCCTGCAGGTAGGAATCAGCCGCAAAGGCATGGCCGGAAGCCGCCTTCCGCTTCGCATAAAGCTGGATCAGTTCCTTCGCGATGTCCTTTACCTTCGACTTGGCACTGGCCTTGAGGTTCTGCCAGGTCTTGGATCCCAGTTTGTTGATCTTCGGCGGAACGGAATCCTTGGACTTGTAGCGGCTGATCTTGTGGAGGGCGTGGACGGATACGAACACCACATCCCCGTCCTTGTATTGGAGTTTTACGACTTCATGGACCCGTCCCTTGTCGTCCCGCATCCGGACCAGGCCACCGAAAATTCCCACGCCGTGGTCGATATGGACGATGTAGTCCCCGATGTTGAAGGCTGCCAGGTCATTGAGGGTCAGCTGTTCCGTCTTTTCCACCGTCCGTCGCATCGCCACCCGGTGGAAGCGGTCGAATATTTCATGGTCGGAATAACAGCAGATCCGGTCTTCCTGGTCGATGAAACCGGCGTGGATGTTCTTTTCCGGCACGAACTGGGGAAGCAGGCCGCCGTCCTGTGAAAGGATGCTGCGGAGCCGGTCCAGCTGCGATTGTTTCTCTCCGTAAATGAAAACCTGGTAATTGTTTTCCAGTTTGGTCCGGATATCGGCCGACAGGAGTTCGAAGTTCTTGTTGAATACCGGCTGCGGAGCGATGCTGAAGCGGACCGGCTGTGCATCCGATGCGGATATCGGCGTTTCCAGGAATACCTTTTTATGACCGGACAGGGAATGGAAAAAATCCTTTTCCTTGTACATGTCCGAAGAATCCAGCCAGACCAGCGTATCCGCCGGAAGGATATCCGTCAGGGATGATTCCGATTCCTCTCCGGAGACGATATCCGGATAGATTTCCACCTGCTGCCTTTCCTCTTTGGAAAGCTGGGTATTGCAATCGAAGACATGGATTTTTTCCACCTCGTTTCCAAAGAAGGAAATCCGGTAGGGATCATTGTCCGAGAAGGAAAAAATATCGATGATGGATCCGCGGATGGCATACTGGCCCGGTGCGGATACGAAATCCGTCCGTTCGAAACCCTGTCCGGCGAGGATTTCCTTGATCTTGTCATGGCTCAGTTCATCCCCAACCTTGACCGAAAGGACCGAAGCCCGGATCCGGCTGCCTTCCATAATCCTCTCTTCCAAGGCTTCCGGATAGGAAACGACCACCAGCAGATCTTCGTTTCCTTCCATGATTTTCCCGATGGCCGCCGTGCGCTGGACCGCCAGAGATGACTTGTAATTGCTCCTTTCTATATTCTTTCCGGAATCCGGAAGATAGAATACGCGGTCTCCTTCTATCAGGTGGTACAGGTCCGCCGCGCAATATTCCGCCGTTTCCTTGGTGGGAAGCACGACCAGATGGGTTCCTTTCCGTGCAATCCGGGACATGACGAACCATCTTGCAGAAAGGAACAGACCGTTGCAGTAGGAATTCTGGTTCTGTCCGATGCTTTTTTCAAGCAGGGCAGTCGATTTCGTACTTATCAACATTCCGTTGTTTATTTGTGTTCAAAACCTGTTGATATCCGGTTGAAAACCCGGGATAACTTTTTCCGGCCCTACTGTTGTTTTTCCGCTGAAAAATAAGAAAGCAGAACGGATACGGATTTTCCAAATCGGGAAGGCGGGAAGTTTTCCTTTTCTTTTCATCCCGCTCATTAACAAGTATGAACTATATTAAATGCCTGGATATCAATGGGCATTTTTCGGTTATCAACATTTCAACAGCAAAATATAAAACATCAGATATCTATAAAAATATCTATATTTGTATATTAAATTTTGCTTGCGATGACCCCTGACGATTTCAACCCCTATACCCAAAGCGCGGACAAAGATAAGGATTTAGACGGAATTATCCGGCCCCAGGAACTGGAAGATTTTACAGGACAGACGAAAATCATATCCAACCTGAAGGTTTTCATCCAGGCCGCCAAGCTGCGCGGGGAGTCCCTGGACCATGTCTTGTTCCACGGCCCTCCCGGACTGGGAAAGACCACCCTGGCCCATATCATCGCCAACGAACTGGGGGTGGGGATGAAGGTGACCTCCGGACCGGTGCTGGACAAGCCCGGCGACCTGGCGGGTCTGCTGACCTCCCTGGAAACGGGGGATGTCCTTTTCATCGACGAAATCCACCGGCTCTCCCCGGAAGTGGAGGAATACCTGTATTCCGCGATGGAGGACTACGTCATCGATATCATGATCGACAAGGGGCCGGGAGCCCGGTCCGTTCGGATTTCCCTGAATCCGTTCACGCTGGTCGGCGCCACGACCCGGAGCGGCCTGCTGACGGCGCCGCTGCGGGCCCGTTTCGGTATCACCTTCGCACTTGAATACTATGATACGAAGGAACTGATCCGGATCATCCGGCGGAGCGCCGGCATCCTGAAGGTGGCCATCGAAGACCAGGCCGCCCTGGAAATCGCCCTTCGCAGCCGCGGAACGCCGCGTATCGCCAATGCGCTGCTCAAGCGGGTGCGGGATTTCGCCCAGGTCATGGGAGACGGCCACATCGACATCAAGATCGCCCGCTATGCCCTGGATGCCCTCAATATCGACAAGCGGGGCCTGGACCAGATCGACAACAAGATCCTTCATACCATCATCACCAAGTTCAAAGGTGGTCCGGTGGGCGTAGGTACCATCGCCACGGCGGTCGGGGAGGATACCGGCACCCTGGAAGAGGTCTACGAACCGTTCCTGATCAAGGAAGGATTCATCCAGCGGACGCCGCGGGGCCGTGTGGCCACGGAAATGGCCTACCGGCATCTGGGTTTGGAAAAATACATGGCCGGCGGCAGCGTGTTCGACGACCCGGAAATCATCGAAAACAACCTTTTTTAATTAAAACGATTATATAAGGTAGCTTTACAATTGCAGTTTTGGCCAAAAATGCTTAAAATTGCGGACAATTTGGAATATTTTACAATTCACATAACAAACATACAATGGCCGATCAATTAATCTCCAAAATTCCTGACGGACCGCTGGCCGAAAAATGGACCAAAAGGAAGTCAGAAATTCGTCTTGTCAGTCCCAACAACAAGAGGAAGCTCGAAATCATCGTAGTCGGTACCGGTCTGGGCGGCGCATCTGCCGCTGCCTCCCTCGGTGAACTCGGCTACAATGTCAAGATTTTCTGCATCAGCGATTCTCCGCGCCGGGCCCACTCCATCGCGGCCCAGGGTGGTATCAATGCTGCCAAGAACTACCAGAACGACAACGACT
>JAFUUB010000006.1 GCA_017483985.1 Bacteroidales bacterium | reverse complement strand
TCACCGCGGCGTCCGTCTGCACGTCAGCTTCCCGCTGATCGCCGAGACCGAGTACCGCGCCATCTTCGAGGCGACCGCCGAGCTCCAGAAGGAAGGCAAGCACCCGATTCCGGAAATCATGATCCCGGTCACCATCTCCGCCCGCGAGCTGAGCTTCCAGAAGGCGATCTGCGACCGCATCAAGGCAGAGGTCGAAGGCCGCTTCATGGAGAACATCAAGTACCAGTTCGGTACCATGATCGAGATCCCGCGCGCCGCCCTGACCGGCGACCGCATGGCCCGTACCGCTGAGTTCTTCTCCTTCGGTACCAATGACCTGACCCAGATGACCTTCGGTTTCTCCCGCGACGATATCGGGACCTTCATGGGCGAGTATCTCGGCAACAAGATCCTCGATATCGACCCGTTCCAGACCATCGACCAGAAGGGTGTCGGCAAGCTCGTCGAGTACGGCATCCAGGCCGGCCGCAGCCGTCGTCCCGAACTGAAGTGCGGTGTCTGCGGTGAGCACGGTGGAGATCCGGATTCCATCCACTTCTTCAACAAGATCGGAATCGACTACGTCTCCTGCTCTCCGTTCCGCGTGCCGATCGCCCGCCTCGCCGCGGCTCAGGCAGCCATTTCCCAGAGCAAGTAAGCATCTGATCCTTACGATAATCGCCAGTGTCCCTGCTCGGACGCTGGCGATTTTTCCGTATTTTATTATCTTTGTTTTCCATAAAACGAACTATCCCCCATGAACCTGCTGACCCTGTTCAAGAAGATCCTGCCCTATGTGAAGCCATTCCGCTTCCTGCTGGCAGCCACCCTGTTGCTGACCCTTCTCGGTTCCCTGTTGGCGCAGGTCAACGCCATCGTGCTCGACCGCACCGTCGATGCCATCAACGCCCTCGTCGGGTCGCCGGACTTCACCTGGGGGAAAGCCGCCCGGATCCTGACCATCGTCAGCATCGTGCTGCTCGGCAAAGAGGTCCTGCGCGCCGCCATCTCCTTCGGGCAGAGCATGTTCGGTGAAAAGCTCCGGATCAGCATCTCCCAGCGGCTGTCCCTGGGCGTCGTGGAGCGGATCCTGCAGTACCGCATGGCCTTCTTCGCCCGGAGCGAGAACGCCTCCGGCATGCTCCAGACCCGTATCGACCAGGGTGCCAGCAGCATCTCGCGCACCATCCAGAACTTCTTCATCAGCCTGCTGCCGATGATCGTCAGTTCCGTGCTGGCGCTCATCCTCATCTTCGCCGCCAACCTGTACGTGGGCCTCACGGCCCTGGCCATCGTCCCGATCTATTTCTGGATCACCTCCCTGCAGACCCGCAAGCTCAAGAGCGCCCGCAAGAACATGCGGGGATTCAACGAAAGGCGCAACGGCAACATCATGAACATCCTCGAGAGCATGAACGTCATCAAGTCGTTCAACCGCGAGGAGATTGAATACGGCAAGCAGACCGAGCTGCAGACCGGTTTCTATGACAATCAGTTCGGCATCCGCAAGGCGTCGTTCGGCTTCGATGCCCTGAAGAGTTTCGTCAACCAGACCGGCACGGTGCTGATCATCATCTTGACGTCCTACCTCGTGCTGACCGGCTACCCGGGGATGACCATCGGCAAGATCATGTACCATATCATGCTCTTTTCCAATGTCACGGCACCGATCTCCCAGCTGCAGCGGATCTTCGACGATCTCAACGACGCCCTGATCTATGCGGAAGGCTATTTCGACATCGTGGATGCGCAGGAGGAGGTCGAACCGTCCGGCGGCTACCGTCCGGAAAAGGTCGAGGGGAATTTCGAAATGAAAGGCGTCGACTTCACCTATCCCAACGGCACCAAGGCCCTGCACGATGTTTCCCTGAAGGTGGACAGCGGCAAGATCACGGCCCTGGTCGGGCTGAGCGGGGCCGGCAAGTCCACGGTCGTCAACCTGCTGGACAAGTTCTATGAGCCCGACAGCGGAAGCATCACCCTGGACGGCGTCGAACTCAAGGAGTGGGATACGCATTACCTGCGGGACAACATCGGCCTCGTCCTGCAGAAGAACCATATTTTCAACGGCAGCATCGAAGAGAATATCCGGTACGGAAAGCCGGATGCGACGCGCGCAGAGATTGAAGAAGCCGCCCGCAAGGCCTATATCTATGACCAGGTCGTCGCCCTGCCGAACGGATTCGAGACGGCCGCGACGCAACTCTCCGGCGGCCAGCAGCAGCGCATCGCCCTGGCCCGCATGTTCCTCAAGAACCCGCCCATCATCTTCCTGGATGAACCGACGGCCTCGCTGGATGCCATCGCCACCGAGCAGATCAAGTCCGCCATCGATGCCATCAAACGCGACCGCACCGTCATCATCATTTCCCACTCCATCTCCCAGATCATCGACAGCGAGATGGTCTATGCCTTGAAGGAGGGCCAGGTCGAGCAGAGCGGCGATCCCGACGCCCTCTATAAGAAAGGCGGTGTCTACAAGGACATTGTCGACGCCTCCGCCCGCAGCCTCAACATCGAGAAACTCGCGCAGACCATCGCCGGCGACGACGAGGTCAGCGGCTCATGAAATACTTCCACATCGGAGCGGCCATGAGCGCCTGAAGAATCTGGTTGTTCTCCAGCAGCTTCCGGACGAACGCCGGGCTGTGCAGCGAGACCTCGATGTCTTCCGTGGCATCCAGATGCTGCCCGGACACTTTCTCGACGCCGATGGCCAGGAAACTGTGGGCCAGGTTGTTGGAGGTGGCAGGATTGGGAGAGAGCGTCATCCACGGCTGCCACTGTCCGCCGGCATAGCCGGTCTCTTCCAGCAGTTCCCGCCGGGCGGCCTCCAGCGGCGTCTCCCCCGCCTCGATCACCCCGCAGGGCAACTCGTAGCAAGTCTTGCCCAGGCCGTGCCGGTACTGGCGTTCCAGCACCACCTGCCCGTCCTTGGTAATCGCGATGACATTGACCCAGTCCGGGTATTCCAGCACATAGTATTCGTTGTTGATCCGCCCGTCCGGCAGCCGGGCCACATCCCGCCGGGCCGTCAGCCAGGGGCGCCGGATCAGGTACTCGCTCGAGAGCACCGTCCATTTCCGGTCTTCATTGATCGTGTTTTCCATAGCAAGCTTGTCTTATCTGGGTGATTTTTCCGCATTGGCCACCGAGAGGGCGACGCTGTGGATCAGGTTGATATTGGCCATGGTGCCTTCGAGGTCCCAATCCTCCTGATACTCATCCGAGGGCTTGTGGTACCAAACCGGCATCGGATATTTGTTCGGGCGGGACGGGTCCACGGGTTGCAGTCCGTTCTCGACCACGACGGCCGGGACGCCCTTCTTGACGAAATTATAATGGTCCGAGCGGAAGAACCAGCCGTCGGAATTGTCATCATCGAAGTAAATGTACCGGCCCTGGGCGGCCGCAGCAGCCACATAGTACTGGTCCAGAGCCGTTTCGCCACCGCCCAGGATGACCACGTTGCGGGTCAGTTCCGCCGGGCCGATGCTTTCGAAATTCAGGCAGGCCGCCGTCTTGTCCATCGGGAAGGCCGGGTGTTCGCAGTAGTACTGGGAGCCGAACAAGCCGCTTTCTTCGGAGGACGGGAACAGGAAAAGGAAGGAACGCCGGTGTTCCATCCCGGCGAGACGCCGGGCCACGAGCAGGGCGCCGGCCATGCCGGAAGCGTTGTCCGCCGCTCCGTTGTAGATGGCATCGCCCGTTTCATCCGGGGTTCCGAAACCCAGGTGGTCCCAGTGGGCAGTCAGCACCACCACTTCGTCTTTCAGGTCCGTACCCGGCAGGATGCCGGCCACGTTGCGGGTCTGTTTGATCTCATAGGTCACATCCATCTTGACGTCGCTGCGGACTTTCAGGGGAAAGGCCTGGAAACCAGGACGTTTCGCGGCAGCGACGGCGGCATCCATGTCGAGGCCGGCCGCCTGGAACAGTTTCCGGCAGCCGTCTTCATGAAGCCAGCCCTTGATGCCGAGCATGTCGGCGTTTTTTGTGTCCGGATTGAACAGGGCGAGATTGCCCTCCATGTGGCCATTGACACAGACATGCCAGCCATAACTGGCCGCCTCAGTATTGTGGAGCACCAGGCAGCCGGCGGCTCCCTGGCGGCGGGCTTCTTCGAATTTGTAGAGCCAGCGGCCGTAGTAGGTCATGTTCCGGCCGCGGAAGAGCGTCGGGTCATAGAACCCGGGATCATTGACCATGGCGATCACGATCTTCCCTTTGACATCGATATCTTTGTAGTCATCCCAGCCATACTCGGGCGCCTTGATTCCGAAGCCGCAGAAGACAAACTCCGCCGCCGGAATCTCCACCTTGTCCTCCGCCCGGGCCGTCCAGACGACCATGTCGTCCGGGTACCGGAGTTCCGCCTTGCGGCGGCCTTTGACCGTGAACTTTCCGCCGACGGGCCGGGCCGTCACGGAGATCATGTTGAAAGGCTGGTACCAGTTGTTTCCGAATGCCGGCTGCAGGCCAAGCGCCTCCAACTCTCCGGCCAGGTATTCCACCGTTTTGTCCTCATATTCCGTCATGGGCTTCCGGCCGCCGAACGCATCGGAGGAGATAGTCCGGATCCAGTCCCGCAGCAACGGCTCATCCTCTGTCCCGGCAGAAGCGGACAGGTGCGGCTGGGCGCTGGCAGCGATTGCGAAAAGCGCTGAAACAAAAAGGGTAAGATACTTTTTCATCGGGCTTCGGGCTTAATGCCCAAATATACGATTATTTTTTATCTCATATAACATTACCGCGGGCAGATGAGCCGGGGCGATACGCAGCTGCAGGCGACAAATATACAAACGCCGAGCAAGGTCGGTTGGCGCAGGTGTGCTTTTTCGTGCGACACCTGCACCACAAATCGCCATTCTACGGCAAAAACCGTCGCAGGTGCCCCGCATTTTTACACACCTGCGACATTCATAGCCAATGAAATACAATGAGCCCGCCGAGGAAGCCACGCCCCCCAAAAAAGGTAGCCATCGATAAAGCAAAACAAAAAGCACGGACGTGCGCAGCAAATGGAAGAAGGAGGCAAGTAACGGCTAAAACGGGTTGCAAGTAGTTACTAAGAACGGGTGGCAAGCAAACCTGCCACCCGTTCTCGGTCATAAACGTTACAACTTACCAGCGGTTATTGTGGATCTTTTCGGGTTTCCACTTGTCCTTGGGCTGGTCATCGCCGGCCGGTACGCCGACGGGGATGATTGCCAGCGGTTCGACATTTTCCGGAAGGCCGAAGGCGGCCTTGACGGCAGCGCATTTGCCCTCGTTCGGATAGCAGGACAGCCAGACGGCACCCAGGTCAAGTGCTTCTGCAGCCAGAAGGAGATTCTCTGCGGCGGCGGAGCAGTCCTCATACCAGAACCCGTTGGGCACGATTTCAGGAGCTGCATCGGGGTTGTTCCGCGGAGCACGTGCCTGCGTTGTCTCGCCACAGACAATGATAACGGCGCCTGCTGTCTTGATCGCATCACCGCGGTCTGCACCCGGGATACCGGATTTAGCCTCGTCCGTCACGACCAGGAACTGCCAGGGCTGGCTATTCCCCGCCGTAGGAGCGGCCATGGCCGCTTTCAGCAAAGTCGTAAGCTGATCTTCCGTAAGCTTCTCTCCCGTAAAAGAGCACACGCTCTTACGGTTCATGATGGTCTCGATAGCGCCCTTTTCGGCAGGGACCGGGACTGTGTTGTTGCCACAGGAGGCGATGGCGATGGCCGTGGCCAGGATAAGGAATAATCGTTTCATACCTTTCATTTTATGTTTGTTCCTGACAAAGATACGTTTTTTTTAGTACCTTTCCTTCGACTGGGTAAAGAGCCAGTCGCGGATTCCGTCAATCCGGTAGGCCACGGGCCAGGTTGCCATGTGCTCCTTGGCAGGACCGCCGAACTCGCTGCTCTCCACAGAACCCAGCGTAAAATGGCAGAAGCGGATATTGACGTCCTCTTCCAACATCGCGGCCACATCGTCATCAAAGGCCGTGCCATCCATCCGGCTGCCGTCCCACTCTGCCTCGGCAATGCGGGCACCGGCGGCAGCCCAGGCCTTGCAGCCCTCCTGCATGCCGGGATAAGCCTTGGGATCACCCTCTGCCACCACGATCCACATCGGTTTGGAGGCAAAACGGTAGAACTGTTCCGTTTCCCACTGGCAGGCAACCAGATAGGAAGCGGCGAACAGGTCCGGATACTCGATGTTGGAGGACAGGGCAAACATGCCGCCCATGGACTGGCCGGTATTGTAGAGCCGGTTGCGGTCGATGCTGTAATCCGTGCAGATTTTTTCCAGCAGTTCGTACAAGGCCGCTCCCTGATCGGAGGTGGCACCGCTCAAGACAGAAGCATACTGGGGAGCAAGCACGAAACAAGGGTGTTTGGCCTGGTCGCGGGGCGAAGCGAAATAAATGGCTCCGGTTCCCTGCAGGAGGGTGGTCTTTACGTTATCACTCAGCGGGCCGGCATCGTGGACGAAGAGCACCAGCGGATACTTCACGGAAGGATCATAGTCCTCCGGCACGAAGAGGTTGTATTTCACGAGCGTACCATTTGACGCCGTGTATTCCGCCTGGATGAATTTTTCAGACACCTCGCGGATCATCTGCTTCTCCGCATCAGAATAGCACTTGCTCTGCGCAGCGAGCCGGAGCTTCATCGGCCCGCCCGGGCCATGCTGCCCACCAGGACCGCCAGGACCACGCTGCCCACCAGGTCCACCGCCTGGCTGAGCACTCAGACAGACTGCGCACAGAAGGGCGCAAGCCATTGTAAGGATCCGCTTTACCATAGGGCTGATCAGTGACGACGTTCTCCTCTGGGTCCACCGGAGCCGCCAGGACCGCCAGGGCCGCCAGGGCCGCCAGGGCCGCCAGGGCCACCGGGACCACCGGGACCGCCGGGACCGCCCATCCGGCGCTCCTGCTTGGGAGCCTTCTTGGCATCCTCGGCCGTCCATCCCTCAACGAATACGGTAGAGATGCCTCCCGGAGTGAATTGTGCGCTGTTAAGGCCCTTGGTGCCGGAGCCCTCGCGGATCTTGCCTTCCGCATCCCGCCCCAGCCAGGGACGGTTCAGGCCTTCAACCTTTCCACGGGCCTGCGCCGTCTGCCGGCGCTGCTTGAAAAGCCACTCGAAAGGTGCATCCAGCTGGTATGCGTATTTCCAGGTGGACATGTGGCTGCCACGGGTAAACACGCACCAGTTCAGGCCGGAGCCAGGTGTGGTATTGTCATGGTCCGTCAGCTGCGCATCCAGCTTGTTTTGCTCCTCCAGGTCCGAATAGGGATCCATCGACATCCGGGCGATCGGGGCTCCGGCCGCCGCAAGATATTCGGCGGCATATTCCCATTCGCCGGTCGCCATCGGATCATCCACACAGGTATGGATCAGGATATTGTCATCCGACATCATATAGTACCAATTGCGGAAATTCTCCCGGTCCAGGCCAAAGCCATTGAAACTGATGGGATCGTTGTCAGGGGTACGTTCCGGCGCACCATCGTGCTGGAGGTCCTTGTTGTAACTGTTGGACCACTGCGAGCCGATCACGGCGAGGCCGGCGAAGAAGTTGTCGCGCTGGGCAGCCATGTTCAGCAGCGTCATGCCTCCCATGGACTGGCCGGTGCCATAGATCCGTTCTTCGTCGATGAAACCTTTGTATGTCGCCAGAAGCGAGTCAAGCAGTTCCCAGACAGCGGTATTGACTTCGCTGGAGGCAACCAGGTCGTCCGTCGAACGGCGGCTCTGCTCCACCTGGGGGACGACAACGATGGCCGGATTGGCATCCTGTACCTTCCGGGAGGCCAGTTTCACAGCCGCCCGCGAAGAGGTGATGCCGGCCATGGGATCCTTGTCATTCCCGCCGGCATGCTCCATGTGGATGGCCAGCGAAATGTTTCCCTTATGCTTTTCCATCTCCGCCTGCGAAGGTACATAAATCGCGTACGGGAGATCGAAATCCTCGTACTTGCCGGTATATTCGCTGTAGCAGTGCTTCGTCTTGAAGGCATTGACACCGATATAATGCAGCGTCCAGCCGGATCCTTCCCCGAACTCCGGGAGGATGATCTTGGCCGGATCGGCCGCAGCCTTCCTTCCGCTCTGCTCATAGTTGACCACCGGTTCTTCGGACGGCGCGATTACACCGCCTTTGACCTTGACCGGCTTCAGCTGGGTAACGCCGGCCACCATGCTCTCCATATAAGGGAGGTTCTGCCCGCTCATCATGTAGTCCGTATTGACTTCAATGATGACAAAACGGCCTTTCCGACGGCCTTTGGCCGCGGTCTCAGCCTTGTCATTCACATAGATACGGACCGGGGTCCCCTCATTCCCCCGGATGGCATCGCCATCCCGTTCGATGGCGCTTTCAAAGCCGTTCTTTTCCTCCAGGAGGGAAACATAGGTTTCTACGGCATAGGTATCCAGGGAAAGCGACGAGGCATAGACATCCTGGTCATATTCAACGATGATGGCATCGGGTTTGGCACCTTCCAGATCCACGAAGCCGTGGGAGTAAACCTGCACGATTCCTCCTTTCACTTCTTTGGAAGAAGCGCAGCAGGAGAACAGGGCGAAAACGGCACACAGGCCGCAAAGTGCTGTTTTTGTAATCTTATACATACTGTAAAATTAATATTTTCCAAGATATCTGACAAGCGGTTTGATGCCGTCGGTAAAAATGACGGACACGCCCTGGCTGATCAGTTCACCCCATACGCGGTCGGGCGTATCGCTGCCGCCGCTCTTGGGATCGTGATGGGATCCGGCTTTCTCACCGCCGGTATTCATGGCAATGCGGGCCCGGCCGCGAATCATCTGGAGCGCCGGTTGGAGCAGGGGCGCATCGTCCTTCGTGAAATGGACCTCGATACCGACCGGATTCAAGGCCAGCAGCCGTTCCAGTTCCGTGAGGTCTTCATGGTGCTCGACATCGAAGACCGGCATGTAATAAAAGCCTTCCCCGGGATACTTCCGCTTAAAAACCACTTGTTTCTCAGCCCCTTCCCGTTTGACAACGGCCAGGATGTCTTCTGCCAGGTCGTTCAGGTCCAGGTGCAGGAGAATCTTCCCTTTGGCGAAGGCAAGGGCCTCTTCCAATGTAGGAACGGCATTCCAGTCTGAAGGACCGGAATACTCTTTGGGAGCAAGGGCGCGGATTTGGGCGAGGGTCAACTCACTGACCTTTCCGCTTCCGTTCAGGAGCCGGTCCACCGTATCGTCCGAGAAGCAGATCAGCCGGCCGTCGGCCGTTTTCCGAATGGAAATCGAAGCCAGGTCAGCCCCTTTGTCGACCGCCTTCTGAATCGCGTGAAGCGAGTTCTCCATGGTCCCGTGCCAATCTCCGTAAATACTTCCCGTCAGGACTTCCCTGCTGTTTTTGTCCAGCAGTTTCTCGCGGATCACATCGTCCTTGGGTCCGGTCAATTCAAGGATCCAATCGATGAATCCTTCCGGATCCTTGTCCTGGCAATGGTTTGCATCCCAGAAGAGGGCGCCATTGACATGCTTGCCCTGACCGCTCAGTTCCGCCGCCATCGTGATGACGGATGCGCGGGAATTGCCGCTTTCGGCCGCCCCGTGACGGATCCACCAATGGACGGAACAGCCCTTGTTCCTTCCGAAAACATAGTACAGCGGATTCATCATGTCAACGACCTGCTGCAATTCCGGATCGATCGAAGCAGACGGGTCCCCGGTCGCTTTCTGAAGCGAATAATCGGTAAAATGGCGGGAATCCGTCTTCTCGTTTCCAAAGAGATTGTTTTCAGGCGACTTCAGGTCAAAGCTGTCGAAAGCCGGGATCCCCTTTACCCGAGGAGTTGTATGCGCGCGGTATTGATCGAACGTGAAATGCGTGCGCTCACCGTCCCAGCCAAGCCAGTCCTTGTCCTGCAGATAGTCCGCACGTTCCTTGTCGCTAAGGTTCTTCAGGAAAAGCGTTGCGGAAGGATTCAACCATTCCTGGGACATATAATCACCCAGCTTGTCTGCCGTCAGATGGCCGAAAGCGCCCGCCCGGACCGGAAGGGTCTCCTGATAGGCGATGAACTGCCGGCCGAGTTCCGATGAGACCATCTGGTCGACGGTTTGACCGTGCCAGGGGCTTGTGCCGAACTCCCACTCATACGCCATATCGGCATGGGCAAGGTCCATAATCGGAGAAAAAGCGCCGGTCGCAAATACATCGTCCCGCTCCTGCGCCGCTCCAATGGCAACGAGCCTGGATTCGAACAACGGACTGTTGCCGGATGCACCCACCACGGCGGAAATGGCCCCGCCGGCGCTGCAGCCCACGGATACAATCTTCTCGGTATCACCGGGGATCAGGGCCTTGTTGTGCCGAAGGTAGCGGATGGCCGCTTTGAGATCGACGACGGCCGCAGGGGCTTTCCCGATATAGGTTCCTTCGCTGTCCTGCAGCGTACGGCCGCGGCATCCGGGCACAACAACCACCATGCCGGCGGCCAGCGCGAGGCTTTCCCGGCCTTCCTTGACATCCGCCGTCTGGGAATCATCCACCGACAAATAACCGTTCACCCGATTGGAAAACAGGATCGGCGCGGAAGACGCATCCCACCCTTTCCCGTTGATAAAAATCGGCTCGAAGATACAGAGCGACTGGTATGCCGGATCGAGCGGACGGGCCACGTACGGGATGTGCATATAGGCTTTATAGGTAACGTCTACCGGTCCTTTTGCGGTAGGAATCCTCGTTTTGAGGACGATGAAATCCTCCTTGTCGAACGTGAGGTCGTATTGCTCCTGCGCGGAGAATTTCGCTTTGAAATCCTCCCACCGGTAGTATGGCCCGGAAACAGGCTCCAAACCCTTGACGGAGACTTCCTGCTCATTGCGCAAGACCTTAACCAGGACGTCTTTACCTGGGGCTGTATAGAAAACCAGCTGTAAATTTGCAGCCGTCGGGACAATCTGGAAAGCGTACCATTTCTCATGGGCTTCCGCACTCCGGTAGCGCTCGCCGCCGTCGGCATCGATCCCCATCAGGCTCCACAATGCCATGAGGCTCATGTCATGACCGAATCGGAGGTCAGCCGCCGTCTTGCCGTTCTTCAGCGCCGCATCCGCCTTGTCAATAATGTCATCCATGAGCGGCTGGGCCGTCAGGGCCTTGGCATAGCCATTCTCGATGGAATTGCCCCAGCGACCGTAAATCTCATCATTGTTCTGCTGCCACAGGCTGAGCAGTTCTTCCGGCGTAAAGAAACGGAAGATGTCGAGTCCCAGGAAATCCAGGTCCTGGCAAAGGCCGCCCAGTTTGAAGACATTGCGCACGACCTCGTCCGGGTTCTGCACAGCCTTCGGATCGACGAAGATTTTTCCCAGGAAGGTGGAATAGTCCTCGGGCAGGGTGTTCTGCTGCGGAGGGCGCATGTTCCCGCCGCCATTGCCGCCGTTGCCACCACGGCCGCCATTGCCTCTGTTTCCGCCACGCGGGGCGTCCATGACCTGCATGTTTGCAGACGTCCCGCTGGTAAGACGGATCACCGGAGCAAAGCGCTCACCGGTCGTCATTTCCATGTTCACGTCCGGGAAACGGCTTTTCAGGGAAGACATGAAATAGCCCATGCTGACGATACAGCGTTCGGCTGTACTGGATACGGCGCTCACCCGCTTCCCTTTCCCGAAAACGGAAGGGAAACGGTCCGCCATCCGGATGGCCAGTTGCTCATGCTCACGGCCACCGCGGGGCGACAATGCGCCGCCCATGCCGTCATGTTCCTCAGCCATGATCCGCACAGCCTCCATCAATTCCTTGCCCTTCACGGTCAGCTGTCCCAGGGAATCCGCTTTCCGGAAGAGAGCCAGGGTCTGGTCGCTGGTTGAAGACGATACGTCATGACGGGAGCCGTGACGGCCGTAATGAGAGATGTAGACCGGCGTGTACCCTTTCGGTGCACGGGTGTCTTCCACCGGGGCGAACTCGTAACTGTGCATGTTGTTGGCCGCCCGGTCGGGATTCTCCCGGAGCAGCCGGGCGACATCCTGGGCTCCCCCGGAAAGGCATGTTCCGAGGAAAACCAGGACGAGAAGAAGGTGTTTAACTTTCATGATGTGTCATTTTCTTTTCAAAGAAGTGGAAAACCGCATGGAAACGCCGAGCGAAACGGCATCGGAATGACCGGTCGGAAGGATCGAATGGCTGTACTGGACCCGGTAGCGGAAGGTTTGGTTCAACACGTGGCTGAAGCAAAGGTCGAACTTGCCGGTCGCCGTACCGGACCGGCTGAGGTCCTGCTGGAAACGGTCGGCACGGACGGCGAGGGCCATATCGGAACGGAACCAGATGCCGCCCAGTCCGAACACGCTCCAACTCTGCAGCGCATCCGTCTTTCCATACACTGTCTCGCTCTTGAAAAACCACCGGCCGTCCTCATAAAAGAGACCCGCCGAGAGACGGTTCCTATCCGCGAGGCGGGCATCGGCGTCTTCCCCGACCGTGTACTTGCCAAGCATGCCGCCGACGGAGAGCTTCAGCGTACCGGTCGGCCGGAAGACCAGCAGGCCCGTGATGTTTTTCGCATGGTCGACATCCTTCAGGGAAAAACCGTTGCCCTGGAAGACCCCCAGGAAATAGGAGAGCCAGCCCGGTCGCCTAGCCCGGCCGAACAAGTCGCCGGAAAGGCTCACCCCCCAGTCGCACGAACGGGAGCTGAGCCCGGTCAGATCCCGGGTATAACCGCCCAGATAGCTCATTCCCATCGAGTAGCCGCTCGCTTCCAAGGTCCTGGGAGAAGTCGACATTTCATTGAGGAACATCATCTTCTGGTCCCCGATCTTGACGAGCAGCTGCGGACAGAACCGGTAACCGGCATTCAGGTTCATGAACTGCTTGATGACCAGGTCATAGGAAATCTGTCCCGAAAAGCCTTTCTGCCCGTTGTCTTTCCAAACCGCTTCCATGATCGACAGGTTGAAGTTGCTGACCTTGCCACCGCTGTAAGTCGTGGACACGAGCGAAGAAGAGGCCAGGGTCGGCAGGAAACGGTCGGTGCCCTGCCCCTTTGCAACGAGTGGAAGAAGGCAGCACAGCAAGATGATGCAGAAAGAACGGAAATGGTTCATTGTCAGGAATTCAGAACCAGTGCCGGGCCCGTTCGGACCCGGCACCGGTTCTTTCTAGAAACTTACCAATTCGGGTTCTGCTGGATGTTGGCTCCATTCACTTCGAGTTCTTCCAACGGATAGGGAAGCAGTTCATGCTTGCCTTTCTGGTATCCGGCATTGGGGTACTCGACAGCGACGACTTTCTCGTAGGAAACCTTTCCGGTACCTTTGTCCTTGGAGACCTTGATGTTGTAGACAATCTTGTCCTGGTCCTTCATGGCATTGTAGGCATCATCTTCGCCTTCAATTCTCTGCCAGCGGGTCAGATCCATGTAGCGGACGCCTTCGAATGCAAACTCGAGGCGCTTCTCTGTCTTGATGTCGTCCAAGGTGATGCCGGTCTTGTCGGCGAGTTTCGCACGCTGGCGGACCTGGTTTAAATAGTCTTCAGCCTTGGTCTTGTTTCCGGCACGGAACTGGGCCTCAGCGGCCAGCAGCAGTACTTCGGCATAACGAACATAGCAGTAGTTGATGTATTGGTTGTCCACATTCCTGCCAGGTTTACCCATCAAGTCAGACTGCAGGATGCGGGTCTTCCAGTTGAAATACTTGTCGCTGAAGAAAAGGATGGTTCCGTCGACATCACAGGTGAGACCCGCTTCCGGCATCTGTTCCATGGTGCGGATCGAAGCCTTCAGGCGGTAACCGTCCTCGCCTTCCTCGGCCACGAAAGCCTTGTACAGGCCCTCACGGGGCGGGAAGTATCCGTTCCCGGAAGCGAACTTGTTGCGCGCATCCTTTGTCTGGGAGAAGAAATTAAGATACAGTCCGGCATTGCCCCAGAAGCCGTTGCTGCTGTTGATTCCATTGGTCCGATAATTGTCGAGATCATTGGGGACCTGCGCCTCCAGGACCTTCTCACTGCAGTTGTTGGCCGGGACATGGGTCAGGTTCTCGAAATCTCCATCCCAAAGCTTGTACAGCCCGCTGTTAATCACCTTTTCATACTCGGCAGCCGCCTCCTCGTATTTTTTCTGCCACAGATAGGCATTGCCCAAATAGACCTCGGCCGCCTCTTTCGTCACACGCGTCAAGCTCTTGTCATCCACGTTCTTCTTGCTGGGCAGGACAGCAATCGCATCCGTGAGATCCTTCTCGACCAGCGCCCAGACCTGGCCGGGCTGGCTGTTGCCGATATGGTACTCTTCCGGAGCCAGCAGATGGTCCACCATCGGGACGGTCTCACCCCACAGGGCAGCCAGATGGAAGTGGGCATAGCCTCTGAAGAACTTCGCCTCAGCGATGATCTGCTTCTTCACGGATGAATCATCCGAGAGGTTGTCGATGACCAGGTTGGCGGCATAAATAAGGTTGTAGCAAGACTTGTAATAAGAAGCTACATAGGAATTTCCGGAGTTGAAAGTCCAGGACAGCAACTGCGGGAAGGGTGCAAACTTGGTAGCGTGGTTGCCACCTCTATGGACTTCGTCACTGAGAAGGGTGAACAAGTACATCCTGTCGGAATACGAGTTTCGCCAAACACAGTACAAATTGGCAACAGCGCTTTCAGCGTCGGCATCGGTCTGGTAGAATTCTTCCATGCCGATGGATCCATGCTGCTGGATATCCAGTTCTTTTTCGCAGCCCACTGCGCCTGCAAGCAGCATGATGCCTGCAACGATTGACATGTATTTACTTGTTTTCATAAGATGGGGCATCATTAAAATTCGACATTAAGACCAAACACAACTTTCTTGGAGGTCGGATAAGCACCAAAGTCGATACCTGCGCCGATAACGCTGTCGGAAGCTGCTTCAGGACTGTAACCGGGATAGTTTGTGAAGAGGAAGAAGTCTTCGAGGGAGCAGTATACACGGGCTTTGTTCAGGAAAATCTTCTTGAGCAGGTTCTTGGGAAGGGTATATCCCAGCTGGATCTGCTGGATTTTGAAGAAATCACCGCTAAAGATATAAGCACTACTCTTGTTATATGTGGAAGCCAGGGTTCCGACGAGCGGACGCGGACGGCCGGCGCCGGTGTTGGACGGTGTCCAGCGATCGGTATAGAAGAGGCTCCGGATCTTGTTGTTGGAGGCCTGGATCTCGTTCATCAGCAGGAAGACCTTGCTGCCGAAGGCTCCGTTGCCGAAGACAACCAGGTCAAAGCCTTTCCAAGCAGCGGTGAGGGTAAGACCGGCAGTGACTTTCGGGATGCCTGAACCCAGATCGAAATCGGAATCGGAGCCGCCCGGATTGTTGGTAACCTGTCCGTCACGGGTATAGAAGAGCGGATCGCCGTTGGCCGGATCCACGCCGGCATACTTGTAACCGCGGAGGTGATAGATCGGATATCCTTCCTCAAAGGCTGTATAATAGGTATTGTGTCCCTGCTGAACGCCCGGGATCAAGTCGAGGGAAGGATCCAGATAGGTAACCATGTTCTTGAGCGTAGCCAGGTTGCCGTTGATACCGTAATGGAAGTTGCCGATGGTGTCTTTCCAACCAAGTTCAAATTCGAAACCCTTGTTGGAGACGTTGCCGGCATTGATCGGAGAAAGCGAGCCGCCCACGGACAAGGAAGGGGTCACGCCTGTGACGAGCAGTCCTTTGGTCCTCTTGTCGAAGTAATCGATGCCGAAGGTGAGCCGGTCGTTCAGCAAACGGCCGTCCAGACCGAGGTCGAACTGCTCGGAGGTCTCCCAGCGGAGATCGTCATTACCAAGGGCATTGGGCTTCTGGCCGAGGACGGTGGCGCCGCCGGACACGAGCGGATAGCTCTGCGAGGTAATGATGGAGCTGGCATATTCGTAGGAACCCAGGGAGGCAAGGCTACCGTTCTGGCCCCAGGAGGCGCGGAGCTTCAGACTGTTGAAGGTACCCTTAAGCGGAGCGAAGAAAGGTTCTTCACTGATGGTCCAACCGGCGGAGACGGAAGGGAAATAGCCCCAACGGCCGCTCTTGGGAAGGAAGGAAAGGTCGGCGGCATCGGCACGGAGACTGGCCTGTACCATGTACTTACCCCGGAACTCATAGCCCAGACGGCCGAACCAGCTCATCTTGGCGATTTCAGTCGTTTCGCCATCAATGGACTTCGTGGCGGTATCGGAAGCATATTTCAGATGCCAGAAATTCTCGGCAGTGCCCTTGAGGGCATCCTCCCCGTTGGCAGTCAGCGAGCCGGAGACATAGTCGTTGATCCGCTTCGAGAAGGAGAAACCGGCCATGGCCGTAAAGGTATGGGTCTTGTTCCAGGTCTTGGAATAGTTGGCAAAGTTCTCCCACTGATAGTACAGGCTGCTGGTTTCCCGGCTGGAGAATTCGAGGTACTTCTTCCAGTTGCTGGCGCTGTAATAATACGGAGGCGTAATGGTGCGGCTGGAGGAAGAGGAGAGCTTATAGCCGAAACGGCTGGTCAGCACCAGGTCCTTTATCGGAGTAAGATTGGCAAAGAAACTGCCGTTCATCTCGTAGCTGTTGTTCAGGCTCTGCTTGTACAGGGCGAGGACAATCGGGTGGTTGCCTTCCAGGGAAGTGATACCGTAATAGTTGCCATTCTCGTCCTTCATCAGCGGATAATCGTTGTCCACGAGCGTCTGCATGTTGGCAGGAAGTTCATTCGGCCCGTAGGTGAGCTGGATGGTCGGATCGTACATCAACGCCTCGGAGATCAGGTTTCGGCCGGCGGCGTTGGTCGTCTGGTTCTTACGCTTCGAACGGGAGAGGTTGGCGGTCAGGCCGACCTTCAGCCATTCCTTGATCTTGTAATCCGCATTGATGGAAGAAGTCAGACGCTTGTAGAGGTCGTTATTCCCAATGATGATACCATCATTATCCAGATAACCGACAGAAACATAGAGATTGCCCCGGTCGTTACCGCCGCGGAAACTCAGGGAGTGCTTCTGCATGGTGCTGTTCTCGAATACGGCATCCACCCAGTTGGTGGAAGTCTTGCCGTCCCAATTGACATCGACGCCAAGTTCGCCCATATATTCGACGAACTCGCTCGGGCTGAGGACTTCCGGCTTACGGCCCAGGGACTGGATCGTATACTGGAAATCATAGGATATCCTCCCTTCACCCTTCGTACCGTGCTTGGTGGTGATCAAAACGACACCATTACCGGCCTCGGCACCGTAGATGGCGGCGGAAGCTGCATCCTTGAGGACCTCGGTGGATTCGATATCATTCGGATCCAAGTTGTTGATATCCGTCATGCGGACACCGTCGACAACGTATAGCGGTTCCGTAGAGGCATTGGAAGAAATACCGCGGATACGGAGGCTGCCACCGTTTTCACCCGGAGCGGCACCGACAGAGACGAACTGGACACCCGCCGTCTTGCCCTGGAGAGCCTGCTGGAGGGTAGCAACCGTTCTGTTCTCAAGGTCCTCGCTCTTGACCGAGGAAATGGCTCCGGTCAAGGAACTTTTTTTCTGGACGCCGTAACCGATGACAACCGTCTCCTCGAGGAGCTCGTTGTCTTCTGCCAGGACGACACGCATGCCTGGAGCCGCCTGCACCTCAACGGAAGTATAGCCGATGCAGGATACCTGAAGGACCGTGCCCGGCCGCACCGCGATGGAGAAATGTCCATCCACATCGGTGACAACGCCGTTGTTCGTTCCTTTTTCTACGATGGCCGCACCGATGACAGGAGCATCAGTGGCATCCACGACGACGCCGCCAATCTGCGCCGCCCGGTTTCCTCCGCGAGGCTGTGCGCCGGCCACGAAAACGGGCAGGAGCAGGGCGACTGCGAGGAAGAATTTGAATACATTAGTTTTAAGCATATGGTTGTATGTTGGGTTGTTAATTATTTGGATTGACGGAACAGCCAGTCGCGGGCACCTTCAATAGTATAGGTAACCCGCCAGCTCTGCAGGTGTTCCGAGCCGCTGATGTGTTCGTCATCCGGGAATACGGTATTCTTGATAAAATGGGTATAGCGGATGGGAGCATCTTCTTTGTCCATCTCGGCGCACAGCCGGGCAAACTCTTCCGCACTGGCGCGGCCGTTCCACCGGGCTTCACTGACCTGCACCCCTTTTTCGCGCAATTTGGCGACGATCCGGTTCATGTTCGGGAAAGCGCCGATGTCACCCTCGCCGCACATCATCCACATTTTGTCCCCGACGAAGTTGTCGATGCGGGTCTCATCCCATTTGCCCGCCATCAGCAGATAGCCGGCAAAGAGGTCCGGATAATAATGGGCCATGGCCATGGACAGCATGCATCCGCCGGACTGTCCCGTCGTATAAAGCCGGTTCCCATCGATGGAATACTCCTGCTGAAGTGCTTCGAGAAGGTCGACCGTCGTCTGCATGTATTCATTGGTCTGCCAGACATCGTTGATGATCATGGTCAGGTAGTCAGGAGCGACCACGAAACACGGATGCTTTGCCTGCTCCTGCGCTGAGGCCCAGATGGTTGCACCGATCCCCTGCGTCAGGGTACGGGTGGTTTCTTTCCCGGCCACGGTCATGTCCGGCATGAAGAGGACGAGCGGATATTTCTTCGCGGGATCGTAGTCCTTGGGGACAAAGAGATTGTAGGCCATGGGGATGCCCGTCTTCTCATCTTTGAATTCCAACTGCTGGAAATCATCCACAACCAGATTGATGGTCTCGCTGCTGACCAGCGCCTCCGAAGCAGGCGCCACCTGCTTTCCCTTCGCGGAAACGAGGGTTCCGTTCTGGATGACCTCCGCCTTGAATTCAGGAATGGAGGTAATGCCTTTATAAGCCTCCAGGATGGCATCCTTTCCCGGCAACGCCGCCGTTCGGAAATTTCTGCCGGGACCACCAGGACCGCCATGGCCGCCCGGGCCACCGGGACCGCCGCCCTGGCGATGCTCGCCGTTTCCGCCGCGGGGACCGCCCTGCGGACCACCTTGCGGACCACCTTGCGGACCGCCTTGGTTTCCGTTGCCACCACCCGGCATATAATGGTAGATCTGGGCCAGTTCCAGAATGACCCATTCCCCTACACGGCCCCCTTCACTCTTTTCAGGAGCCGTATTGGTATATACCTTATTGATCATGCGGTCCATACGGACGTATGCGCTGTCGGCGTCCTTTCCCCCCTGACTCAGTTGGGAAGGCGTCAGTTCAACCACCGAGAAATCGGCGGCGGACAGTTTGGTTCCGTCCATCGGGACATTGTACTGGACTGCAACGGCCGTGACTTGCTGACCGTCGCCGAAGACCTCCGTTACGGCCACGACCTTGCGGGCCGAAGGCTGGGCGGAGGAACAGGCGGAACACCCTATCAGGATCGCCGCCAGGAGAAACGGGATTCTTCTCATTGGATTTCATGTGATTGGTCCAATGCAAAAATGTTTTATTTATTTTTCCCCGTTTTGTCTGATTTCCCGAACGGTTTGTAAGAGGATTGACTATTTTTTCAAATGTTTGACATTTTTTTAAAATCTGCCGAAATCGCCTGAAAGGCTTGATGTTTTCTTCCGTTCATTGTACATTTGCTATGCTGCTGAAAGGTAGCCTTACCCACATATGAAAAACAGCTTCCGTCTTCATACCCGGCCCATTCATGGCCGCATGGCAGCCTGGCTGCCGGCTTTGTGCACCGTCCTCCCGGTCTTTTTTTCCTGTGGGAAAACGTTTCCGGTCGAGCCACTGCCCAATGAGGTCATTTCCACATCCCTGTCCTTCCCGACCGTCACTTCCATCGCAGAAGATGCAACCGGCCATATCTGGATCGGGACGTCCAGGGGCCTGAACCGAGACCTGACCTACGGCTACCACCAGTATTTTGCAGCCGCCGACTCCTTGTCCCTGCAGGATGACCATATCAAAACGGTCTTCTCAGACCGGAACGGCCGCCTCTGGGTGGCCGGCAGCAACGGGACGCTAAGCTACTTATCGCAGGAAGGTACGTTCCGGCAGGTAGATCTTCCTTTCCGCGAAAAAGCCCGGATCAGCTTTGCACAGACCGAAGACGGAGGCCTGCTTTGCGACAATGAATTCGATATCTGCCGGTATGACCCGGCCACAGAACAGATGGTGCCATTTATCGAAGGCTCTGTCAGGAACGAGGGCTGTTTCGTCCGGAAAAACGAACTGACCGTCGTATATGCCGACTCAGTCAGCCGCTTTGATGCCACGACCGGACGGCGCCTCTTTTCACGACAGCTTCCCAGTCCCTGCAACAGGGCAGCCACGGCCGGAGACGGGACCATCTGGCTGTCCGTCGGCAAAGAAGGGTCACTCCGGATCCTGCGTTCGGAAACACTCGAGCCGATGGAGGTTCCGCCGGTCCTCGCCCAAGCCTTGGAAGGAGAGAGCCTGATCCAGATCCTGCCAGACGACCGGGAAGAGAACACCTTGCTGATCGGGACACGGCGCGACATCCTGTTCTACGATTCCGCCGCACGTACCCTGCGGACCACCCGGGAACGGGGCTTCACGCTGGACCTGGAATCCTACGACATCAACTGCATCTTCCTGGACTCAGGGGGCAACGTCTGGATCGGAACGGACGGAGGCGGCATCCGTACAATCCGCAACATCCACCGATGGTCGCGCTTCCAGATCCTTGTGGATTACTGCAAGGCCATGCCGGTCGCCCAAATCCGGTTCGACGGAAAGACCGGCGCCCTCCACCTGGCCAACCACCGGGGGGAACAGTTTTCCTACCACCTGTCCGACATGACCATAACGGAGGAGCCCTCCACCGATGTCCGCGGGACAGAGAACGCCCCGTTCCGGCTCACCCGGACCCTGACCCTGCGCGACGGCCGTATGCTGACAGTCAATGATGACAAAGACCTGCTCATTTCCTCCGCCCACGGGGATGTCGGATACATGATTCCCGTCAACAAGGCGAAGGAAGCGCTGGATGCCACGCATTTCGTGCCGGTCGTACTCTACCAGGACAGCCGGCAGAAGATCTGGATCGGGACGAAGAGCAACGGCGTGACAATCCTCGACCCCGACACGAATACCTTTCTGCGGGTCCCCGACATTACCTGCCAGGACATCTCGTCCATCATAGAAGACAAATTGGGAAATATCTGGGTAGCCACAAAAAACGGCCTGAACGTATATACCCCCGACGGAGACCGGATCAACTGTTTTACCGGCAGTTCGCGGCAAGGTGACCAGGCGTATATGGAAGGCAGCACCTGCATGATGCCGGACGGCGTCATCCTTTTCGGCACGATGCGCGGTCTGGTCATCGTCGATCCCGAACTGCTGACCCGGCAGCCCACGCAGGAAACGCTGACCTTCGAAGACCTCCGGGTCCGGAATGCCATCGTGCGTCCGGGGAAAGAGGCACCGATCCAGCAGGCTATGGTTTACTCTCCGCCAATCCGCCTGCGCCACGACCAGAATACCTTCAGCATCTCCTATACCCTGCTGAATTACCGGAATTCCATTTTCGGAACCTATTCCTACAAACTGGAGGGACTCGACAAGGCATGGAATGAAAGCGGGAACGCCCACGAAGCGTTCTACTCCAACGTTCCTCCGGGACATTATACGTTCCGGGTACGGATGTCCCGCTCCAACGGCGCCGTGTACGGCAGCGCCGCATGCGATATCACGGTTGTCCCCGCGCCCTGGGCCTCCTGGTATGCCAAGACGCTCTACCTGCTGCTCGGCACGGCCCTGCTGTCCCTGATCCTGTACACCTACCTGCGGCATAAAAGGAACAAGGAGCACCTGGACCGGGTCAACCGGGAGAAACAGCAGGAACAGCAGATGAACGACATCATCAAGAAATACTTCGCCAATGTCGCCCACCAACTGCGGACGCCGCTGACCATGATTACCGGTCCGGTCGATACCCTCTATGCCAGCTCCGGCCTGTCCGGGAAAGACCGTGAACTGCTGCAGATCCTACATTACAACTCGAAAAGGATGCTCGACCTGGTCAACCAGATCATGGATTTCCATTCCCTGGAATCGGATGCCCTGGCCCTGAAGGTCCGGCGCTGCGACATCATCCAGCCGCTGACACAGGCCCTCGCGCTGTATCGGTTCCATGCGGAAGCCAAGCACATCTCCTTCCTGACCAACGGGCTGGACGGCAATGTCTTCGTCTGGGGCGATGTTGAAAAGATCACGACGATCCTGGACAATCTTCTCTCAAACGCCTTCAAATTCACACCCGAGAACGGCGTTGTCTCCGTCTCCTTCGCCACGAACGGGCAGCAAGCCCAGCTGGACGTTTCCAACAGCGGATCGTCCATCCCCGAAGACCGGATTGAAGCCATTTTCAAGCGGTTCTACCAGATCCGGAGCGAAGGCGGGGAGGCCGTCGGCTCCGGCGTGGGACTGTACTATGCCCGGAAACTGGCCGGCCTGCACCATGGCACCCTAACCTGCAGGAACGAGGAAAACGGCGAAGGTGTCTGCTTCACCTTGCGTATCCCCGTTGGGAAAGACGCTTTCCGCCCGGAAGAAATCGATGACGGGAAAGCCCGCGGAACCCAGGCTGCAGGGGAGAACATCCTCCCCGAAACCGGCGCCACGGCCAATAGCCCGTCCGAGGACTCGTCGGTTCTTCTCAAATCCGCAGTTCTCGTGGTCGACGATGACCCGGACATCACGTTCTACCTCAAGACGCTGCTGGAGCCCCGGTACAAGGTCCGGTGCTGCTATTCCGCAGAGAGTGCACTCGGATCCTTGGAAAAGGATGCGCCAGACCTGATCATCAGCGATGTCATGATGCCCGGTCAGAGCGGCCTGACATTCTGCAACCATCTAAAAGGGGATTTACAATACTGCCACATTCCCTTGATTCTCCTGACAGCGAAAGACCAGGTACAGGACCAGATAGAGGGGCTGGCAGCCGGCGCTGATGCATATGTAACGAAGCCCTTCCATGCGGAATACCTCGTCTCCGTCGTGGACAATCTGATCAAAGGCCGGGCCCGGCTGCGCAAATCCCTCTCGGAGAACGCAGGCATCCCCTTCTCCGGAGACACCAAACTCTCCCCGCAGGACAAGGCTTTCCTGGACCAGTTGTACGCCCTGTGGGAAGAGCAGTTCTCCGATCCCGAATTCAACATCGGCGCTATCGTGGACCAACTGCATATCTCCCATACGAAATTCATCTATAAGGTCAAGGGCCTCACAGGGTACACCCCGTCGGAGCTTTTCAAGAACTTCAAGCTCAACAAGGCAGCGGCCATGCTCAGGGACCACCGCTACAATGTCTCCGAGGTTGCCGACCTGACAGGGTTCGGGACCCTGGCCAATTTCTCCAGGGCCTTTAAAAAGAAATTCGGGGTACCGCCCTCCGAATTCAAATAACGGAAAAAGGCTGGCGATTTGCCAGCCTTTCCTTTCTGCAGGATGTCCTGTCAAGGATTGATCCGGAATATAACTGCACTGCAGCCTTTCAGGGAAATCTTGTCACCCTTCCGGGTATGGGAGAAGGAGCCCTCTCCTGTCTTGGCGATGATCTGCGCCGAAGTGCCGATGTCCGGCAAGGTGGCCGAGACCGCCTTGCCGGAAGGATTGATGGCGACCACAAAGGTTTCCCCATCCAGGAAACGCTTGTAAATCATCGGATAAGGCTGGTCAGGGTTGCCGATATACTGCCAGTCGCCCAGGTTTCCGAGGGCGGGGTACTCACGACGTAGCTGTAGCAGGTTTTTGACATAATTGAGCAGGGAGTTCGGGTCTTCCGCCTGTGCAGCGACGGATATCCGTCCGTTCTCCGTGTCAACCGGGAAGTAAAGATCCTCCAACGCAGCCGTTGAGAAACCCGCCGTCGGAGTCCCGTCCCACTGCATCGGCGTACGCGTTCCGGCACGGTCTCGGCTGCCTTCCTTCGGAGCGATGCCGGGGAGATATTTCATGCCGATCTCGTCCCCATAGTAAATCAGCGGAATTCCGGGGAGGGTCAGGAACATCGTCATCGCGACTTTCAGCTGCGCGGCATCCGTACGGTTGCCAACGCTGATGCGCGGATTGTCATGGTTTCCGGTCGGGAAAGAGATGTAGCCCAAGTCCTTCGTTGCACGGAAAGCCTTCTCATAATTCTCGACGAAGGTCCGGATACTCCCCTTTCCCGTCAAGTCGAAATAAGCCGGGCTGTCAGGCGTGGATTCGTCCGTCAGGTTGACCTTCGGACCTGCATTGCCCGGACGACGGGGACCGCCCGCCCGGAAGAAATCGATATCGAACCCGGCCGGGATGGACTGCTGCGGATTAAACCATTCCGCAATCAGCACACACTCAGGATAATTGGCATCGCGCCACTCGCGCATTTCGTGCCAGAGTTTGGACGTCTCCGCCTTGTCCGGCTCATCATTTTTGATCAGGGATGAAGCCAGGTCGACCCGGAAACCGTCGATTCCCTTGTCGAACCAGAAAGTCATGATATTTTTCAGTTCCTGACGGGTCGCGCGGGGACCGGGCGCATCGACAGGCTGCTCCCAAGGATGGTTCGGATCCGGATGGGCATAGCCGTAATTCAAGGCCGGCTGGCTCTCGTAATAATTCTTCTGATAATATTTTGCGCGGGGTGCATTGGCCTCCACGAAACGGCCGATCGTACTGGCGGCCGGATTTTCCTGCTGGTAGCGCAGGCGGATCTGCTCCTTGTCTTCTTCGGAGATCTCGTCTGTCCAGATATAATAGTCACTGTACCGGAGGTCTTTTCCGCTCTTGGACTGGAGGAACCACTCGTTCTGGTCGCTGGTATGTCCTGCAACCAGGTCCAGGCAGACCTTGATACCGCGTTTATGCGCCTTGCGCGTCAGTTCAACCATGTCCGTGTTGGTGCCGAACCGGGGATCGACCCGGTAGAAGTCGATGACATCGTAACCGCCGTCCGTCCATCCGGAGACATACACGGGATTGAGCCAGATGGCTGTCACACCCAGGTCACGAATATAGTCCAGTTTAGAAGTGATGCCCGGAATGTCTCCGATGCCGTTTCCGTCGGAATCCATGTAGGAAGACGGATAGATCTGGTAGAAAACCGCATCCTTCAGCCAGCCGGGGCCACGTTGTCTGCCAAGGCCCTCATTCGGCTGGGCAATCAAGCATACTGAGCACAATAATGCGCATACGATCGTCAGAATTTTCTTTGCCATTGGAATAAGAGACTATTTTGTACGCAAAAATAACGACTCCCGACGCCACCGGCTTGTCGGTATTTTCAATCGTTTTGTCATTATTTGCGTTTCTCTGCATCTCGATAAGCAGGTGTGTAAAATTGTGCGATACCTACGCCGCTTTTGCGCGCAGAATGCAGATTTGCGGCGCAGGTGCAGCAGAGAAAAACACACCTGCGCCAATGAGGGCACTGAAAAAGTTCCTTTAGAGGCTTCCTAAATTAATCGAGGAAATGTTCAATTTATTTGGATATTTCCTCGATTTTTCGTAACTTAACCTTTGGAAATCAAAGAGTTATGTTACCGGCACAAGGCAAAATACAGTTCAGTGAGCATGCTGTTCTTTATGATATGTTGGTTCCTAAAAACCACGTTCTGAGGCAAATCAATGATCTTATTGACTTCAGTTTCGTAAACGAAGAGCTGACGAGTAAATATTGCTTGGACAATGGCCGAGTGGCGGAGGATCCGATCAAGATGTTCAAGTACCTTCTGCTGAAGACGATTTACACATTGTCTGATATTGATGTGGTGGAGCATTCCCGCTACGACCTGTCGTACAAGTACTT
>JAFUUB010000052.1 GCA_017483985.1 Bacteroidales bacterium | reverse complement strand
GGATAAGTCAACAAAAAACAGCGATATTGACGACAAGTCAACATAAATCAGCGATAAGTTAAATCCAGGTCAACTTTCTGCAGGGTTAATACGCCAAAAAAGTCAACCTAAATCAGGAAAAGACACGGCGTCCCAGTTTCGGGGACGGCAGGGGCGTTTTCAGCGCAGTTTGCTCGCGACGTCCCGGTTTCAGGGACGACAGGAGCGTTTTCGGGTGAATTTGCTCGCGACGTCCCGGTTGCAGGGACGGCAGGAGCGTTTTCAGGACGTGAGGAACGGATGTCAGGGCGCGCAGAGCGGATGCCGGGGTGTGAGGAACGAATGTCAGGATGTGAGGAGCGGATGCCAGGGCGCGCAGAGCGGATGTCGGGACGCATGGAGCGGATGCCGGGGCGCGTAGAACGGATGTCGGGACTCATGGAGCGGATGTCGGGGCGTGTGGAGCGGATGTCTGAGCCACGTGGCTCAGAGATTCGCGTCGCTTTTCTTTTAGAGAGGAAAATCGTATTTTTGCACCGGCCTGAAAACGAGCTGCCGGCACTCTTTGACGGATAACCGGAAGGCGAAACGGGCCGAAAACGAACAAGACAGATGGAACCCAGAGAATTACTTGACATCCTGCATGTTGCGGAGAGGCTGAAAGACACGCCACGTCACTGCACCACCTCGCGGCGGCGCAGGGAGAGCGTGGCCGAGCACAGCTGGCGGGTCAGCCTGATGGCCTTTCTGCTGCGCGGAGAATTCCCGCAGGCCGACATGGACAAAGTCATCCGGATGTGCCTCATCCACGACCTGGGGGAATGTTTCACCGGAGACATCCCCACCTTCCTGAAAACCGCGAAGGACAACGAAATCGAGGAATCCCTGCTGGGCCGGTGGGTCGCTTCCCTGCCGAAAGGACCGGCCGACGAAATGCAGGCCCTCCTGGCGGAAATGGAAGCCCAGCAGACTACGGAAGCCCGGATCTACAAGGCCCTGGACAAACTGGAAGCCGTCATCCAGCACAATGAATCCCCGATCGACACGTGGGCGGACAATGAATACGAACTGAACAAGACCTACGCCTTCGATACGGTTGCCTTTTCGGACTGGCTCACCCGCCTGCGTGAAGAAATCCTGAAGGACACGCTGGTAAAAATCGAAGAGGAACGAGGAAAGAGCGGAAACGCAAACTGAGAAACGAATATCCGGAAAAAACATGAGCCTTACCCCGAAACGATATATCACCGAACTGGGCCGCACCCTGCGGGAACGGATCCCGGCCAAGAGTCCCCTGCGCGGCATGCTGGCCCTCAGCCCGCTGGTCGTCTTCCTGGCCCTGTACCTGGTCTCTTCCCTGATTGCCAAGGACTTCTACAAGGTCCCCGTCGCATCGGCCTTCCTGCTGGCTTCCATCTATGGCATCCTGATCAGCCGGGGCGGGAAACTGGAGCGGAAAATCGCCGTCTTCTCCCGCGGAGCCGGGGACAAGAACGTCCTGCTGATGATCTGGATCTTCGTGCTGGCCGGGGCATTTGCCAGTACCGCCAAGGCCATCGGCAGCATCGAAGCCACCGTCAACCTGACCCTGATGATCCTGCCCGGCAAACTGATCCTGGCCGGACTCTTCCTCGCCGCCTGCTTCATCTCCATGGCCATCGGGACCAGCGTCGGTACCATCGTCGCCCTCGTCCCGATCGCAGCCGGCATCGCCGGACAGACCGGCATCAGCCTGCCGATGATCACCGCCATCATCGTCGGCGGCGCCTTCTTCGGGGACAACCTCTCCTTCATTTCCGACACCACCATCGCGGCCACCCGCACCCAGGGCTGTTCCATGGCCGACAAGTTCAAGGCCAACATCTGGCTGGCCGGTCCCGCCGCCCTGATCGTAGCGGGTATCTATGTGTTCCTGGGCCTGCACCTGGACATCACCCCGGCCGTGCAGCAGCTCCAGTGGATCAAGATCGCGCCCTACCTGGCCGTCATCATCCTCGCCCTGTGCGGGGTCAACGTCCTCACCGTCCTTACCATCGGCCTGGGCCTCAACGCCGTCCTGGGCTTCAGCCTCGGGGAGATCAGCTGGACCGGTTTCCTGCAATCCGTCGGGGAAGGCATCGCCGGGATGGGTGACCTCATCATCGTCACGATGCTGGCGGGCGGCATGCTGGAAATCATTCGCTTCAACGGCGGTATCGACTGGATCATCCGCGTCCTGACCCGCCGGATCCGGGGCAAACGGGGTGCGGAACTTTCCATTGCGGCCCTCGTGGCGCTGGCCAACCTGTGCACCGCCAACAACACGATCGCCATCATCACCACCGGCAGTATCGCCAAGGACATCACCGGCCGGTTCGACCTGGACCCGCGCAAGACGGCCAGCATCCTGGACACCTTCTCCTGCATTATCCAGGGCATCATCCCCTATGGCGCCCAGATGCTGATGGCCTCCGGTCTGGCCGGTATCTCCGCGGTATCCATCATCGGCTACCTGTATTATCCGCTTGCCCTGCTGGGCATTGCGCTGCTGTCGATCCTGCTGCGTCTGCCGCGCCGCTATGCGTAGGCGTGCATGCCGCCGAGGATCAGGTTGACGCCGAAATACGTCACCAGCACCGACAGGAAAGCCAGGATGGCGTAGATGTGGAAAAAGGTCGGATTGCGGAAAATCTTCAGCGAGCTGCCGTGCAAGGCGAAGGAGTAGACCAGGATCGTGATCAGCGCCCAGGTCTCTTTCGGATCCCAGGCCCAGTAGCTGCCCCAGGAGATATTGGCCCAGACCGCGCCCAGGAAGGTGCCGAAAATCAACAGGAAGATTCCCGGATACAGGACCACCAGGCTGACATCCCGCAGCGTCTCGCGGCCGGCCGGGACGGCCAGTCCCATGATGCCGTTCAGCGCGGCCAGGCCGAAGAGCGTGTAGGACATCATCATGCTCAGCACATGGATGCTCAGCAGCGGAGACTGCAGCACCGGCATCAGATGGGTGATCTGGGGATTGGCGCTGGACAGGGAGGCCATGAGCATCGTGAAACCCGCCAGCAGGAATCCCAGCGGCTGCACCAGCGGGAATTTCCGGTACAGCAGGAGCATCGCCAGCGATGAGAGCCACGCCATCAGCAACATCACGCAATAACTGCCGGAGAATGGCATATGGCCGGAAACATACCAGCGCAGTCCCAGGACCAGGGTCAGATAGACCAGCAGGAGGGCCGACAGGACGGCAAGGCCATGCTGCAGCCCCACCGGGGCTTTCCGCCCCTTTGACAGCCAGATCCCGCTCAGGACGAACAGGATGATACCGAGGGTGATCGATGCCATGAACGGAATCATGGGCCGGGAAATCCGGTTGTAAAAGCGTTCCGCCCGGACATGCTGCGCAGAAGGCAGGACCTCCGCTGCCGTCTTTTCCTGGTAGGCCTTGATCTTGCCCACGATACGGTCGACTTCCGCCCAGTCTTCCGCACGGACGGACTCGGCGACCAGGTCGAGCACCCGGCGGATGAAGACCCACTGGTCATAGTCCTCGAACAGTTCCTCGGGCAGGAGCTCGTTGCAGTTGTACCAATTGACGGAGACGCCCCCTGCCGAATCGGCGGCAGCCACCGGGAAGAGTTTCAGGGCATCGCCGGAAGCGGTATTCTCGAAGATCCGGTGCTTTTCCTGTTCCTTCGCCGTACCCCGGTCCTTGGCCTTGACCTTGAACGGGACATCCTTCCACCAGTCATAATAGAACAGCCAGCCGGTCAGCACCTGCTCGGCGGAATACGGGCCCCAATGCGCCTTCCCATAGGCTTTCAGGCAATAATCCCGGGCCTGGGTCTGCAGCGGGGCAATGCGGTTGTTGTAATAGACATACAACCCGCCGAAACGGTCGGCGACTTCCTTGGGAAGGACCTTCGGTTCCGTCGTGGAGGACGCCGCGCGGGCGCCTTGCGGCAGGAGCACCAGCAGCAATACGGCCGCTGCGGACAGCCGGCCCAACGCGGCACGGAAACCGGAATGCCGCTGGAAGAAGAAACCGATCATCGAGACCAGCAGCAACAGATAGCCGGTATAGGTGATGCCCACGCCCCAGGGGTCATGGCTGATCGCCAGGATGGAGCCTTGCATATCCTCATCGAAATCCGCCTGGTAGAACCGGTAACCCCGGTGCTTGTAGATATGGTTCATGGAAATCTCCACGTCTTCCCGGGTATCCTCGTCGACGCAGACCAGCTGCGAAGCATAATCGGAAGGGGCTTTCGACCCCTTGTAGAACTCCATCCGGAACTGGATCAGTTCCAAGGAGAACGGCAGCTCCGCCGTCCGCCCGTCCTCCAGTACATATTCGGAAGAGGGCGCGCCACTTCGCAGGTGGATCTCGCCGGAACGGCCCCACAGGAAGGTAACCAGGGCACCGAGCAGGATCACCGCGAAAGACAGGTGCAGCAACATCGTAAAGAAGTGTTTCTGCACCTTGCGGATCAGCAGCCAGCACAGGCCGGAGACGGCCAGGACCGCCCACAGGGCGATGAACAGCGGATTGTGGTAGATGACACGGAAGGCCGCATCGGTCCCCTGCAGCCGTTCAAGGATCGTGGCAGCCATCATCAGCACGATGAGGACTGCCAGGGATCCGTATGCAAGATATTTTACAATCGGTTTCTTCATTAAATCGAATCGATGAACTTCACGACGGCGTCGCGGTCCTGCTTGGACAGGTTATAGAACTGCTCGGCGCTCTTGTAGGCATCGCTGTCCTTGCTGTAAGCGTGCCACATGATCGCCTCGACGACATTGCGGGCGCGGCAGTCATGCAGCCGGTCGGAGCGGCCGGTGTGCATGGCGGAAAGGCCGCGGCCCCACAGCGGGGTGGTGCGGCACCAGGTGCCGTGGATATCGTTTTTCATGAACAGCCGGTGCTGGATGAAATCGGTATACGGATAGATTTTCTGGTTGGCATAGCGCGGGAGCGGCTTGCCTTCGTTCATGGCCGGAGACCAGTAGTTGTCATCCCGGGTCGTCCAGGAAGGACGGTGGCAGGCGGCGCAGCCCATGCTCATGAAAAGTTCCTTGCCGCGCTGGGTATCCTCCTCATGGAGGTCACGGGCACGCGGAATGGCGAGGCCGCGGTGCCAGACCACGAAATCATAGAAATCATCCGCGCTCATCTCCGCCTCGAAATTGTGGTAAGCATTGTCAAACTGGTTGGTCGAAGGGCTGAGCAGGGCGAGGACCGCCTCAGCGATCTCCTCGTCGGTCACCGTCCCGTTCCCGTCCACATCGACATAGTACGGAGAGGAAGCGCCGGCCGCCTTGATGTCGGCAATGACCTGCGGATTCTTCGACATCGCCGTCGCCCAGGCCACGGTCGTATACAGGAACGGGCGGTCCGGACGGGAGACGTTGGTGATGTTCCAGATAGCGTTGGCGCCGGCGCCGTCCTGCAAGGAGGCGCGGGTCATCGCATAGGTGAAACGCTTGAGGGCCTTCCCGCCCTTGTACGCATCCCGCTCAAGATAGTTGCCGTCGGCATCGTATCCGGCGCCGTAGACCCCCGGCTGCCAGTTGTGGTAGAAGGCGGAAGCCGCGAAATCGTTGGCGGACTTGTCCCAGAACGCCGGATTCAATTCCACATATTTCGCTTCCTCGCGGTATTGCTCCCGGATATCATCCTGATCCACAGCATCCAGCAGGCCTGCACCGATCACGCCGATCGTGGATTCCAGGCGGAAGGCCAGGTTGGTCGGGACCGGATCGGTATTGAAGGCGGAAGCCGGAATGTTGACTTCCGGATAGATCAGTTCGTATTTCTCACCGTCCTTGAACTGCATCGGCAGGCCGCTTTCCATGGCCGTGACAGGGTTCCAGGCGATGGAGATCTGGGTTTCGTCGATCGGAGGCAGGAACGGAGCGGCCGCCATGGTCTGCGGCATGCCCGTCACCTCGGCGATATACGGACCGTCGTTGCTGCCCGGAGCCACCGGATGGTAGACGACCAGCAGGTAACCGTTGCCGCTGGCACGGGAATCATTCGCGATATAGGCCGGCTGCCATTCGCCGTGGCCGTAGTTCGGGTGGCAGTCCAGGCAGGACTTGCGGACCGAAGCCGGGCCCAGGCCCTTGAACGGAGCCGTATTCAAGGTCACATTCCGCTCGAAAAACATCTCGCCGTGGTTGAAGGCGACGTCCAGCCCCTGCGCGGAGACGGCCGGAGCCGGATCTTCGTAGCAGCCTTCCGTCACGTTCAGGGTCGTACCCAGCTGACCGCTCGCCTACCACTCGTCCGCCTCGAAGTTTCCAACGGCCTGTACGACATACTTCGCATCGGACTCGTGGGGTTTCGGCGTATCCGCCCCGTTCTCACGGCAAGCGGTGACCCCAAGGGCCACCACTCCCGTCAAAAGAATTAATCTCCTGATTTTCATATTGTTTGGTTAAAGCGTCAAAATATAGTCGGATGCATCGTTCAGTTCGTCATCCAATGCCCCGATGGCCTCCATGGCCTTCTCCGCGACCGCTGCCGTCGGGTTGTCCACGAAAGCGACCCCGCTGTTCACGCAGGCGTCCAGCGCCGCAACGGCACCTTTCAGCGCAGCCTCCAGGGAAGCCGCCCGGGAAGGATTGAACTCCTGGAGCATGGACATGATGGAAGCGCTGTTCGGAGCCGTCGCATCCAAGGCCCCGTATAGGGTATACTGGATGCTGTAGATGTTGTCCCGGAAGTCGATGTAGGAACGCTTGGAATACGGGGACTCGATGTAGTCGGCATCCTCCTGGGTCTTGTGGTAGTAGGCCGAACCGATCTTGGTATCGGCGACCTCACCGGCGATGTTGGAGCAGCCCGCCACCAGGATGGTGGAGACCGCCGCCTGCCAGGAGCGGAAGGTACTGCCGGCTTCAGAAGCGCTCAGCATGTTCTCTCCGAAGGAAAGACCGTTGTCCAGGGTCGTGTTCAGTTCCAGTTCATCCTCGACGAGGGTGCGGCGGGCGGCCGGGGCGTCCGGATTCCAGGAAACCTGGAGTTCAAAGCAATAGCCCATCAGGTCTTCAGCCACGGCGGTGGCGAAGATGAGTTCGGTCTGGCCGGTGACGTTCATTCCCTTGAAAGCCTCGTCCTGCTCCACTCCCTTGAAGTCGGCGACACTCCGGTTCTTGCCGTCACGGAAAAGGATGAATTCGATCCCGTGGAAACCCAGGGCGGACTCACCCACCTGTCCGATCGCGGCACCGCCGTCCGCATCCAGGGAGGCAATCACCTTGGCATTGCTCAGGTTGTTGGCCAGGGCCGTCTTGTCCAGCGGCCAGGAGTCGATGTGCGGGTCGATCTTGAACTGGGAGGCCGCACCGAAGAGGAAAGCCTCGCTCTTCTCCCAATAGGAACGGGCATTCTTGAACGTCGTGCACACCGCATCGATCTGGGCCTGGGTCAACTTGTCCGCACCGGCCTCCTTCATGGCGGACAGCTGCTTGTAGAGCGCCTCGGACTCATCGGCGAGGTTGCCGTACGTCTTGTAGATCACGTTCGGGACATACTGCCCGACCGCGGCCTTCAGGGCCTTTTCTTCGGAAGTCAGTTCATCATCCGTCTTGGTCTTGTCACAGGCGGAAAGGGTCAGGGCCGCCAGGGCGGCGAAAACCAGTGTTTTGAGAATGATTTTCATATTTCAGTTGTTTTGTTCTATCGCTTGAAAAAACCCATGTACGCCACGCCGATGCTGACGGAGGGTTCGTTGTTGTACTGGCTGGACAGGAAGCGGTGCGACCACTCGGCCTTCACGGCAATCTGGGGCACCGGGGACCAGTTCAGTCCAAAGGCGATACGCTGCTTGGCCGTATAGGAGAAGTCCGCCTGCCCCTCGGAAGGGACATAGGAATCGTAGGCTTCGTACCGACCGAAGACAAAGAGTTTCTGTTCCTTATCGCGGGGCTGCAGCCAGGGCAGGATGTCATAGCCCGCCTCGATGCCGGCAGCGTATGCGGCACCGCCGACCGGCGTACTGCTGTAGGGAGAATCGCCGGCCGCTTTCCCGGCCTTGTACCGGCTGATGACCGCCGCATCGGACAGGGAGCCATAGTCGGCATTGCCCCGCACGACCAGTCGCTTGCCGGTGTACGCAAAGTCGAACGCACCGACCAGGACCGTTCCTTTCACGTCATAGCGCTCCGAGAGGGCATCGTTGGGATAGGTGTTCCGCATGGAGTTGCCGGCATAGCCGCTCAGGCTCAGCCGCAGGTTCCGCACCGAGGTATTGTCGATCCGCAGGGCAGCACCGTACTGGTTGGCGACCTTGTATTCAAAGGCCGACTTGGGTCCGTTCTTGATCCAGTTGTCCCGGGTGAACATCAGGGCATCCAGCCCCGCCAGGAACTGGGCCTCGTAACGCCACGCTCCGGCCTGGCCCCAGATGCTGATTCCCGTGTCATGCCACGTCGACGGCAGGATGGTGCTTTCCCCTTCCGGCCGGTATACCGTAAAGAAATTCAGCGGCTCATGGGCATTGTTCAAACCGCCGACCGGGACCACGATATGGCCCATGCGGACGTTCAGTTGCGGCAGGAAAGCTTTCTGGATCCAGAACTGCTCCAATTCCACCTCGCCGCCTTTCTCCACTTCCTTCTCCCATTCGCCGGCTTCCTCGAACTCCCGCTCGGTCGCTACGCCCGTACCGGTATGCTCGAACTCGATCTCGGACTGCATGGTCCAGCCTTTTCCGAAATCGTAGCCCAGGTAGATGACGGCGTGGGGAATATCGAAACGCCCATGGCTCTCGCCCGCATGCGCAGACGCGCTCGAATACCGATATACATTGTCGCTGTAGAAATTCCGTGTCAGGGCCACCTCACCGTACCCTCCCACCGTCAGGCGGGACTGGGCGTAGGTGCTGAGAGACAGGACCATCGTCGCAAAAAGAAACAAAATCAGTTTTTTCATCTTTTTGAACATCCGTAACATTTGCAGCGCAAAAATACAGAGGGGTCCGTCGCATGACAATACCAATTTATGGGGATATAACGTTTTAATAACCTGCATCCCGACAGCAGCAGCAAACAAGTTGGTAGCCGCCGGCGGAGAAAATACCAACTTCTTAGGATTGCGGCGTCCGGCATCCTGCCGTACCTTTGCCATCGGAAAATAACAAAGGCCATATAGTTAAAAAGTTTAGTGAGTTATCCTTTTAATTGTTGTTGAAAACGGGTTCCCTTGCGAAAGGTGACCCGTTTCCGATATAAATCATTACATTTGCAGATGTACAAAGACCCGATTCCCATGAAAAAGCACAGGAGTGAAAGCGACGCCATCCGGCTGGCCGGCAACATGAAACTCGCCGACTTGCTGGACCTCAACCCGAACCTGCTGGGTGTCCTGACCCGGGTAGGCCTCCGTTTCGGCTTCGGAGACGAAACGGTCGAAGAGGCGTGTCGCAAGAAAGGCATCAACCCGCAGACCTTCCTGCTGATCTGCAAGGTCTACACCTTCGCCGGATACATGCCCTCCAGCGATGCCCTGCGCACCGCCGACCTGCGGGATATCGTCACCTACCTGCACAGCAGCCATGCCGATTACATGGACAACGCCCTGCAGGAGCTGGCCGGCCAGCTCGACCGGATGCTGGAGCCCTGCGACGAGCGGTACAAGAAGGTCATCTGGCGTTTCTTCTCCGCCTATAAAGAGGAACTCTCGGAGCATTTCCGCTACGAGGAGGAAGTGGTTTTCCCCTATGTACAGAGCGTACTGGACCATGTCGGGGACAAAGGCTTCACCATCACCCAGTACGAGGAAAACCACACCAACGTCGAGGAGAAACTCGGGGACCTGAAGAACATCATCATGAAATACCTGCCGCAGGAATGCGACGACCGCCAGGTCAGTGAAATCCTGTTCAAGCTGTACCTGCTCGGGATGGACCTGGAGAAACACACCGCCATCGAAAACGACATCCTGGTTCCGATGGTCAACCGGCTCGAAGACCATGAAAACTAGTTCCCGGAAAGTCCTGCTGATCGTCCCTTCCATCGTCGTGGCCAAGGGATTGGAAAGCATTTTCAACGACCTCGGGGAGTTTGAGGTCGCCGGCATCCTGCCCGACGTCGGCCGCGGCAGCGAGACCCGCCTGCGGAACATCGAGGCCGATGTCATCATCATCGATCCCTGCGTGTTCAGCTATGCGGAGAGGGCGAATGGAAGAAACTGGTTGTCAGACAATTCCGATGCAGTAGCCGTTGCGCTTCAAACCGGGTTGGAGGGCGAGGAGACCCTCAAGGCCTACGATGAGACCTTCAGCCTGTACGACGAGCCGACCACGATCATCCGCAAACTGAGGGCCGCCCTCGAGGGCCGGCAGGAAAGCGGGAAAACGGAAGGAGAGGAACTCTCCGCCCGGGAAAAAGAAATCCTGGTCTGCGTTGCCAAAGGCATGCTCAACAAGGAGATCGCAGACCAGTTCAATATTTCCATCTATACGGTCATCACGCACCGCAAGAACATTACCCGCAAGACCGGCATCAAGACGGTCGCCGGCCTTACGGTCTATGCACTGCTCAACAACCTGATCGACGTAGGCGACTTCGAATAGCCTTTTACAGGAAAAGCGAAGCGGCGCCCATCATCGCGGCCTTGTCCAGCAGGACGGAGGCCTTGACGGATACGTCCATGCCGCTCTGGCCATACCGGCGCTGCATCGGCTGCAGGAAGAGCGGGAGGCTGCGGGCGATGTTGCCGCCCAGGATCAGCGTACGGGCCTCGAATTTCTCCAGCCACGGGATCGTGAACTCGGCCAGACGGGCACCGAACTCGGTGAACAGCTGCCGGGCATCGTTGTCGATCTCATAGCGGATGGCGACGTCCTTCGCTCCCTGTACTTCCTTGCCCGTCAGTTCCTTGTAGCGCTTGACCACCCAACGGGTCGAGAAGGCCTCGTCGACGATACCGTCCTGGAACGGGAGGTTCCAGACTTCGCCGCCTTCGGGAACCTGCGGCCCTTCCCGGACGATCTTGTGGTCTGCGATGAAGCCGGAGCCCACGCCCGTCCCCAGGGTCAGCACCAGGACCCGGTCGGCATCCTTGGCCGCTCCAAACTGGCTCTCGCCCAAGGCGAAAGCGCCGGCGTCATTGACGAACTTGAAGGTCAGACCGCGGTGCTCCAGCATCCGGGCCTGCAAGATTTCTCCGACATTCAGTCCCTTGATATCCACGAATTTGTGTTCCATCCAGGAAATGCCCTTGTCATAATCGAACGGGCCCGGGAAGGCCATGCCGATCTGATTCACAGGGACACCCGCCTCGCCGATGGCCAGGCGGAGGTTCTCCGTCCAGGCCGAGAAGATCTGCTCCGCGGAGCAGGTATGGTCTACGGGCGTATTGACAGGTTCTCCGAGGATTTTTCCGGTTTTAAGGTCTACGACGGCCGAGCAGATATGGCTTCCGCCGATGTCCACGCCGATGGCGTATTTTTTCTGGTTATCCATTTTTCGCGTTTTTACGGTTGGGTAAAGATACGTTTTTTTTCGGAATTTCTCCCCATAACATGGGAGGGCTTCCCTTCCGAATCCTAACTATTGACGATTGATTTCTCACCGGATTTCAGCTAAATTTGCAGCGCAAATTTAAACTTGACATGAGACTGGCTGACCTGAAGACGGGTGAAAAGGCCGTGATCGCCAAGGTGGGCGGACACGGCAGTTTTCGCAAGCGTCTGATAGAAATGGGATTCATCGCAGGCAAGAAAGTGACAGTCGTCCTCAACGCCCCCCTGAAAGACCCCATCGAATATGAAATATTGGGCTACAAGCTTTCCCTGCGCCGGGAAGAGGCCCGGATGATCGAGGTGATCAGCGAGACGGAAGCGCTGGAGCACATCGCCGTCGAACATGCCCAGGAACGGCTGGAGTCCGATGAGGAAACCCTTGTCGCCCGGGAAATGCATGAACTGGCCGATGAAAGGGGCCATGAGATCCGCGTCGCCCTGGTGGGCAATCCGAACTGCGGAAAGACCTCCCTGTTCAACATCGCTTCCGGCAGCCATGAGCATGTCGGCAACTACAGCGGCGTCACCGTCGATGCCAAGGAAGGCAAATTCTCCTATGGAGGCTACCGTTTCGTCCTGGTCGACCTCCCCGGAACATATTCCCTGTCAGCCTATTCCCCTGAAGAACTCTATGTCCGCCGGAACCTCGTCGAGAAGATGCCCGACGTCGTGATCAACGTGGTCGACGCCTCCAACATCGAACGCAACCTCTACCTGACGACCCAGGTCATCGACATGAACCTGCGCACTGTCATGGCCCTGAACATGTACGATGAACTGGAAGCCAAAGGCGACCAGATCGACACCCGTCAGCTGGGATGGCTGCTCGGCATCCCGGTCTGTCCGACGGTCAGCCGCGACGGACGGGGCATTCCCGAACTGTTCGATACCGTCATCAAGGTCTACAAACAGAGCGACCCCTCCCTGGCCCGGCACATCCACATCAACCACGGGGCCGAACTGGAGAAGAGCATCAACCGCATCCGGCCGATGATCTGGCAGAACCTCGACATCCGCATCCATTACTCGACTCGGTTCCTGACCATCAAATATCTGGAGAATGATGCGGACGTTGAACGCATCATCTCCGGCCTGCCCAACGCCGCCGAAATCGCACAGGCCCGCGCCGAAGAACAGGCCCGTATCGAGGACCTGCTGCACACCACGACGGAGGCCGCCATCGTGGATGCGAAATACGCCTTCATCCAAGGCGCCCTTTCCGAGACCTACCGGGAACACGTCACCGACCGGCCGAAGCGGACCCTGACCGACCGGATCGACGCCGTGGTCACCAACAAATGGGCGGCCTTCCCGATCTTCATCGTGCTGCTGTACATCATGTTCAAGGCGACGTTCAGCCTGGGCAACTACCCCATGGAATGGATCGACTGGCTGGTCGGACAGTTCGGGGGCTTCGTGGCGGCTTTCATGAAAGACGGCTGGCTCAAGGACCTGGTCGTGGACGGAATCATCGCCGGCGTCGGCAGCGTGCTGGTCTTCCTGCCGAACATCCTGATCCTGTACTTCTTCATCTCCCTGATGGAAGACTCCGGATACATGGCGCGCGCCGCCTTCATCGTCGACAAGCTGATGCACCGCATCGGCCTGCATGGCAAAAGCTTCATCCCGATGGTCATGGGATTCGGCTGCAACGTACCCGCCATCATGGCCACCCGCTCGATCGAGAGCCGGAAGTCGCGGCTGGTCACCATCGCCATCATCCCCTTCATGTCCTGCGCCGGCCGCCTGCCGATCTTCGTGCTGCTGGCCGGGGCCTTCTTCCCGAAGCACGCCGCACTGGCCCTGCTGGGCATCTACCTGCTGGGCATCGTGCTGGCCATCATTTCCGCTTTGATATTCAGCAAGTTCGTCAAGGATGACGACCTGCCGTTCGTCATGGAACTTCCGCCTTACCGCGTTCCGACCGGCAAGGCCATCTGGCGCCATACCTGGGAAAAGGGCCGCCAGTACCTGCAGAAAATGGCGACAACCATCCTCATCTGCTCGGTCGCCATCTGGTTCCTGGGGTATTTCCCGCGCAGCCCGAAACTGACCGAGGCCCAGGCGCGTTATGCCCAGCTGAACGAGCAGGCAGGCACGAGCCCGGCGGATTCCGTCCTCCTGGCCGACCGGGACGCCGCCGCCCGCCAGATCGACGCGCTGTACGAGCAGCAGCAGGCAGACTCCTATATCGGCCGTCTCGGACAGGCCGTCGCCCCGGCGCTGAACCCGTTGGGATTCACCTGGAAAATGGATGTCAGCCTGTTGACCGGCGTATGTGCCAAGGAACTGGTCGTCAGCACCCTGGGCGTCATGTACTCGCAAGGGGCGAAAATCTCCGAGGGGGAAGACCTCTCTGAAGACACGGCCTTGCAGAATGCCTTGAAAGGCGCCATCCAATGGCCGGCCGCCCTTGCCTTCATGATCTTCGTCCTGCTGTACTTCCCGTGCATCGCGACCTTCGTCGCCATCAAGAACGAGACGGGCAGCTGGGGCTGGGCCTTCGCCTGCATCGCCTATACCATGGCCGTGGCTTGGATCTGCGCCTTCATCGCCTTCCGCATCGGGCTGCTCCTGGTCTGATTCCTTTGGATTTCCCGGGGAAATCCGTATCTTCGTCACATGCTGAAAATGATTCTCATACTGGCGCTTATCGGAGCCGTGCTGGGACTGATCTTCTCCCGCAGGGGTGAAGAGGCGGACGGCGCCCTCCGCGGGGCGAAGACCGGCGCAAAGATCGGCTGCGGGTGCGGCTGCCTGGTTCTGATCTTCGGCCTGCTGATGCTCCTGCTGGCCGGCAGCCTGGGCTACCTGGGAGGGATTTGATCAGCGTACTTCAAGGACGACCACCGAGGCGGCCGGCAGCTTGAGCGTCAGGCCGTCCGCAGCGACCTTCGCGTCTTTGTATGCGACGGGTGCCACGGCGGGCTCTTTACCGAACTCATTGTAAGCCTGGATCTTGGCAGCTTTCAGAATCTCTCCGGAAACCGTACGCGGCTTCAAATTGTCGAAAGAGACCTTCACCGTGGCTTCCTTTTCCAGGGACGGATTCGCCAGGGTCAGGTGCAGCACCCCTTCAGCGTCCCGGGAGGCCGAAGCGCTGAAGTCCGGACAGGTCCGGCCGGAATCGGCCCGCAACACACCCGCCTGGAAATCCACCGGTACCAGCGTCGCCCCCTGATGGACATTGAACATCCGGAAGACATGGTAGGTCGGGGTCAGGACCATCCGGGGTCCGTCGGTCAGGACCATGGACTGCAGCACATTGACGATCTGGGCGATGTTCGCCATCTTCAGCCGGCGGACATAGCGGTTGAACAGGTTCAGGTTCAGCGCCGCCACCATCGCGTCGCGCATCGTGTTCTGCTGGAACAGATGGCCCGGATTCGTCCCCGGCTCCACTTCGAACCAGGTTCCCCATTCGTCCAGCAACAGGGCGATCCGGCCCCGCGGGTCATAGGTATCCATGATGGAGATATGGTTCCGCAGCAGCTCATCCACTTCCATCGTCTTGCCCAACACGTCATAATATTC
>JAFUUB010000005.1 GCA_017483985.1 Bacteroidales bacterium | reverse complement strand
TCGAGCATGGCGCCGCCGCCGGTGGAGACGTAGCTCACCTTGTCGGCATAGCCCATCTGGGTCACGGCCGCGACGGAATCACCGCCGCCCACGAGGGTGTAGGCACCATTCTTGGTGGCTTCGGCGAGGTCCTCGGCGATCTGGAGGGTACCCTTGGCGAAGTTCGGAAGCTCGAACACGCCGACCGGACCGTTCCAGAGGATGGTCTTGGAAGAGAGGATGATCTTCTTCCAGTTCTCGAGGGACTCCGGAGCGGCATCCATGCCCTCCCAGTCGTCCGGAATCTCGGTGATCGGGAAGATCTTGCGGGGCGTATCGTTGTCAAAGGCCTGGCCGCAGACGGTCGCGACAGACAGGGACAGGTTGACGCCGCGCTCCTTGGCTTCCTTCATGATCTCGAGAGCGTCCGGAATGAGCTCATCCTCGTGCAGGGACTGGCCGATGTGACCGCCCTGGGCCTTGATGAAGGTATAGCCCATGCCGCCGCCGATGATCAGGTTGTCCACCTTGCCGACGAGGTTCTTCAGGACCGCCAGCTTGCTGGAGACCTTGGAGCCGCCGATGATGGCGGTCAGCGGGCGCTGGGCGTTCTTGAGGACGTTGTCGATGGCCTTGATCTCGCCTTCCATCAGGTAGCCGAACATCTTGTCGTTCGGGAAGTACTCGGCGATGAGGGCGGTGGAACCGTGGGCGCGGTGGGCCGTACCGAAAGCGTCGTTGATATAGCAGTCGGCATAAGAAGCGAGCTTCTTGACGAATTCCTTCTGGGAAGCCTTGACGGCAGCCTTGGCGGCTTTCTTCTCTTCGTCGGAGGCATCCTCGGCGAGGCCGCGCGGCTTGCCTTCTTCCTCGGCGTAGTAACGGAGGTTCTCGAGCAGGAGGGCCTGGCCCGGCTTAAGGGCGGCGGCCTGCGCGTCGGCCTTCATGCAGTCGTCGGCGAACTGGACCGGAACGCCGAGGCACTCGGACACGCGGGCGACGATGTGCTTGAGGGAGAACTTCGGATCGACCTTCTTCGGACGGCCGAGGTGGGACATGATGATGACGGAGCCGCCTTTTTCGAGGACCTTCTTGAGGGTCGGCATGGCGCGACGGATACGGGTATCATCGGTGATTTCGAAGTTCTCGTTCAGCGGAACGTTGAAATCGACGCGCACGATGGCGCGTTTGCCGGTAAAATCGTAGGAATCAATGTGCTGTTGCATAGTTGTATGATTGTTTTATGTTTTTGTCTTGCGACAGGACGTCCTTTCCGAAAGGACCGTCCGCAAATGTAATGATTTTCAACCGAAAATCCCTTATCCCGCTTAACTTTATCGTTTTACAGGCGGATAAATCCGGTGGAATCGGTATCTTTGTAATCCAGAACCAACCCGCCATGAAAATCGAATATCCCCTCGACACCTGGAAAGACTACGCCATCCTGGACAGCGGCAACTTTGAAAAGCTCGAACGGTTCGGCAGCTACGTCATGGCCCGGCCCGAGCCCAAGGCCCTTTGGGACAAGTCCCTCTCCGAGCAGGAATGGGACCGGCTGATCCATACCCGGTTCACGCCGGGTGCCGGATTCGGCAAGGCCGGCAAGGAGGACAGCGGTACATGGGCCCGCCTCAAGAAGATGGAAGACCAGTGGTACATCCGGTACAAAGGCCTGCAGCCGGGGCTGGATTTCAAACTGCGGCTCGGCCTGACCTCTTTCAAGCATGTCGGGGTCTTCCCGGAGCAGGCGCCCAACTGGGAATATATCTATAAGAACACCCGGGAACTGGTCGGACAAGCCAAGGCGGAAGGCAAACCGGCCCCGAAAGTCCTGAACCTCTTTGCCTATACCGGCGGCGCCTCCCTCGCAGCCAAGGCCGCCGGGGCGGACGTGACCCATCTGGACTCGGTCCGGCAGGTCGTCACCTGGGCTCGCGGCAACATGGAGGCCAGCGGGCTGGACGGCATCCGCTGGGTCGTGGAGGATGCGCTGAAATTCGCCCGCCGGGAAGCCAAACGGGGCAATGCCTACCAAGGAATCATCCTGGACCCGCCGGCCTACGGCCACGGCCCGGACGGGGAGAAATGGAAACTCGACGAACTGCTCTTCGACATGCTGAAGACCGTCAGCCGGATCCTGGCGCCGAAGGACAGTTTCCTGGTACTCAACCTCTATTCCAACGGCTACTCCGCCATGCTGGGCGAGACCCTGGTCCGCCAGGCCTTCGGGCTCGCGGCACAGGATGCTCCCGGCACCGAAATGGAAAGCGGAGAGCTCGCCCTGCGCGACGCCACGGGCAAGGTCTTGCCGCTCAGCATCTTCGTGCGGCTGAGACGGTAAATCAAACCCATCTAAAAATGGAATTTTTCGGGGACGGGATCATACCCGTGCCCGCCCCAGGGATGGCAGCGCAGCAGCCGCTTGACCGTCAGGTACAGTCCCTTGAAAGGCCCGTGCCTGCGGAAGGCTTCCAGCGCGTATTGGGAGCAGGTCGGGGTGAAACGGCAGGTCGGCGGCAGCAGCGGGGAGATGCAGATCTGATAGAACCGGATCAGCAGGACGAAGGGGCTGATGGCCACCTTCTTCAGCGTATCGGAAAACCGGCTCATCCTTCCTCGGGCGCCGTTACGATCTTTCCGGCGATCTCCACAAGGGCCCGCCCGACCAGGGCATGGATTTCCTCAAAGGGAAGGACATCCTTTGTATTGTAGATTAGCATGAGGTCGACCCCCGCGGGAAGAAGCCCCTTCTGGGTCCGGTAGGCCTCCCGCAGGCGGCGTTTCAGCAGGTTGCGCTTGACGGCCCGCTTGAAGAACCGCTTGGAGACGGAGACCATCACCCGGCTGACAGGGGCCGAGCCCGTATCGGGATTACCGGTCCCGTTCGGGGCCAGCCAGCAGAATTTCAGCGCTCCCGCATAGCCGTAACGCCCCTCTGCGAGCAATTTCCCGATGGCGATCTTGCCGCAGATGCGTTCCTGTTTGGGGAGGCCGGCGTCCATTACTCCTCCGCTCCGAGGCAGACCTCGATGGCTTTGGCGACGGACGGGACTTCGGCCGTGGGGGCATTGATGCTGACCGGAAGGCCGGCTTCCTCGGCCGCCTTGGCGATCTGCCTGCCGAAGGTGATGAAACGGGTCTGGCCGGGCTGGTAGTCCGGGAAGTTCTCCTTCAGGGAAACCAGGTCCGCCGGATTGTAGACGACGATCAGCCCGTATGCGGACAGGTCCACGTCCTTCAGGTCCTGGGGGACGCTCTTGACGAAAACCGCCGTCGTATAATCGAGCTTGGCGGCCTCGAACAGCCGGGCCATCGTTTCGTTGTTGCCGGAGCCGGACGTCGTGATGAGGAATTTCTCGCCCTTGTGCTTGGGACCGATCAGGTCCACCACGGACTGGGGCGTGCCGTTGCCGTAGAAGATCTTCCGTTTGCGGAAGACGATGTGTTTCTGCAGGTACATGGCGACCGCCTCGGTCGTGCAGAAATATTTCATGGTCTCGGGAACCTTGACGCGGAGTTCCTCGCAGAGTTGGAAGAATGCGTCGATGGTATGACGGGCTGAAAAAACGAGGGCCGTATAGTCAAGGATGTTCAGCCGCTGGGACCGGAATTCCCGGGAAGTAAGGGGTTCAATCAGGTAGAAGGGACGGAAATCAATCTCTACTCCGTATTTCTCTTTCACCGCATCGTAGGGGGCCATGTTCATCGGTGCCGCCTGCGAAACCAAAATCTTGCTTGCGCGCATATGTCCAATCTAAAAAATGATCGCTGAAACTACCAGCAGTCCGGCCGGTAAGATTTCGAGCGCGCAAAGGTACAAAAAAGCCGTGAATTGATTGCAAGCATTTGACAGAATTTGTGTCCGGCGCAGGAGAAAAATGGCAAAAATGACCGCGATTTCGTACCTAAGAATCGTTTTGACCATCAATTCATTGACGCCGGCGATGGAGGAAATCCCCGCCGTTGCGACCAGCAGAAGAGTCAGTACGATGAAGTAATTGTAGCCGCTCACAGAGGCCATCCTCCAGGTATCGTAATGGATGCGCCGCGGCTCGGCGATCCGGGCCAGGAAACGGCGCAGAAGGGCGTAGACGGCGAATATCCCGACCAGGACGACGGTCCGGATGCCGGCATCCAGCCCGTCCAGGAAACGGAGCGGATACAGGTTGTACCGCGAGATGACCAGACAGAACGGAACCACCATCACCAGGGCGAAGGACGTCCGGTCCCGGGAAAGGCGCATGCTGGCCTCCAGGTTGAGGACCTCCTTCCAGCGCCACAGGCCTTTGACCAGGTAAGGCAGGATGCCGACCAGGCGCCGCAGATACAGGACGGTCAGGATGGTGAAGGCGACGATCAGGATGTCGTTGACGGGCGAGTCCCCCCAGTCCATCAGGGCCCGGCCCAGTCCGCCGTCCGCCTGGGTAGGGGCGAGCAGCCGGCTGCCGGGGAAAGCCTCGGAGGCAGGAAGCACTTTCAGCGTATCGACGGTATACAGGTCCGGCATGTCAGTTCCCGCGTTTGGCCTTGGCGTATCCCAGTTCATGGAGCAGGCCGACGACCTTGTCGCGCAGGTCGCCCTGGATGGTGATCTCCCCGTCCTTGGCCGTCCCGCCGACGCCGCATTTGACCTTCAGGGTCTTGCCCAGTGCCTTGAGGTCCTCTTCCGTACCCGTGAAGCCGGTCACCAGGGTCACCTGCTTGCCGCCGCGGTTCCGCCGGTCCAGCGCCACGATCAGCCGCTGCCGGTCCGCCGGGAGGGTTTCTTCCTGCGGGGCGTCGGCCGCCTGCTCGTAGGCGAAGTCCGGATTGGTGGAATAGACCACGCCGAGCCGTTTCTTCCAGTCGTTTTCTGCCATGATTGAAGGTACTATTTTTGCAAAGATAGCGAATCTGTCGTAAATTTGCGGTTTATCAAAGATAAATTGCCCATCCTCCTTTCGGAGGCAAAAAGCTGAAAAAGATAGGAAATATATGGAACAGAAGAAGTTCAACCTGTGGAACCGGATCGTAGCCCTGGCGGTCTTCCTGATCTCCGCCTTTACGTATCTGGCCACCATCGAGCCGACGGCGTCCTTCTGGGACTGCGGCGAATTCATCGCATCTTCCTACAAACTGGAAGTCGGCCACCCGCCGGGAAACCCGGTATTCCAGCTGATCGCCCGGTTCTTCACGATGTTCACCGGCGCCGAACACGCCGCCGTGGCCGTCAACGTCATGAGCGCCCTCTGCTCGGCCCTGACGATCTTCTTCCTGTACCTGACGATCGTCTTCTTCGCCAAACGCCTGCTCAAACCCCGTGAAGACGGGACCTGGGGCACCGGCGAAGCCGTTTCCATCTTCGGAGCGGGTGCCGTGGGCTCCCTGGCCTACACCTTCTCCGACACCTTCTGGTTCTCCGCGGTCGAAGGCGAGGTCTACGCGATGTCCTCCCTGTTCACGGCCATGGTCTTCTGGGCCATGACCAAATGGTATGAACAGGCCGACCGGCCCCATGCCAACCGCTGGATCGTGCTGATCTCCTTCCTGATGGGCCTTTCGATCGGCGTCCACCTGCTGAACCTGCTGGCCATCCCGGCCCTCGTCTTCATGTACTATTACCGGAAGAAGGAAGACGGGAAATATACCTTCAAGGAACTGGTCGGCATCACCCTGGTGTCCGTCGTGATCCTGGGCGTGCTGGTCTTCTTCCTGATCCCTTACCTGCCGAAGATGGCCGCCTATTTCGACCTGTTCTTCGTCAACACCCTGCACCTGCCGGTCAACAGCGGCGCCGCCTTCTTCCTGGTGGCGGTCCTGGCCCTGTGCTTCTGGGGCCTGATGAAGACCCTGGACAAGGGCAAGGTCTTCTGGAACACGGCCCTGCTCTGCCTGACGACCATCGTGATCGGCTTCTCGATCTTCAGCGTCGTGATCATCCGCTCCAGCGTCCAGCCGCCGACCAACGAAAACCAGCCGGACAACGCCTTCTCCCTGGTCCGCTACCTCAGCCGCGAACAGTACGGCAGCACCCCGCTGCTCTACGGGCAGTATTTCGATGCGCCCTACGAGGTCTACCAGCCGAAATACTGGGCCTTGCTGGACGGCAAGTACGTCCACGCCGACGGTCCGCTCGACGGCCGTTACCTCGCCTCCGGGAAGATGCTCTTCCCCCGCATGTGGGCGAGCAGCTCGGACGGGCGCAACGAAGCCTTCTATGAAGGATACATGAACGGGAAGGGCATCAACGTCCCGGGCGCCGACCACAAGAAACCGACCTTCGGGACCAACCTGAAGTTCTTCTTCGACTACCAGCTCAACTGGATGTACTGGCGGTATTTCATGTGGAATTTCGTCGGCCGCCAGAACGACGTCCACAGCCCGTCCCCGGGCGAGATCTTCTACGGCAACTGGGAATCCGGCATCCGGTTCCTCGACGAATTCCGTCTGGGCGACCAATCCGATGCGCCGGCCATCCTGTCCGAAAACCGGGGCAAGAACCACTATTATTTCCTCCCGCTGCTGCTGGGCCTGATCGGCCTGTTCTTCCAGTTCGACCGCGACAAGCGCGGCTGCTGGCTGACCTTCCTGATGTTCTTCATGACGGGCATCGCCATCGTGCTGTACCTCAACCAGCCGCCGTACCAGGTCCGTGAACGGGACTATGCCTATGCGGGCTCCTTCTACATGTTCTCGATGTGGATCGGCCTCGCCGTCCCGGCCCTGTTCGAGGCCATCGCCAAACGGACCGGCCGCAAGGGCGCCGTCGCCATCGCCGGCGGCGTGACCGCCGCCTGCCTGTTCGTACCGGCCATCATGGGAGCCGAAAACTGGGACGACCACGACCGCAGCAACCGCCGCACCGCCGTCGAAATGGCCCGCAACTACCTCGAGTCCGTCGGACCGCAGGGCCTGCTCATCACCCACGGTGACAACGACACCTTCCCGCTCTGGTATGCCCAGGAAGTCGAATCCATCCGCCCGGACGTCCGCATCGTCAACACGTCCCTGCTGGGTACGGACTGGTACATCGGCCAGATGAAATTCGCCATCAACGATTCCAAGCCGCTGCCGCTGACCGTCCCGCAGAGCCAGTACCTGTACGGCACCAATGACGCCGTCTATGTCTACGACACCCGCGACCAGGTGCTGCCGATCGCTGACGTGATGGAGGTCTTCAAGCATCCGCAGGCCAAGCTGCCGCTCCAGAGCGGCCGTTCCGTCGATTATATCTGCTCCCGCAAGATCAGCATCCCGGTCAACAAGGAGAACGTCCTGAAATCCGGCATCCTCGGTCCGGAATACGCCGACCAGATCCCGGAAGAGATCGTCCTCACCCTGCCCAAGGGCAAGGACATGCTGACCAAGCCGGAACTCTTCATGCTCGACCTGCTGGCCGGCTACCAGTGGGACCGCCCGATCAGCATGCTCAGCCAGGGCGGCGACATCAACATCGGCCTGAAGGACTACCTGATGTACGAAGGCTTCACCTGCAAGCTGGTCCCGATCCGCAACACCGTCTCCAGCTCCAAGGGCATCGGCAAGGTCGAACTCGACCGCCTGTACAAGACCGTCATGGAGACCTACTCCTGGGATGCGCTCAAGCAGACCGACTACTATGTGGATTACCAGAACCTGTATACCTTCCTGGGCGTCTCCCCGCAGCGGGAACTCTTCGCAAACCTCGCGCGCAAGTGCCTGGAGGCCGGCGACACCACCCGGGCGGTGACGGTACTGGACAAGGCCATCGAATGCGTCCCGGCCGAGACCTATCCGCTGGAGACCGTCTGCATCGGCTTCGCCTCCAATGACCTGCGGGTCATGGACCTGATCGACCTGTATTACAAGGCCGGACAGCCGGACAAGGCCCGTGCCCTGGCCGACGCCTTCGAGGCCGAACTGCTGAAGTCCTCCCAGTTCTTCCTGGACTTCTACGACTACGCCAACCAGGACTTCGAATACGCCTACCAGATGGTCCAGTACCTGGCCGACATCTACGACGAAGCCGGTGAGAAAGACCGCTCCGAGGCCCTCATCTCCAAGATGGAGGCCCAGTTGAAAGACGTGGTTGGGGAAAGTTAGGCCTTCGTCCCGACAAACATCCGGCAGATGCCGAACGTAAACGCTTTGTGGGCGACCGCGTTGAAACCGGCCGCCCGCATTTCATTCAGGAATTCCCGGTGCTTCGGGAAGTGCTGCACCGAGGAAGGCAGATAATGGTAGGCAGCCTTGTCACCGCTCACGCCGGAGCCGATCAGCGGGAGGATGTGCATGAAATACAGGTTGTAGCACCAGCGGAGCACGGGGTTTTCCGGGACGGAAAGTTCCAGGACGACCAGCTTGCCGCCGGGCTTGAGCACCCGAAGCATTTCCCGCAGGCCCTTCGCACGGTCCTCGAAATTGCGGATGCCGAACGCGATGGTGACCCGGTCGAAGGTTCCGGTCCCCAGCGGCAGGTTCTCCCCGTCGCCGGCTTGCATGGAAATCATGTCCTGCAGGCCCTCGCGCCCCACTTTCTCCTTCATCACGGCCAGCATGCCCTCCGACAGGTCCACGCCGGTCACATGGCCCGGCTGTCCGAGACGGCGCATCCGCCGCGCGATGGCGATGGAGAAATCCCCGGTTCCGCACGCCAGGTCCAGCACCCGCGTCACGCCGGGGACGACGATCTCCCGGAGCGCCCGGTACCGCCAGGTCTTGTCAACGTCCAGGGACATGATATGGTTCAGGCGGTCGTAATCGCCGGCAATCCCGTCAAACATCTGACGGACTTTTTCTTTCTTGGGCATTACAGCAGGAATTTGACGAAGCCGAAGCCCATCAGCAGGGCCAGGGCGAAGGTAGACAGCACCAGCAGCGGAAGCATCGGGTCCAGGGCCCGTTCCTCCCGGGTCCATACGCCCTTCAGGTGCAGGATATAAAGCGGCAGGGTGATCACGAACAGGTAATGCCAGGGATCGAAGAAACGCAGCAGGCAGTAGCCGATCATGCACGCCCATCCCAGGACGATCAGGACGGTCTGGTAGATCCGCGCCCGCCGCAGGCCCAGCATCAGCGCCACGGTCGTGCGGTTGGGCGCATCCGTCTTCATGTCCCTTATGTTATTGACATTCAGCACACCGATGCTGAACAGCCCGATGCCCGACGCCGGCAGCAGGAGCAGCCAGGACGGCATCGCATGGCTCACCACGAAATAGGAACCCAGCACGGCCACCAGGCCGAAGAACAGGAAGACAAAGACATCGCCGAGGCCGCGGTATCCGTACGGGTTGCGTCCGAGGGTGTATTTCATCGCCCCGCTGATGGCGGCGAAGCCCAGCAGGACCAGGCAGAGCCCGTCCATGCTGAAGATCCGGCCGAAACTGACCTTGATCATGGCCAGGCCGAAGGCCACGCAGAGCACCACGAACAGGCCGATGAGCCGTTTCATGTCCGCAACGGACATCCCGCCGCCGTTCAGCCCGTATTGCGGGCCCTGGCGGTCGGCCGTATCGGTGCCGTGCAGCACATCTCCCAGCTCGTTGCTGAGGTTGGACAGGATCTGCAGGCAGGCCGTCGTCAGCACCAGGAACAGGACGGTCAGCCCCTTGACCTTGTAATCCGCCACGGCCAGCAGGGTGCCCAGCAGGACCCCGGCCAGGGACAGCGGCAGGGTGCGGAGCCGCATGGAACGGATGGCAGGAATGAATTTACCCATTGCTTTTCCTTCTGGGGAACAGGACCTTGAAATGGACGGAAATGCCATGGACGACCGCCCACAGGATCCCGCTTTCCCGATAATCATAAATAAACTGCTCCTTCGGCGGACGGCCTTTCGGGCTGTGCAGGTATTCCCAGCGTTCCCGGAGCGGATAGGCGGCGTCGCGCCATTTCTCCAGACCGTGGTCGCGGTTGCAGACGGCCAGGATGCCCGGCGCGATGACGCAGTCGATTCCGTGCTTGTGGGCCCGCACGCCATAGTCGAAATCGCCGAAAGTATGGTGATAGACCGGATCCAGGTTGCCCAGCACCGCATAGACGGATTTCGGGACGAGGACCAGGTTGCCGTTGAACAGGTGGCAGGGAATCGGGATGACGGGGTCCGGGGTCATCAGCTTGCGCGCCCGGTTGCGTCCGCCATAGGTGATCTCCCCGGCGGCATTGGCGGTCGTACCGACCACGATGGCCTTGTGCCGGAGGAATTCCGAATTCTCCATCAGGGCCGCCAGGGCCCCTTCGTTCATCAGGGTATCGTCGTTCAGCCAGAGATAGAAATCATAGTCCTGCTCCGCCGCCCGGTCCCAGGCCAGCCACATGCCCTGGTTCCAGAACAGCTTGCCATCCCCTTTGATCAGGACCGTCTGGGGGAAAAGCTGCGAGACGGCCTCGGAAGTACCGTCCGTACTCCCGTCGTCCACCAGGTATACCGTATAGGCATATTTCCCCTCGTTCTTGCCGGCCTCGATCTGGTGCCAGCAATTCTCCAGGCAGCGGAGCGTGGTTTCGCGCCGGTTGTGAACCGTCAGGAGGATGGCGACGCGCAGCATGGCTAATCCAGTTTAAGAACGGCCATGAACGCACTCTGCGGCACCTGCACGGTGCCGATCTGGCGCATCCGTTTTTTACCCTCTTTCTGCTTTTCCAGCAGCTTGCGCTTACGGGTGATGTCACCGCCGTAGCACTTGGCCGTCACGTCCTTGCGGACCTGGCGGACCGTTTCGCGGGCGATGATCTTCGCGCCGATGGCTGCCTGGATGGCGATGTCGAACTGCTGACGCGGGATCAGGTCCTTGAGCTTGAGGCAGATCTTGCGGCCGAAGTCGTAGGCATGGTCCTCATGGATGAGGGTCGACAGGGCATCGGCCGGATCGCCGTTCAGCAGAATGTCCAGCTTGACGAGACGGGCGGTGCGGTAGCCCATGACATGGTAATCGAAAGAGGCATAGCCCTTGGAGATCGACTTCAGCTTGTCATAAAAGTCGAAGACAATCTCGGACAAGGGCATCTCGTAGGTCAGCTCCACGCGGGTCGCCGTGATGTAGTGCTCGCCCAACAGGGTGCCGCGCTTATCCATGCACAGTTTCATGACCGGACCGTAGAACTCGGTGTTGGTGATGATCTGGGCGCGGATATACGGTTCTTCGATATGGTCGATCAGGGTCGGAGCCGGAAGGCCGGAGGGATTGTGGACGTCCACGCACTCGCCCTTGGTCGTATAGACCTTGTAGGAAACGTTCGGCACGGTCGTGATGACGTCCATGGCGAACTCACGGAACAGGCGCTCCTGCACGATTTCCAGGTGCAGCAGTCCGAGGAAGCCGCAGCGGAAACCGAAGCCCAGGGCCAGGGAGGATTCGGGTTCATAGACGAAGGAGGCGTCGTTGAGCTGGAACTTCTCCAGCGTGGCGCGCAGGTCTTCGTACCGGTCGGCCTGAACCGGGTACATGCCCGCGAAGAGCATGGGCTTGACTTCCTCGAAGCCGGCGATCGCCTCGGAGCAGGGACGGGCCACATGCGTGATCGTATCACCGACCTTCACTTCCGCCGCCGTCTTGATGCCGGAAATGATGTAGCCCACATCGCCGCAGCCGATGCTGTCGGTCGGTTTGAGCTGCATTTTCAGCACGCCGATCTCGTCGGCCTCATATTCTTTCCCGGTATTGAAGAACTTGACCTTCTCGCCCTTGCGGATGGTCCCGTTGAAGACCTTGAAATAAGCGATGATGCCGCGGAAGGAGTTGAAGACCGAGTCGAAGATCAGGGCCTGGAGCGGGGCTTCGGGGTCGCCTTTCGGGGCCGGGATCTTCTCCACGATGGCATCCAGCAGCGGGGCGACGCCTTCGCCGGTGCGGGCGGAGACCTTGTAGACATCCTCCGGATCGCAACCCAGCAGGTCGCAGACCTCATCGGTCACCAC
>JAFUUB010000051.1 GCA_017483985.1 Bacteroidales bacterium | reverse complement strand
CTGACGAATTACCATACGGAGGAAGAGAAAGAGGCCGCCAAGGCCATGTTCGCTTCCTGGGGCCAGAAGGTCAGCGAAGTACCCCTGCCTTCGCGCAGCTCTTATTTCGGCATCATCGACCTGGCCGGCTTCCCGAAGGACCGCTTCTGGCTCTACCAGGCCCGCTGGCGTCCGGAGGTCCCGATGGCCCATATCCTGCCGCACTGGAACTGGCCGGACCGCGTCGGAAAGGTGACTCCGGTCCATGTCTATACCTCCGGCGATAGTGCCGAACTTTTCATCAACGGCAAGTCCCAGGGTCTCAAGCACAAAGGTGAGCTGGAATACCGCCTGCGCTGGGATGATGCGGTCTACGAGCCCGGAACGGTCGAGGTCGTGGCCTACAAGGAGGGCCGCGAATGGGCGCGCGAGCGCATCGAGACGACCGGCCCCGCCCGGCAGATTGTCCTGAAGACGGACTATGACGGTGAGGACCTTTATTATGTACGCGTGGAGATCGTGGATAAGGACGGCCGGGTGGTCCCGACCGCTTGCAACGAGCTGTCGTTCAGCATTTCCGGTGACGGGGAAATCGTCGCCTGCGATGCCGGCGACCCGACCAGCCACGTCGCGTTCCATTCGACCGACTACCCGGCCTTCAACGGCCTGTGCAGCGTGATCGTCCGGCGGACGGGCAAGGGTCCGTTTACCCTCCGGGCCTCGGCCGAGGGTCTGCGCGGAGCGAAGGAAACGTTCTGAGAATCCGTTATTTGAGTTTTTCGAGCCGCACGCGGAGGGTGACCTTCTCGTGCGGCTTGAGCGTAAAGGTGAAGCCGGACAGGGAGATCCCGGGGTTCGGGGCGTCGTAGTCGTGCAGGTGGGTGACGGCCGGGTCCATGCCTTCTTCCCAGGTCACGGGCCAGACGGCGGGCTGCAGGTCCCGGCCGCCCGGGAGTTCGGCCCGCAGGATCCGGACATGTCCTCCGGCTTCCAGGCGGATCTGCTCCGTGCCGTCGACGGTGGCCGCGGCCTCGCTGCACAGGGCCCAGCGCAGGGTGTGCAGGCTGTCGCCGCCTTCCAGGATATCCTCGACGACCAGGTTGTCCTCTTCGTCCAGCCAGACCCGGCGCAGGTGGGTGCGCAGGGCGTCCCAATAAGGCATCTGGACATCCAGTTCCACGCCCCTGTCCCAGGTCCGGCCGAGCTCGACTTTCTGGTGGATGCTGGGCGCGCGCCCGTCCAGGGTCAGGATGTTGTGGCTCCACGGACCGATGCGGAAGACGTCCCAGCGCTGGCCGGCCTGTTTCATGTTCCACAGGTCCACGCCCTTGGATTCGAGGGAGTTGTAGTTCTGCATCCCCAGGTCAGCCGCCCAGGTGACCCCGTCGGCTTCGAAGAAGAAGGAACCGATGTCCTGGTGGGCGTGGCTGGAGGAGGCGAGTCCGCCCTTGACGCCCAGATAGAGGTCGTCCGGGCTTTCCCAGCCGCTCCGGTAGATCCACACGGGCGTGGTGCCGCCGCTCTGGAAGGTGTGCCGGCCGGGAGGCTGGATGCCGGAGAGGTCCATGCGGCTGCCCTCGATCAGGAACATCGGGAACAGCCGTTCCTCGTTGAGGTCCCGCAGGCCCTTGCGCAGTTCCGGCCAGAGGACGGACGGGTCGCCCGTCTGCCGGGCCATCCAGGCCTGCATGTATTGCATGTTGCTGCGGGGATAGGCATCGTAGAAGCTCCAGCAGCGGCCGGTCGGCGTGGTCATCATCTGCATGAAGACGGCCGAAGCCAGCAGGCCTTGGCCGGGCGTGGAGCCGTCGTCCGCCGTGAGCAGGCCGCAGTCGGTGCCGAAGGCGCTTTGCAGGGCGGCCAGGAGCATGATCTGGAAGGAGGTTCCGTAGCCCCAGTAGTTGTAGCCTTCGGGATAGCTGCCTTCCTCGGCATATTCTTTCAGGGCCAGCGGATTGGTCTCGAGGCAGCGCTTGACCACGAAGGCGGCGTCGAAGGGATGCTCGTCCCAGATGGCCAGCGCGGCGTAGAGCAGGCCGGCGTTGCAGACCGGATTCCAGTTGATGCCGCTTTCGTAAAACCAGGCCAGTTTGTCATCCTTGGCCGGGGTGAAGGCCTTTTCGCGCAGGGCCTGGCAGAAGGATTCCCGTTTCTCGGGGGTCAGGAGCGGATAGAACCAGTCATAGCCCAGGCCCACGGCCAGGGCCATTTCTCCGGTGTCCAGGAAATGCGAGGGATTCCAGTCCCGGAAGCGGCAGACGGCTTCCAGCTCCCGCAGGGCGCGGTCGGCATAGGCCTGCGTGCCATGGATGCGCCAGGCATAGCCCAGCCAGAAAATGCGTTTGACGGCTTCCCGGGACGTATTCAGCATCCGCCGGCCGACCAGGACGCGTTCCAGGACGGGCTTTCCGAGCAGGGCGTCGCAATAGGAGAGGATCAGGCTGTCCGCCTGGCGGAGGATGGGCTGGGTTTCGATGGCCTGCCGGACCCGGTCTTCCTCGCCGGCGCCCAGCAGCAGCCGGGGGTGCGGCCCGGGATCGGGGGTGTTGACGGCGCCCAGCGGCAGGGCCAGCAGCACGGTCAGGAGCAGGAGGAACCTACAGTTGCCCATTGAGTCGGAGGATGGCTTCGAGGAAATAATAATCGGCATAGGTCAGCGGCACGTCGACCTCGGAATCCGAAGGCAGGTTGCCGACGCTGTGCCGGAGGAGGAAGCCGCCGATCTCGCCGGGTCCGGCCAGGTAGGCCGGCGAGGCGAGGGTGCGTACCTGGCGCTCCGCCATCTCCCGGCAGGCCCGGGCCAGTGCTTCGTCGGCGGTATAGTCGGCCAGCCGCAGGAAGCCCGCCGCCATGATGGCGCCGGCCGAGGCGTCCCGCAGGGCTCCGGGTTCCGCATCGAAGTCCCACAGCGGGATCCCGTCCCCGGGGAGGCGCTCCAGCAGCATCCGGGCGATCCCTTCCGCCTGGGCGCAGAACCGCTCCCAGTGCGGGGTGTCGACGGCATCCTGGCCCAGGAGCATGGCATAGCCGTACAGGGCCCAGGCCTGGCCGCGGGCCCAGGCGGAGCCGTCCGCGAGGCCCTGGACCGTCTGTTTGCCGCGGACCGAGCCGTCGGGGGCGTAATCCACGAGGTGCCAGGAGGTAAAGTCATCCCGGAAATGATTCTCCAGGGTGGTTTCGGCGTGGCGGATGGCCATCTGCTGCTCTTCGGGGGTGCCGTAGCGGAGCAGCAGTTCGAGGTTCATCATGTTGTCGATGATGACCGGGAAGTTCCATTTCCCGAAATCCCAGCTCCGGATGCAGCCGATCTGCGGGTCGAACCGCTGCGCCAGCTGGGTGGATCCCTTCCGGAGGACGCCGGCCATTTCTTCCCGGCCGGTCAGCCGCCAGGCATGGCCGTAGCTGCAGGTCAGCTGGAAGCCCAGGTCATGGTCGGTGTGGCGTCCGATCAGGTCTGAGAGGCGGCGGGTGTGGAAGGCGGCTTTCTCGAGGATCTTCTCATCGCCCGTATATTGATAGATGTACCACAGGGAGCCCGGGAAGAAGCCGCTGCACCACCAGTCCAGGTCGGAGGTGCGGAGGGTATCTGCCTCGAAGCTGCGCGGGAAGGCGCCGGGCCCTTTGGCGGTCACGTTTTTCTCGAGGAGGGTGTACTGCTCCCGGGCGAGGTCGAAGACCCGCCGGGTCAGGTCGGAAAGGGGTTCCGGGGACTGGGCGCAGGCGGTCAGCGCCAGCAGGGTCAGCATCAGGGTGGTCAGTCGCGTTTTCATGGTTCGTCAATTTGCTGCGAAGATAGCAAAAAATCGTGTAAATAAACGTTTTAGGGGTGCCCGGTCGTGTTGAAAACTTTGTTAATTAAATATTTCTTCGTAAATTTGCGGTCCCCTTAAAGTGGGGAAAGAAACATAAATTATAGATTTACAATCATTTATGCCAACAATTCAACAATTAGTCCGCAAAGGACGCGAGACCCTCGAAGTGAAGAGCAAGTCCCGCGCGCTGGATGCGTGCCCTCAGAAGAGGGGTGTTTGCGTACGTGTGTACACCACCACGCCTAAAAAGCCGAATTCCGCTATGCGTAAGGTGGCCCGTGTACGTCTCACCAACTCGAAAGAGGTCAACGCCTACATCCCGGGCGAAGGCCACAACCTCCAGGAACACAGCATCGTGCTGGTTCGCGGCGGTCGTGTCAAGGACCTTCCGGGTGTACGTTACCACATCCTTAGAGGAGCTTTGGATACCGCTGGCGTAGAAGGACGGACCCAGTCCCGTTCCCTCTATGGTGCCAAGAGGCCGAAGAAATCTAAGAAGTAATCACCTAATTTTTAATTTCTTACAACAATGAGAAAATCGAAGCCTAAGAAGAGGATTCTACTTCCTGATCCGAAGTATCACGATGTGTTGGTGACACGGTTCGTGAACAACCTTATTTT
>JAFUUB010000050.1 GCA_017483985.1 Bacteroidales bacterium | reverse complement strand
TGTGATATACTGATATGAAGGCATTCAAAATGACCCTGGCCGCCGTGGTGGCCCTCGCCGCCCTGAGCGCCCAGGCCCAGAATTACCCGAAGGGACTCGTCGACAAGACCATCGCCGTGATCGGCAATGAGATGGTGACGATCGCCCAGCTGGAAGAGGAAATCCAGATGGCGCGCGTCCAGCAGGGATTCATCTCGGATAAGAACATGCGTTGTGAGATGCTGGAGCGCATCCTCGAATCGAAATTGTTCCTCATGCAGGCCCGCGTCGACTCGTTGGAAGTAAACAACGATATGGTATCCAGCGAGTTGAGCAATCGGATCGACCAGATCCGCACCCAGTTGGGCGGCGATGAGCAGATGGAGGAGTATTTCGGGAAACCGCTCTACAAACTGCGTCAGGAATGGAGGAAGACCCTGGAGGACCAGAGCCTGACCCAGCAGATGCAGTCCAACATCGCCTCCGGCATTCCGGATCTGACCCCTTACGACGTGCGGCAGTATATCGCCAAGGTGGATTCCGCCGACCTGCCGATGGTCCCGATCCGCTATCAGCTCAGCCAGATCTGCCGTTACCCGGACCGGGAAGCGGCCAACCTGGCGGTCAAGGAAAAGCTGCTGGATATCCGGGAACGTATCCTGGCGGGCGAGAAGTTCGCCACCCTGGCGCGGATCTATTCCGAGGATCCGGGCAGCGCCCGGCGCGGCGGTGAACTCGGCATGGCCTCCAAGTCGATTTTCTGGCCGGCCTTCTCCGATGCCGCCATGTCCCTCAAGCCGGGTGTCATTTCCCAGATTGTCGAGACGCCCGACGGCTTCCACCTGATCGAAGTCCTTGAGAAGAAGGGCGATATGTTCAATGCCCGTCACATCCTGATGAAGCCCCAGTATACGTCTGACGACATGGAAAAGGCGTTCAAGACGCTGGACAGCCTCCGGACCGAACTGGTCAACGGGGCCGTGACCTTCCCGCTTGCCGCACGTTTCTATTCCGAAGACCCGGCCACCCGTACCAACGGCGGCCAGATGGCCGATCCGAATACCGGTTCTTCCTATTTCGAGGTCGACCAGCTGAAGCCGCAGGATTACCGGGCCATCCGGGACCTGAAGGAAGGGGAAATCTCGGAACCGGTTGAATCCCTTGACAATGAGGGACGTAGCGGTAATACGGTCTACAAGATCATCAAGGTGGACAAGATCATTCCGGCCCATACGGCGACCTTTGAGAACGATTACAATCAGCTGGAAGGGACGGTCCGCCAGGAGAAAGCCATGGCGGCCCTGGACGAATTCGTGAATGAGAAACTGAAGTCGACCGATATCTACATCGATCCGATCTTTGCGGACTGTGACTTCTCCCGGGAGGGATGGAAGGAAGTCGCGCAGAAGAGTGCCCGTAAATAATGCGGAAACGGCTTTTCCTGGTTTTCTTGCTGGCCCTGGCCGGCATCCTGAACCTGTCTGCCCAGAACAAGCGGGAGCAGACGGATTCCCTGGTGCGCCTGATGAGCGGCCAGGATGCGATGCTGGTGGAACGGAACGGCGTCAACTACCGGAGGGTCACCGGGCCTGCCCGCTTCCTGCACAACAATACCTATCTGATTTGTGACACCGCCTATTGGCGGGTGGACCAGCAGCTGATCGAAGCCATCGGCCATGTCAAGATCCTCCAGGACCAGACCGTCCTGACCGGTGACAACCTGACCTATTATATCGACCAGGACCTGGCTGAATTCCGCGGGACGCTCGTCCAGCTGGAGGACAAGGACCATAACATGCTCCGTACCCGCCATCTGGATTACAATACCCGGGACAGCGTCGCCGTGTTCCAGCGGGGCGGCGCCATGAAGGACAAGGACGGACAGATCATCGAAAGCCAGACCGGTACCTACGACGCGAAGGTCAAGCTGTTCACCTTCACGGACAACGTGAACATGTTCACGGACTCGATCTTTGTCAAGACGACCCGCCTGACCTACGATACCGAACGGAGTTTCGCCACCTTCGGCCGCCGGACCGATGCCTGGAAAGAAGATGACATGCTTTCTTCCGATGCCGGCTGGTACGACCGGGCGCGGGAGCTGTTCTTCTTCACCGACCGCGTGCACGGGATGACCCAGGACCAGGAAGTCTGGACGGACTCCCTCTTTTTCTGGCGGAATACGAAAGATGTGGAAATGGCCGGCCATGCGCAGCTGACGGATACGACCCGCAGCGTCTTCGCCCTGGCCGGGCACATGTTCTATGAGGATTCGCTTTCCCGGATGACCTTGACCCGGGATCCGGCCGTCATCGGCCTGACCGGGGAAGGGGAAGCGCCGAAAGACACCGTCTGGTTCGGTTCGGACCGGATGGTTTACCAGACTTTCCCGATGTGCGACATTGCGGAAGGGACGGTCTCGGCCGCCAACAAGCGCCTGGAAGACCTGGCCTCCGATGCCGTGATGACCTATCGCCGGAAAGCCGCCGAGGAGGCGGAAAAGGCGCGTCAGGAGGCCCTGAACAATGATCCGAACAATCCGAATGCCGCCCGCAGGGACATGGGGACACCTGCCCCCGGCAAAGCTCCGGCGGTCTCTCCGCCTCCGTCCGATCCGTTGGGCACACCTCCGCCCGATACCTTGGGCACCGCCCTCCCCGACTCGCTGGGGACGGTTCCGGCGGATTCGCTCGGAGTGGCCTTGTCGGATTCGTTGGGAACCGTGCCGGCCGACACCGCGGCCCTGGCCCCGCCGGTCGATTCGACCAAGATCGCCTTCGTGACGGCGACGGGACGCGTGAAACTGTTCCGCAAGGATGTCCAGATCGCCTGCGACTCGCTGGAATACAGCGACCTGGATTCCCTCGTACGGCTCTACAAGGATCCGATCGTCTGGAATGAGGGCAACCGCCAGTATGCCGCGGACAGCCTCTACGCCGTGATCAAGGACCGTGCGATGGAAAAAGCCAGCCTGATGTCCAACGCCTTCATCATCATCGAGGAGGAACCGGACCGCTGCTATGACCAGATCCGCAGCACGGAGATGCTGGCCTATTTCGATTCGACCGGTGCCCTCCGGCGGTTCGATGCCCTCGGCGAGGCCAATGCCATCTTCTACCTGAAAGAGGACAGTACCTTTGCCACGGTCAACAAGAGCCAGGCGAAGATGCTCTATGCCCAGTTCAAGAACGGCGAGATCGACCGGGTCTACTATTTCGATACGGCCAAGAACGATGCCTATCCCTTGGCGCAGCTCAAGACGGAAGACCGGACCCTGAAGGGCTTCAACTGGCAGCCGGACCTGCGCCCGGCCGGTCCGCAGGACATTACCGAACTGACGCTCCGTCCTTCGGAACGGAAGTCCTACAGCGTCCGACCGCGGGCGACCTTCAAGGAAACCGATACCTATTATCCGGGATACATGTCCGGGGTTTACAAGCAAATCCGGGAGAATGAGGCGGCGAAGGAACGCCGTGCCCGGGAGCAGGCGGAACGCGACCGGTTCGTCCAGGATTCCCTGGCGATGGTACAGCAGCTGGCTGCGGATTCCCTGGCCCTGTGTGATTCCCTGTCGCAACAACCTGCCGATACCCTCCGGTCTGTGGCAGACAGCCTCGGTACCGTGCCTTCCGACTCCCTGCAGGCCCCGGCAGACAGTCTCGGTGCTGCGGCGGACACAGCGGCAACGGCTCCGGTCCTGGACGCCAAGGCCGTGAAGAAAGCCCAGAAAGAAGCTGCTAAGGCCGAGCGCGAAGCCGCCCGGGCGGCGCGTATCGCCAGACGTGAGCAGCGCTGGGCGGAGCTGGACAGCCTGGATGCGGCCAAGGCGAAGCTAAAGGCCGACAAGAAGGCGGAGAAGGAGCGCCAGAAGAAGCTGAAGGCCCTCCGCGCCGCTGAGAAACAGGCCCGGAAGGACCAGGCCAAGCTGGAACGCTATCTGCGGAAATATGAGAAGAAGAAGGCCAAGGAAGATGCCCGCAAGGCTGCCAAGGAAGGCCTCCCGGCCAAAGAACCGGACGTCGTTCCGGATCCGTCCCAGCCGCCGGTAGTGGATCCTTCCGCTGCCGCCGGGCCCGGTGAACCTCCGGTGGCGGAAAATAGGATTGAAAAAGAAGAGACCCCGTAGCGAGGTCTCTTCTTTGTATATCAGGGGGATGTCTTACGCGATCCCGAATTTCTTCTTGAGGCAGGCGATCATGTCGCGGGTCATCTCATCGAGGCCGTAGGTAGGGGCCCAGCCCCATTCGGCGCGGGCGCAGCTGTCGTCCATCTTGTCGGGCCAGGAATCGGCGATCGCCTGGCGGACCGGATCGACCTCGTAGCGCATCCTGAAGTCCGGATAGTACTCCTGGATCTTGGCGCGGAGGATCTCCGGATCGAAGCTCATGGCGGCGATGTTGAAGGCGTTGCGGTGGATCAGCTTCGACGGATCGGCTTCCATCAGGTCGACGGCGGCCTTCAGGGCGTCCGGCATGTACATCATGTCCATATAAGTACCGGCCGCGATCGGGCAGACGAATTCCTCTCCCTTGACGGCGGCGTAGTAGATCTCCACGGCGTAGTCGGTGGTGCCGCCGCCGGGCAGGGTCACGTTGGAGATGAGGCCCGGGAAGCGGACGGCGCGGGTGTCAACGCCATATTTATGGAAATAGTAGTCGCTCAGGAGCTCGGTGGCGACCTTGGTCACGCCGTACATCGAGCGGGGGCGCTGGATGGTGTCCTGGGGCGTATCGACATGCGGGGTCTCCGGACCGAACGAACCGATGGAACTCGGGGTGAAGACGGCGCAGCCCTTTTCGCGGGCCACTTCCAGGATGTTCAGCAGGCCGTTCATCTGGATGTCCCAGGCGAGGAGCGGCTTGCGCTCGGCGACGGCGCTCAGCAGGGCGGCCAGGTTGTAGATGGTATCGATGTGGTATTTGTCCACGATCGCGGCCAGCTGGGCCGCATTGCGCACGTCCGCCAGTTCGGCGGGGCCGCTTTCCAGCAGGATTCCTTTCGGTTCGGCGCCCAGGATGTATCCGGCTACGACGTTTCCTTCCGGGTGCAATCCCCGGATTTTCATGGTAAGTTCGGAGCCGATCTGTCCGGTCGAACCGATCACAAGGACATTTTTCATACGATTTCGTCAGGTTTATTCAGTGTTGTCAAATGTGGTGCACAAATTTACATTTTTTTGCCGGAATGCTAAATTTATTATGGCTTTTTCGGGCGAAAAACATAAATTTGTAAGACCAACCGCAATACTAAAACACACGATACCATGTACGGAAAATTCCAGAAACACCTGCAGGACGAGCTCTCCGCCATCAAGGAAGCCGGCCTTTACAAGAATGAGCGCAACATTGCATCTCCCCAGAGCGCGGAGATTACCCTTGAAGACGGCAGCGTCGCGCTGAACTTCTGCGCGAACAACTACCTCGGCCTCGCCGACTCGCAGCGCCTGATCGACGCCGCCAAGAAGGCCATGGACGAGCGGGGTTACGGCATGTCTTCGGTCCGCTTCATCTGCGGTACGCAGGACCTGCACAAACAGCTGGAGAAAGCCATTTCCGACTTCTTCCATACCGAGGACACCCTCCTCTATGCCTCCTGCTTCGATGCGAACGGCGGCGTGTTCGAACCGCTGCTGACCGCTGAGGATGCCATCATTTCCGATTCCCTGAACCATGCTTCCATCATCGACGGCGTCCGCCTGTGCAAGGCCGTCCGCTACCGCTATGCCAATGCGGACATTGAGGACCTCGAGCGCTGCCTCAAGGAAGCCCAGGCCCAGCGGTTCCGCATCATCTGCACCGACGGCGTCTTCTCCATGGACGGCAACGTCGCCCCGATGGACAAGATCTGCGACCTGGCCGAGAAGTATGACGCCCTCGTGATGGTTGACGAGAGCCACAGCGCCGGCGTGGTCGGCAAGACCGGCCGTGGCGTGGCCGAACAGTTCGACTGCTACGGCCGCATCGACATCTTCACCGGCACCCTCGGAAAGGCCTTCGGCGGCGCCGTGGGCGGATTCACCACCGGCCGCAAGGAGATCATCGAAATGCTCCGCCAGCGTTCCCGCCCGTATCTCTTCTCCAACTCGATCCCTCCGATGATCGCCGCCGCAGCCATCGAAATGTTCAAGATCCTCGCCGAGAGCAACGAACTGCATGACCGCCAGCAGGAGAACGTCGCCTACTTCCGCGACAAGATGATCGCCG
>JAFUUB010000049.1 GCA_017483985.1 Bacteroidales bacterium | reverse complement strand
TCCCGTTCCCAGTCATATCCGTCGGCAAAACGCACGGCCGTCAGATAGACTCCGGTCCGCCCCGGTTCGTGGCGGGTCGTGTCGGCTTCCGGCGGCCGGACCGAGGTGGGCGGCATCCGCTCGCTCCGGGGAATGCCCGGCAGGAGCGGTTCCCTCGCGCATCCGGCAAGGAAGAGGCCGGTCAGAAAGAGAAGTTGTCGCTTCATGGCATTTTTTCGGCCAAGGTAGCGACAACCATGGAAAAACACCACAGGTTGTTGATAACTTGTGTTGTTTCACTATATAAATTAATGTTTCCTACGGCCGGAGCGTGAACCGGACGCCGATTTCGAAGTCGAACCGCAACGGCTGGATGGTGCGGATGGACCGCGGCTGCCCGGTGTCGAAATAGTAGCGGAGGCTCGGATCAAAGTAGATGCCGAGGTACGGCGTGAGCCGGAATTCAGTACCGATACCCAGGCCCAGGGAGGTCTGTAGGCCTTCAACCTGTTCATGGTAGTGGATATCTCCGTCCGCTCCATGGATCAGATAGTGGTTGTCGATCAGGCGCTCGAAAGTCCCCCCGGCGAAAACATGGGCGTCCCACTGTCCCGTATTGATGAAATGGTAATAGACGTTGAGCGGGATGCCGAGGTAATGCTGCAGGTTGTCGATGTCGGTGTTGGGTTCGAAACGGGTCCTCCGTCCTTTCTCGACCTCCGAATAGGTCCCGACGAAGGAGCGGCTCAGGTTGGTGTAGGTCAGTCCGGTGCCGATGCCCCAGCGGGTGGTGAAATCGTACCGGATTCCGAGTCCGACCGAGATGGGGAGACCGAAACTGAATTCCGGATTCTCCCGGATGCCGGTTCCATCCTCGGCGGCAGGCATGAGGAACGACGGCGCCTTGCGCCTTGCCGTCGTGGGGGTCTCCGGCCGGTTGTTGCCCTGGAGATTACCGTTGATGGCGAAGGAGAGACTGCCGTTCCGGATGGCACGGCGTTCCTGGAAAGCCAGCTGGTTGAAGGCTTCTTCGTCACCGGTAACCCTCTCCCGTGCCTGAGGTTCCGCCGATACCGTAGGAGCTGCGACCTCCTCCGGCACGATTTCTTCCTGCAGGAGAGGCGGGTCTCCTTCCGGGCGTTCCACGACGGGGAGGGGCTCCGGCACATAGGCGGTCCGGCCTTCCAGCCGGGAGACCTGCTCTTCGATCGGGGCGACGGCCGTCTCTTCCGCAGCCGGAGCATTTTCCGGCGCTTCGGCTACGGTGAGGGCGGTTGTGGGTTGTATGATAGGTTGGTTAGAATCAGCGGCTTCCGGATGGATCAGGATGACGGCGGCGGCAACAGCAGCGGCCACGGCCGTTCCGGCAAGTCCTCTCCACATCCAGAGAGGCACCACGCGCTTGCGGGGAGCCCTGTCCAGACCGGTGGAAATCCCTTCCCACACTTTCGGGGAAACGGTTTCCTCCGCATCCTGCATCAGGTTTCTGATCGATATGTCGAATTCGTTCTCTTTCATCGTTGGTTCTGTTGCCTTATCAACTCCTGCAACCTCATCCTCGCCCGTTGGAGCTTGGAACGGGACGTGGCTTCCGTGAATCCCAGCATGTCCGCAATCTCTTTGTGGGAATAGCCTTCGACCACGTGCAGGTTGAAGACGGTCCGGGCATCGGGCGGAAGGCTGGCGATAAGTTGCGTCAGTTCCTTGTATCCGAGGTTCTGCACCGGCGTGGCCGCTTCGCTGGAAAGCCCCCTCGCCTCGCTGATGTCGTCGCTGAGTTTCAGGGCATCGGTCCGCCTCAGATACATGAGGGCCGTGTTGACAAAGATCCTGCGCGCCCAGCCTTCGAAGGATCCGGTCCCCGAATAGCTGTCGAGCTTGGAAAACAGCGTGATGAACCCTTCCTGCAGCAGGTCCTCGGCGGTCTGCCGGTCTCCGACATACCGGAGGCACAAGGCCATCATCTTCGGTGAGAGGAGGTCGAACACCCGTTTCTGGGCGGAACGGTGCCCCCTCCGGCAGTCCCGGATGAGTTCATCTTCTGTCGTCCAGGTATTAAGATGCAAATCTGTCGTCAAACGTTTCACCGGGTCCCTGAAAAAATCCATTGTCACAAATTTCGTAAAAAATTCCGTATTCGGAAGGATGAGGCCGGTTATTTTTCCTGGTCCTTATTTTTTGTCTATGATTGCATAATTCTTGCAAAGACACTATTTTTGTAAATGGACTTGCAAGGGATTCCTTGCACGAGACTGGACAAGAAGATGAAAAAGACAAGAATCCTCCTGACTCTCCTGCTGTGGGGCTGGGGAGCGGCTGCCTCCGCCCAGGGTGTCGAGAACCGGCTGGTCGATGCCGTCGCCCTCGTCGATGCCGGGGAATATGCGCAGGCGAAGAACCTGCTGGGTCCCCTTTCGAAGGCGGCGCCCGACAATGATGCCGTTTGGTACTATCTGGGGCTTTCCGAAGCCGGGCTGGACGAAGTGGACGCCGCCGTCATCCATCTGAAGCAGGCGGTGGAGCTGGATCCGCACAATTATTGGTACAAGCAACGCCTCGCGGCCCTCTATCAGGTCAAGGGCGAGGACGAGATGGTCATCCAGATGTATGAGAGCATCTTGTCGGAGTTCCCGGACAAGACGGCCGTCTCCTACGACCTTCTGGGCCTGTATCTCAAGCAAGGACAGTACGAGAAGGCCCTCCAGGCCCTTTCCGACGTGGAGGATATGACCGGTCCCTCCGAGCAGATCGCGCGCACCCGCTACGACATCTACCGCCAGCTGGACAAGCCCGAAGAGGCCATCCGTACCCTGGAGGCTTTCAACGAGCAGTTCACGTCGCCTTCCGTCCTGTCCATGATGGGAGACTATTATCTGTCCGAATACAACGACTCCCTGGCACTCCGGTGCTACCAGGAAGCCCTCCTGGCCCAGAGCGACTATATCCCTGCCCTCCTCGGCGAGTCGGAAGTCTACCGGACGACCCGCCGCTATTCCGACTATTTCACCACTATCGGCCGTTTCATGGAGAATCCCGATGTCCCGGCCGAGGCCAAGGGCATGTACGTGGGCAACCTCACGCGCAACGTGGATCCCAAGCTGCTGAACCTGCACCGGTCGGAGTTCGACGGCATGGTGGGGACGATGCAGGAATGCCATCCTTCGGACAGCACCGTCCTGACCACCGCAGGCGCCTACTTTTATTCCACCGGACGGCCGGAGCGCGCCAAGGATTGTTTCCGGGAAGTGGCCGACCTGTATCCCGAGAGCCTCGCCCATACCGTGACCTATATCCAGCTGCTGTCCATGCAGGAGGAATGGGAAGAGATGCGCGACCGTTCCGTCGCCGCGTTCGACCGCTTTCATGAACTCGGGTTCATGGACTATCTCAACATGGCGGACTACCATCTGGGCGACTACGATGCCATCATCGGCAACAACCGTTACCTTATTGCCGCCAGCAAGGATGACAAGGACCGCCAGAAGGCCTGCTGGTCCGCCATCGGCGACATGTACCACCTGAAAGGGGACTCGAAGGCCGCTTACCAGGCTTATGAGAAGGCCTTGAAGCTTGATCCCGACTATGCGCCGGTGCTCAACAACTATGCCTACTACCTCAGCCAGGAGGGGAAGAAGCTCAAAAAGGCCTATGCCATGTCCAAGAAGACCGTCGAGGCGGAACCGGACAACGCTACCTATCTGGATACCTTCGCATGGATTCTGCATCTGCAGGGGAAGGACTTGGAAGCCAAGCCCTTTTTCAAGCATGCCATGCTCTATGGCGGCAAGGATAGCGCCGTGATACTGGACCATTACGCGGAAGTGCTCTATGCCCTGGGGGAATATGACCTCGCCAAGGTCTATTGGAGCCAGGCCCGGGCCAAGAATGCCGACGGCTCTGTCGCCGACTTGGAGGAGCGCATCGAGGTACGCCTGAAATCCATGGGACGATGAAAGAGAGGATTCTGTTATGGGGGCTGGCGATGCTGCTTGCCGTCGCGGGCGCTTCTGCCCAGGATACCCGCCGTCAGGAAAGCCGCAAGGCCCGGCTCGAAAAGGAAATCGCCGTCATCAACCGGCAACTCCGAGAGAATGCCCAAAGTAGCACCAAGGCTCTGTCGAGCCTGACCCTGGTGCGTCGCAAGATGTCGGCCCGGCAGGAACTGATCGCCGAGAGCGAGCGCGAAATCCGCGCCCTGGACGACTCCATCCGGGTCCGCCAGCAGGAAATCGACCGCCTGCAGGCCCGCCACGACACGCTGACCCGCTACTACGACCGCCTGGTACGGAGCGCCTACAAGAACCGCGACAGCCGCCTCTGGTACATGTACATCCTCGCCAGCGACAACCTCGGCCAGGCCTTCCGCCGCTTCGGCTACCTGCGCGGGTTCTCGCGGGAGATGTCGGAACAGGCGGTCCGGATCCGGGAGACGACCTCTGAGCTGGAGGTGGAGAAGGAGCGGATGGCGGCGATGAAGGCGGAGGCGGAGACCCTGCGCGCCCGCCGCCTGCAGGACATGGAGGCGCTGCGCTCCGAAGAGAAGGAATCGGCGGGTCTGGTCGCCCGGCTGGGGCAGGACCGCAAGAAATACCAGAAGGAACTGGAGCGGAAGAACCGCGAGGTCGAAGCCCTCAACCGGGAGATCGCCGAACTCATCCGCAAGGCCACGGCGAAGTCTTCCGGCAAGGGTTCCGGCGGGAAGGGGGCGGCGAAGGGCGGCAAGGCCACCACGACGGCGGTCGACACCCGGCTCAGCAGCGAGTTCGCCTCCAACAAGGGCCGGCTTCCCTGGCCGGTCGAGGGAACGGTCATCGACTCCTACGGTCAGCATGAACATCCGGTCTACAAGAATGTCAAGCTGCCGTTCAACAACGGCGTCACCATCGCCGTGAACCGGGGCGCCCCGGTGCGGGCCGTCTTCGACGGGACCGTATCCCAGGTCGTCGTCATGCCGGGCTACAACCAGTGTGTCCTCGTCCAGCACGGCTCCTATTTCACCTTCTACTGCAAGCTCGGATCCGTCTCGGTCCACTCTGGCGAGAAGGTCAAGACCGGCCAGGTGCTCGGCACCGTCGACACCATCGCCGGCGAGGACCAGTTGCATTTCCAACTCTGGAAGGACCGCTCCCCCCAGAACCCCGAATCCTGGCTGCGGTAGCCCCGCCGGTGCCGGGTGCACACAAAAAATCCATCCCCCGGGCAGGAGGATGGAATGTATTTCGTCCTGGAGGAATTCCTACAGGTTCGGGTTGGCCTGCTTCCAGTCGGCGGTGGCGGGGATGATGCCGAGGGAGATGATCTCGTCGCGCATCTTGCAGAGATGGGCGTAGGAGGCATCGAGGGCCGCGATTTCCTCGGCGGTGCCTTCGGGCATCACATAGTGGACTCCGGTGGCGTCGATGACGGTCGGCATGGCCATCATGACGTTCTGGTACTTCGCGTTGTTGACATAGGTGCCGGCCGGCCAGGTGAACTTGTCGCCGCCCATCGCGGCCTCGATCATCTTGACGGCGTTGTAGGCCGGGCTCTGGAAGGAACTGCGGCCGCGGAGTTTGATGATGTTGCTGCCGCCCTGGATGGTGTTGTGCTTGAGCTCGGCGAAACGCTCGGCGCCCAGGCCCATCTCGGCGAGGGGCTTGCCGTCGATCTTGACCTGGGATGCGAAGACTGCCATGGCCTCACCGTGACCACCGTAGGTGTGGGCACCGGTGACCTTGCACTGCTGTACCCCGAACTCGCAAGCGTGGGCTTCCTGCAGACGGGTGCTGTCGAGGGCTGCGAGAGAGGTGAGCTGCTCGGCCTTCAGACCGGAAT
>JAFUUB010000048.1 GCA_017483985.1 Bacteroidales bacterium | reverse complement strand
TACTGCTCTGTGCGGAGATTATAAGCAACCATTACGAGATAATCTCCACAAACACTTATCGAATGTATATAGTTATACTCGGACAGTTCACACAATTGCACTGGCGCTATTGCCAATTCTTGTTCAAAAACAGGCATCCGATAATCCGATTCCCTGCGAGGCACGCACCCGTAAAGAATCGAAATCAAGCAAAGGATTACAATGCTTTTCTCTAAGGTGCAACCTGGCCGCATACACTACAGACTCCGGAAACATTATAACCTTTGAATATTCTGTCTATCTTCTTTGGGAGAACGACAGTAGCTCCTATCATCTCTTTCAATTGTGCACGAAGCTGTGCCCTCTTGCAGCCGGTTGAAGCGAGGGCAAGAAAGCACAAGGCTATCAAAATTAACCAATTATATTCTCTTTTCATCATCTTTACAAAAGTATTTTTTATTCTTCAGTATCGCAAATCCGAATCCCAAATAATAAGTGTCAAAAACCAAATTATCGTGTCGAATCCCAAATATTGACAAAAGATAGAATAACTTCCCCCTTCTCCCCTGACTGAAAACAGAAAAAAAGGTTCATCTGCGAAGTTCCGTATTTCAATCAGGATGGAGTGGTTGGAAAACGGAGCGGCGCTGCTGATTATCAATGTTTTACACAATGACCTTCGGAAAATCTTCCTGGAGTCAAAATGTAACTTATTGATAGTCAATGGTAGCTTCTGAATCAGGCTGCCGCCGGTGGTCCAGGGATAGCGCGCAGTTTCTTCCGGGGCGGGAGGGCGTGTGTATCCCATTTTGAAAACAGATTAACATAAAATCCGATTCTCACGCGTTTTGTTTGTTAATCTCTGCCCGGATACGGGCGGTCGAGGCAGAAAACCAGGGGAGAAGTACACGCAGAGAGCCCCCAGTTGGCGTTTATTTGTAAATCTGTCCCGAAGAGCCGATGTTCCGGCTCAAAGGAAACCCCTCTGTCGGTGGTTCATGCAGATCTCCGGCCAGTTGCCGAACACGGAACTCTGCAGATGACCCGAAAAAAATGCAAAAAAGTTTGGAAGTTTGAAAAATTGTCGTACCTTTGCGGTGTACTATTGAACTAATACACTACAAAGTTATGATACAAATCGACAAACTTGCCTTCAGTTACGGCACCAAGGAGGTCCTCCGCAACATCTCGATGGACCTCGAGCCCGGCCGGATCTACGGCCTGCTGGGCGAGAACGGCGTCGGCAAGACGACGCTGCTGACCCTCCTCTGCGGTCTCAAGAAGACCCAGTCCGGCACGATCTCCGCCGACGGGCACGACCCCTACAAGCGGGAGCCCGTCCTGCTCCAGGACCAGTACTACCTCCCCGACGAGGTGGCCCCCATCAACGACAAGGCCCTCGCCTGGGGCCGCGCCACCGGCAAGTTCTGGCCCCGCTTCTCCGCAGCCAACTTCGAGACCATCCTGAAGGAATTCGAGGTAGACCCCGCCCAGAAGATGAACACCATGTCCGCCGGACAGCTCAAGAAAACCTACATCGCCTTCGCCCTCGCCTCCGGCGTCCGCTACCTCTACCTCGACGAGCCGACCAACGGCCTGGACATCCCGTCCAAGGCCCAGTTCCGCTCGGCCCTGATGAAGTACACGGCCGAGGACAGCACCATCGTGATCTCCACCCACCAGGTGCGTGACCTGGAGAACATCATCGACCCGATCATCATCCTGGACCGCCAGGACGTCCTGCTCAACGCCACGCTCGAGCAGATCGCGGACAAGCTCTACTTCGACTACGGCACGACCCTGCACCCTGAGAGCCTCTACTCCGAGCAGCTGCCCGGCGGCTTCATCCAGGTCTACCCCAACACGGCGAAGGCCGACAGCAAGGTCAACATCGAAGCCCTCTTCAACACCGTCCACAAGCACAAGGAACTCGTCAAAAACCTCTTCAGCCATGAATAACATTTTTGATATCAAGCGCTTCTGCCAATATTTCCTGTACGACCTGCGTCGTGCCTGGAACAACTACGGGCTCAGCCTGCTGCTCATGGGCCTGATCCCCATCATCCTCTATGTCGTCTACCAGTTCATCAGCCTGGTCAGCGGACGGGGCACGGACCTGATGCCCGATCCCATGAAGTTCGTGGCCCTCTTCGCCGTCCTGTGCGTGGTCATCCTCGGCGCCGGGGTCAAGCTCTACGGCTTCGTGACCGAGAAGCGCGCCGGATCCGACTTCGTGATGCTGCCGGCCTCCACCACCGAGAAATGGCTCTCCCTGGCCCTGATCGTCTGCATCGTCCTGCCTGTCGTCCTGTTCGCGCTGCTGTTCGTCTCCGACGCGCTGATGTCCCTGGTCTTCCCGCTTACGTACGGGAGCCGCATGCTCGACCGGGATTTCATGGGTGGCCTGGTGGCCGGCGTCCTGGAAGAAGAAGGCGTCAGTTTCAACCTGCCCGCCGTCCTGTTCTGCAACTGGTGCGAGAGCATCCTGGTCTTCACCCTCGGCGCCATCTGCTTCAAGCGGGCGAAGGTCGCCAAGACGCTGCTCTGCCTGTTCGGCTTCAGTATCGTGCTCTCGATGCTGATGGTGCTCATCTTCGGCACCAGCCACATCGACACGGAGCAGCTGGAAGCCTTCTTCGAAACCCCCGACAGGGTCTTCAGCTTCCTGAACTGGACCGTCAACATCGTCTACACCGTCATCATCGGCGGCCTGCTCTGGGGCATCTGGTACCGCCTCCGCACCCTCAAACACTAGGAAGCCATGGAATTCGACGCCAACAAACCCATCTACATCCAGATCGCGGACAATCTCTGCGAAAGGGTCCTCTCCGGGGAGTTCAAGCCCGGTAGCCGCATCCCCTCGGTGCGGGAATGGGGCGCCACGATCGGGGTCAACCCCAACACCGTGGCCCGCTCCTACGAGCTCCTGACGGACCGCAAGGTCATCTTCAACCAGCGCGGCATCGGCTTCTTCGTCGCGGGCGACGCCATCGACGTGATCCGCGAGACGGAGCGCCGCAAGTTCATCGACGAGGAACTCCCCCTCATCCGCAACCGCGCCGCCCTGCTGGGCATCAACCTCAAGGAATTCATCGACTGACAAAGCATCCGACCATGAAAAAGATACTCACCCTGCTTGCAGCAGCCACGCTGCTCCTCCTCCCCTCCTGCCGTTTCATCCGCGTCAGCGACGACCTGATGGAAAGCCTGAAGGACGGATTGAGGGAAAACGGTAAAACCATCGTCGTGGACGAGGACGGCAAGACCGTCATCGCCAGCGAAAATCTGGCCACTGAGTCCCGGGAGACCGGCACCTACGACGCCATCCAGTGCAGCATTCCCTGCAATATGACCTATACGCCCGGCGATTTCGCCCTCTCCATCACCGCGCCGGACAATATCTTGCCGCACATCCAGGTCCTCAACGAAGGCAGCCGGCTGCTCATCAAGAGCGACGGAGCCAATTTCCGCAATGTCAAGAACATCAACATCCGTCTCTCCACCAACGCGTTGAAGGAAGTGACCTTCAACGGCGCCGTGGACTTCGACGCCCCCAAGGGCATCTCGGCCGGCGACTTCGCGCTCACCGTCAACGGTGCCGGCGACATCGAGATCGACGGCCTGCAGACCGGCGACGCCTCCATCATCGTCAACGGTGCCGGCGACGTAGACGTCAGCGGCATCGCCTGCAAGCGGCTCTCCGTCGAGATCAACGGCGCCGGCAACGCCGTCGTGTCCGGCAATGCCGACAGGGCGGACCTGCAGATCAGCGGCGCCGGCAGCATCAACGCAGTCGAACTCCGCGCCGGCGAGCACAGCAGCAAAGTCCGGGGCATCGGCAAGATCAAGACACCCAAAAACGACTGATAAACAATATTCTATGCGGAAAGCGGGGACCCTGTGACAGGATCCCCGCTTTCTTTTACTCCGACCGGGTCTCCAGCCGGACCACGCGCGTAGAACCGCGCTGCTCCTCGGTAATGGACGGACAGAGGCCCTGCAGGAGCATCAGCGAGATCTCGTCCGTGCCCTCGCGTCCCACGATCTGGCCCGTGAAGCGCTCCTGTTCCATCTCGATCGAGACGTCCCGGGACATCTCCTTGCAGTGGATGCAGATGTGGATCGGCCCCGTGAAGGGCATCATCTTGGTGAGCATCTCCTCCACGATCAGCTCCAGCGAGACATAGCGCCGGCCCAGGGAATTGCGCTGGCAGAACCACTCGATCTCCGCATTGAGCTTGTAGAGGTCATAGTGCGGGGTGTCGATG
>JAFUUB010000047.1 GCA_017483985.1 Bacteroidales bacterium | reverse complement strand
TTGGTCAGCAAGAGTTTGCGGTCCCGGACGGGTTCGTGCTGGCCCCAGGAACCCCAGAAATACTGGGCGATGTTCATCCCTTTGACATAGAGCTGGCCGTGCTGGTCGAAATAGCAGAAGGCGTCCACCAGCGAGGCCTTGCCCGCCCGGATGGACTTGATCTCGGTCCCGACGAGCTGGATGCCCGCCGTGAACGTCTCGAGGAACTCGTAATCGAACGAGGCCCTGCGGTTGGTGATCTGTACTTTGCTTTTCGCTTTCGGCATGTCCTTTCTTCCTTTCTGTCTGACGGAAAGGGATGCAAATATACGGAAAATCCTTAACTTTGTCACAACGATGCCGGTCAAACCGCCGGAATCGCCTGCCATGAACCGGACTGAACTGCTTCCCGACCGGCCCGGAGTCCCGCCGATGGCGGAACTGCCCGAACCGGAGATCCTGGATATCCCCGCCCTTTTCGCCGCCTGCGCATCGGGGGAGACCGACCTTGTCTGCGTGCTGGGCCCCACGGCCTCCGGCAAGACCCGCTATGCCGTGGAACTGGCCCGCGCCTTCAACCGGCTTGCCGGCCGGCCCGTCGCGGAAATCCTTTCAGGCGACTCCCGTCAGGTCTACCGGGGGATGGACCTCGGAACCGGCAAGGACCTGGACGAATACGGGGAGATCCCCTATCACCTGATCGACATCGCGGATGCCGGTACCCGGTATGACATTTATCAGTTCCAGCAGGATTTCGAGCGGGCGTTCCGGGATGTGCGGGACCGGGGATGCCTCCCGATCCTCTGCGGCGGCTCCGGCCTCTACATCGAAGCGGCCACCTGCGGCTATCCGCTGCCCCAGGTCCCGCCGGATGCGGCGCTCCGGGCGGAACTGGAACAGGAGACCACGGCGGACCTGCATGCCCGCCTCCTGGCCCTGCGGCCTGAGACCGAGGCTTCCGTCCTGGAATCCCGCCGGCGTACCATCCGCGCCCTGGAAGTCGCCCTGTATGAACAGGAGCATCCGGTCGTCCGCAGCCATTTCCTGCCGAAAAAGGTCTTTTACATCGGGACGCTGGTCTCCCGCGAGCAGCGGGTCGCCCGGATCGACCGGCGGCTGGACGAGCGCCTGGCAGCGGGCCTGGCGGACGAGGTCCGCCGCCTGCTGGCGGAAGGTGTTGCGGCGGAAGACCTGATGTACTACGGGCTGGAATACAAATATGTCACCCAGCATGTCCTCGGCATCCTGAATGAGGAGGAGATGCGCATCCTCCTGGGCAACGCCATCCATCAGTTTGCCAAGCGCCAGATGACCTGGTTCCGCGGGATGGAACGCAAAGGCATCCGCATCCACTGGGTCAATCCCTGACCCCGGAATCTTTATTTGTCAGGAAATTCCTTGAAGAATTCGTCCCGGATCCGGCTGACGGCGTCGAGCCGTTCCCAGCCGAAGAACTGCACGTCGCGTTCGACCTCGGCCCCGTCCCGGATGAGCTTGAGGCGGCGGACATAGGGTTCGCGGCCCATGTGGCCGTAGGAAGCGGTGGGCTCGTAGATCGGATTCCGCAGTCCGAACTTGCGGATGATGGCAGCCGGACGCAGGTCGAACAGGCGGCCGACCGCCTCTGCGATCTGGCTGTCCGGACGGACGCCGGTGCCGTAGGTGTCGACGAAGATGCTGACCGGGCGGGCGACGCCGATGGCATAGGAGACCTGGACGAGCATCTCGTCCGCGACGCCGGCGGCGACCATGTTCTTGGCGATGTACCGGGCCGCATAGGCTGCGCTGCGGTCCACCTTGGACGGGTCCTTCCCGGAGAAGGCGCCGCCGCCGTGGGCGCCCTTGCCGCCGTAGGTGTCGACGATGATCTTGCGGCCGGTCAGGCCGGTGTCCCCGTGGGGACCGCCGATGACGAACTTGCCGGTCGGGTTGACATGGAGCACGAAGGAACCGTCGAAGAGGTAGGCGGTTTCTGCCGGGAGTTGGGAGAGCACACGGGGGATAAGGATGTTGCGGACATCCGCCTCGATGCGGTCGTGCATGGCCTGCTCGGTATCGAACTCATCGTGCTGGGTCGAGACGACGATGGTGTGGACCCGGACCGGACGGTGGTTGGCACTGTCATATTCAATGGTATACTGGGCCTTGGCGTCCGGACGGAGGTAGGGCATGAGGACGGCTTCCCGCCGCAGGTCGGCCAGGGTCTTGAGCGTCAGGTGCGACAGGGCGAGGGGAAGGGGCATGTACTGCCGGGTGTCGCGGCAGGCATAACCGAACATCATGCCCTGGTCGCCGGCACCCTGGGCTTCGGGTTCCTCGCGGACCACGCCCCGGTTGATGTCCTGGCTCTGGTCATGGATGGCGGACAGGATGCCGCAGGAATTGCTGTCAAAGCGGTATTCAGCCTTGTTGTAACCGATGCGGTCGATGACACCGCGGACGGTTTTCTGGATATCGACGTATGCATGCTCGGAACGGACTTCGCCGCCCACGACGACCAGGCCGGTGGTGCAGAAGGTCTCGCAGGCCACTTTGGCATGGGCATCCTGGCGGAGGAATTCGTCGAGGATCGCATCGGAAATCTGGTCGGCCACTTTGTCCGGATGGCCTTCGGAAACGGATTCGGAAGTAAACAGATAGTTCATATCAACATACAAAAAAGGCTCCTTGGGGGAACGCGGAGCCATCACAAAAACACAAAACATTGATATGAAAAGCGGTCACAGTTTTCGGCGTGACCAGGGGTCAACATTTTAGCATTTTTTTACGTGGTTGCAAGCAGGCAAATCTGTCCACATTCCCAAAAGGGATGGCAAAGGTACGCAGAAAACTGATAATTCCAAACTTTTTTCGCGCTAAAACGATGAAATATAAGGTAAAACGATTTTTTATTTTCCGATTCTCATGGATTATTTTATCTTTGCGGCCGGAAAATACAACCAACCCATTCATTAATATCTATGAAACATTCTTTCAAGTATGTTTTGCTTGCCGCCATTTCGATGGTAGCGAGCGTCGTCGCCTATGCCCAGGTGACGACTGCATCCATCGCCGGCCGCGTGGCTGATGCCCAAGGCGCCGTGATTGGCGCTCCGGTTGTCGCTGTCTACCAGCCGACAGGTGCTACCTACTATGCCGTGACGGATAGCCGTGGTGCCTACCGTCTCAGCGGTCTTACCCCGGGCGGTCCGTACACCGTGACCGTCGACGTCCTCGGATACCGCAAGGTGGAAAACCAGGGTATCTATGCTCCTCTCGGTGAGACCGTCACTGTCAATTCTGACCTTGAGGAAGAATCCATCAACCTTGACGCAGCCGTCTTCGTCGCCGATGGCACCGAATCCGGCATGAACATCAAGCGCTCCGGTATCGGTACGTCCGTCAGCCAGCGCACGATGAACAACCTCCCGTCCGTCAGCCGCAGCATGAACGATGTCATGAAACTGACCCCGCAGGCCTCCGCGACCACCAACGGTCTGGCCATCGGTGGCGGTAACTACCGTTCTTCCTACGTGACCGTCGACGGTGCCGCGTTCAACAACGCTTTCGGTATCGGTTCCAACCTGCCTGCCGGCGGCACCCCGATCTCCCTCGATGCGATCGAGCAGATGAGCGTCAATATCACCCCGTTCGACGTCCGTATGTCCGGCTTCACCGGCGGTGCGATCAACGCCGTCACCAAGAGCGGTACCAACCAGTTCAAAGCTTCTGTCTACGACTATTACACCAGCCAGGACATGCGTGGCTACAAGGTCGGTGAAGACGAGCTTACCAAGACGGACATGCTCAACAACACCGTCGGTTTCACCCTGGGTGGCCCGATCATCAAGAACAAGCTTTTCTTCTTCGTCAACGGTGAGTACACCTGGGATACCGTTCCGGGTTCCAGCAAGGTCGTCAGCACGGCTTCCGGCCGCGTCGATCCGAACTTCGCTGCCGGCGGCACGACCGTCCGTCCGACCGAATCCTTCATGAAAGAAGTCAAGGAATACCTTTCCAGCACCTATGGTTATGACCCGGGCCGCTATCAGGGCTATTCCTTCTCCACCCCGGACTACAAGATGATGGCCCGTCTCGACTGGATCATCAACGACGCCAACAAGCTGAACGTCCGTTTCAGCCACACCCACACCAGCAACTCGAACAACCCTTCCAACTCGGTCAACCCGATCAACCCGAACCCGTATGACCGCAACACCTACGGCCGTACTTCGGACTATGCGATGTACTTCGAGTCCAACCGCTACTTCCAGGAGCAGAACTTCACCTCCGTCGCCGCCGAGCTCAATTCCCGCATCGGCCGTGCCGACAACATGTTCCGCGTTACCTGGTCCCACCAGAACGAGCCCCGTTCCTTCGTGGGTGCCAACTTCCCGACCGTCGATATCCTCGAGAACTACGTTGACAAGAACGGCAAGGACCAGCGTGCCGTCCTGACCTCCTTCGGTCCGGATCCGTTCACCTATGGCAACCTCCGCGATGTCCAGACCATCGTCGCTACCGACGAACTGACCTGGGCCAACGGCATCCACAACTGGGTCATCGGCCTCCAGTACGAATACAACAACACCAAGAACGGCTTCATGCAGGGTGGCCTCGGCTACTATGTCTATGACAGCTGGGAGAGCTTCAAGGCCGCCGGCAAGCCGGTCGCCTTCGCCATCACCCACTCCAACCGCGACGACCTCGCCCAGGTCTATCCGTCCTTCGAGTACATGCAGTATTCCTGGTATGCCCAGGATGAGGTCACGTTCAGCGATTACTTCAAGCTGACCGCCGGCATCCGCTTCGAACTCCCGGTCTATCCGACCATCGCGAACAACGAGAACAAGGAGTACCTCCAGCTCGCCGCCCGCGGCAACTCCCTGACCGGCACCAGTACGGCTGACATGCCGCTGGCCCGTCCGAACGTCTCCCCGCGCCTCGGTTTCAACTGGGACGTCCTGAAGAACCGCAACCTGATCCTGCGCGGTGGCACCGGTATCTACACCGGCCGTATCCCGTTCGTCTGGATCGTTTCCGCAGTCGGCAATTCCAACAACCTGCAGGCCCAGTTCATCGACACCGACGGAAGCAACCCGAACACCCCGAACTTCCATGACAATGTCAACGATATCCTGAAGGACATCTACGGCGGCACCTTCAAGGCCCAGGACCTGGCGGCCCCGGGTGGTGCGACCATCATGGATCACAAACTCCGCATGCCTTCTACCTGGAAAGCTTCCCTCGCGGCTGACGTCCAGCTGCCTTGGGGCATCAAGGGCTCCTTCGAAGGCATCTACAACTACGACCTGACGTCGGTCTATGCTTCCCGTCTGGGTTACAAGGAGGTCAAGGCCGAGGCACTCGGCGGCGAGCCGAACATCCGCGCCAAGTGGGCTTCCGAAGGCATCAAGTCCTCCGCCGGCACCACCGTTGCCCCTTACTACCTGACCAACTCCGACAAGCACGGCAGCTACTGGTCCCTGACCGCCCAGCTGCAGAAGACCTTCGGCTTCGGCCTGGATCTCATGGCGGCCTACACCCGCAGCGGTTCCAAGGGTATCCAGGAAGGCTGGGGCGACCAGGTTTCCTCCCTCTTCGCCGGTGGCAACTACTCTGTCAACGGTTCCAACTATCCGGAACTCGGCCACTCTGCCTACGTCTCCCCGAACCGCGTGATCGCCAATGTCAGCTACCGTCTCCAGGAAGGCCGTCACCTTGCCACGACGTTCGGCCTCTTCTATGAAGGCTACAACCAGTGCTATGTCGGCGGCAACTCCTATACCCGTCGTTCCTTCGTCATCGGTACCCGCAGCGGCAACTACGTCAACCCGGTCACGGGTGAAGGTGGTTCCCTCAACCTGATCTACATCCCGACGGACGAGGACCTCAAGGACATGGTCTTCACCACAGAAGAGAACAAGGCTGAGTTTAAGTCCTTCATCGAAAGCGACAAGTATCTCAGCAGCCATCGCGGCGAGTACAGTGTGCGTGGTGCCAAGGTGGCCCCGTGGCTGCACCGCTTCAACCTGAAGGTCGCCCAGGACTTCATCGTCAACATCGCCGGTCGTCCGACCACCCTGCAGATCGGTGCGGACATCCTCAATGTCGGTAACCTGATCAACTCCAACTGGGGTCTGGCCAAGCAGTACAGTTCCGAGAACATCCTCGAGATCTCCAACGGTACCTACAGTTTCACCGCTCCGAAGGAAGTTACCTATAAGAACATTGCCAACACCTGGCAGGCCCTGTTGAGCGCCCGTCTCTTCTTCTAAGAGTCTAATATCCTATATGATATGTCCGGCCGTGTAAGCGGCCGGACTTTTTTATTCCCATTCGGCCGCATTTCCGACGATTCAAACCGTTTTAAATTCCAAATATTTTGGCTATATTTGTCAATTACTATTCCTGTTTTTGGACAAAAACAACCAAAATATTATGTATCAACTGATTAAGAAAGGTTTGGCAGTCTTTGCCGCGATGCTCGTCACGATGACGGCCCTCGCGCAAGTGACTACCTCCTCCCTTGGCGGTCGCATCACGGAGGACGGCGGTGAGCCGTTGGCCGGTGCCGCCGTCATCGCCGTGCACACCCCTTCCGGCACCCAGTATGCCGCCATCACCAACAATGACGGCCGCTATACCATCCAGGGTATGCGTACCGGCGGTCCCTACACCGTGGAAGTCTCCTTCCTCGGCATGGGCACGCTCCGCTACGAGGACATCACCCTGAAACTCGGCGAGCCGTACGAACTCAACGCCGAGCTCAAATCCACCAACGAGCTGGATGCCGTGACCGTCGTGGCGGAGAAGTCCTTCAACGCCAGCATCACCGGCGCCGGCTCTTCCTTCAGCCAGCGGATGGTCGAAACGATGCCGTCAATCGACCGAAGCGTCTATGACGTGGTCAAGTACACCCCGCAGGCCACCGTGAACAAGGGCGGCGGCATCTCCTTCTCCGGCGCCAACAACCGCTACAATTCCTTCCAGATCGACGGTGCCGTGGCCAATGATACCTTCGGCCTGTCCTCCTCCGGTACCAACGGCGGCCAGACCGACGCCAACCCGGTCGCCCTGGACGCCATCGAGGAGATCCAGGTCGTCGTGGCGCCGTTCGACGTGCGCCAGTCCGGTTTCACCGGCGGCGCCATCAACGCAATCACCAAGTCCGGTACCAACACCATCAAGGGCTCGGCCTACACCTACTACACCAACCAGGAACTGATCGGTACGACCCCGGGCAACAAGGAGCAGGTCAAGTACTTCAACAGCGACGGCAAGCGCACCAAGTATGAGAAGCAGTTCTCCGAGACCTTCGGTTTCACCGTCGGCGGCCCGATCGTCAAGAACAAGCTGTTCCTCTTCCTGAGCGGTGAATATTACAAAAACTCCCGTCCGAACATCTACACCCCGGCCAACGGTTCCTACGAGAACACGGACCAGAAACTCTCCCAGACCGTCGAGCTGGAAGACGGGTCCCGGTATGACTACTTCAATGCCGAGCTGGCCGAGAAGCTGATCGACTTCTACGAGAAGACCTACAAGGTCAGCAACACCGGAGAGAGCATCAAGCAGCACCAGATCGACATCCGTTCCTACAACGTCCTGGCCCGCCTGGACTGGAACATCAACGAGGCCAACAAGCTGATGCTCCGCTACCAGTACATGGACGCCTTCAAGGACCGCTATGCCTCCAGCTATCGTTCCTATTATTTCAACAATTCTTCCTTCCTCCAGGCCAACAAGACCAACACCTTCGTCCTCGAGCTCAACTCCCGGCTTTCCCCGTCGGTCTCCAACATGTTCCGTGCGACCGCGGTCTTCGTCCGCGACCACCGCGACATCCCCTACAAGGGCGCCAACAACTACATCAAGGACAAGGTCTATGTCAACATCGGTACCGAGTATTCCTCCGGCGGCAACCGCATGAATTCCGACACTTATACGATCACGGACAACCTCAGCTGGTACCTCGGAAAGCATGAGCTGACCTTCGGTACCCACAACGAGATCTACAAGTTCGACAACCTCTTCCTGCAGTATGCTTTCGGCGAATATGAATATGCTTCCCTGAACGACTATTTCCACAATTCCCCTGCAGCGTTCTATTACCGGTATTCCGACCCGGCCGTGACCGGCTCCAACGACACGACCAACTGGGCCGCCGCCACCTACGCCGCCCAGTTCGGTCTCTATGCCCAGGATGAGTGGAAGCCCAATACCAACCTGACCCTGACCTACGGCCTGCGCGTCGACATCCCGGTCCTGCTGAACAATCCTACCGAGAACCCGGAATTCAACAAGGGTCCCATTTCCGCAGCATCCGGCGAAAAAGTCGGTGTCGTTCCGAGAGTCGTCCCTCTCTGGTCCCCGCGTGTGGGCTTCCGCTGGTTCCTCAACGACAGCCATGCGACCCTGCTGCGCGGCGGCGCCGGCCTCTTCACCGGCCGTATCCCGTTCGTGTGGATCTCCAATGCCTACAACAACACCGGCATGGAGACCAAGTACGTGCGGGTCAATCAGCCGGCATACGGCAAGTTCCCGTTCACCAGCGATCCGTATAATGAAATCGTCAAGGCCGGTCTCGCCGAGGAACAGGGCGGCCAGGCCACGATCAATACCCTGAACCGCAACTTCAAGTATCCGCAGGTCTTCCGTGCCAACCTTGGTTTCGAGCAGACCTTCGCCGGTGGCTGGAAGTTCACCTTCGACGGGCTCTTCTCCAAGACGCTCAACAACGTGTTCTTCAAGAACCTGGCCCTCCAGCAGAAAGGCGTGGTCTATGGCGTGGATGCCGCAAACGCCCGTGAGAACAGCGTCGCTCCCTACTACAGTACGGAGGACATCCCTTACAACGCGGTCATCGCCCTGCTGAACACCAACAAGGGCTACACCTATTCCTTCAGCGGTCAGATCCAGAAGCATTTCGACTTCGGTCTCGACCTGATGGCGGCCTATACCTTCGGCCATGCCTATTCCGTCAACGACGGCACCTCTTCGATTGCGAATTCCAACTGGCAGGGCAATCCTTCCGTCGATACCAACGGTATGGAACTGGGTCATTCCCTCTTTGACAAGACGCATAAACTGATCGGCGTCGCCTCCTACCGTACGCCGAAATACCTCCGCGGCCGCCTGCAGTCATCCTTCACCCTCTCCTATGAGGGAGGCAGCGGCCAGCGCTTCTCCTACACGATGAATGAAAGTGCCGTCGATTTCAACAACGACGGCCGTACCGGCAACTCCCTGCTGTACATCCCGACCCAGGCCGAGATCGGCCAGATGAACTGGTCCACCCCGGGCGATGCCGCCGCGTTCGAGCGCTACATCCGGAATGACAGCTACCTGTCCTCCCACCGGGGCCGGTGGTCCGAGCGTTTCGCCGCGGAGGCTCCGTTCGAGCACCATTTCGACTTCCAGTTCGCCCAGGATTTCCTGTACGACCGCCAGCACGGCCGCAAGGTCCAGCTGACCTTCGACATCCTGAACGTGGGCAACCTGGTCAACCGGGCCTGGGGCATTTACTACAGCAACGTCACGTCCCGCCAGATTCTGACGGTGACTTCCGCCAGCCTGGATGCCGCGGGCAACATGACCCCGACCTACCATTACGATCCGCAGACCGTCAACGTGGCGGACTTCAACTCCCGCTGGCGGATGCAGGTCGGCGTGCGTTTCACCTTCTAATCCCTGCGAACGTATGAAAAAGATCTATATCGCTTTGATGGCCCTGCTCGCAGTGGCCGCGTGCAAGGAAAAAGAAATCAACCTGGCTTCCCGCGTCATCATCTCCCAGACGGAGGAACTCGTGGTGGAGGCCGAGAATGTCCCGACCCTGGCCGTGGAGGTCATCTCCGACGGCGACTGGGTCGTGGTGACCCCCGACTGGATCTCCGCCAGCCCGCGTTATGGCCGTGGCGACGGAACCATCCTGTTCAATATCGCTGACAACTATACGAACGGTGAGATGAATGCCGACCGGCAGGCGACGGTTTCCGTCGAGTGCGCCAGCGGCGCCTCTTCCTTCCTGGTCAAGCAGGCCGGCGACCCGATGAAGGGCAACGTCTACCTGCCGGTGACCGAGGTCAGGGACGGCGGGGTCTACCTGCTGGTGGCTCCGAACAAGGATGGCGACCTGACGGTCGCTTCGCCGATCACGTCGAATTACGGTTACATCCAGGTGACGACGGAGATCATGGGCGATGCGGAAAAGATTGCCATGGCCAGTGCCGACTACGAATTTACCTTCGTGGCCGTTGACGGCGGATGGAACATCGTTCAGCCGGACAACCGTTTTGTTTACCAGACCGGAACATACAACAGCTTCAATGTCGCCGCTGAAATTCCGGCGGATGCGGCCGGCGTGTGGAAGGTGGAATTCGACGCGGACGGGTATGCAACGATTACCAATGTCGGCATGAACAAATGGATGCAGTACAGCCAGAACTACAACTCCTATGGCTGCTATCCCTCCGACCAGGACAGCGGTGTCCTCCCGAGACTCTACGAAAAAGTTGAAAATCAATAATTACGGATAAAAATGAAAATCAGAAATCTCATCATGTCCCTCCTGGCGGTGGCTGCGCTCGCCGCGACCGGCTGCCGGGAAGAGGAGCAGGATCTCGGGCTGCCCGAGGTCAAGGTCGGAACGACCCAGTTGAGCTTCGATGCCGGCATCGGTACCAACACCGTGACCGTCAACACGACCCGCGACTGGAAAGCCGTCGCGACCGTCGACTGGATCGATGTCTCCCCGAAGAGCGGCGTCGGCTACGAAAACGCCGTCCTGACCATCTCGGTCCTGGAGAACGAAGGCTACAACCGGACGGGTTCCGTCCGTGTGGACATCGGCTATGACTACAAGACCATCCTGGTCCACCAGGACGGCCCGCTCGGCGAGAAGACCGAAGGCACGGGTACCCTCGAGGATCCGTTCACCCCGGCCGGTGCCGCGGCTGCGGCCAGCGCCCTGGCGGCCGACGAGGAAGCCGGTCCGTATTACATCAAGGGTATCATTACCACCATTTCTACGACTTTCGAGGCCAGCGGAACCTACGGTAATGCAAGCTTCTTCATTTCTGAGGACGGGACGGAGAACACGAAGTCGTTCCAGGTTTACCAGACCTACTATCTGGGAAACAAGAAGTGGACGTCTTCCCTTGGTCCGGATGTCAAGGTCGGTGACGAAGTTATCATCTATGGTAAGTTGATGAATTACAGGGGCAATACTCCGGAAACGGAGGCGAACAAAGCCTACCTGTATTCCCTGAACGGCAATACCGGCGGTGACACTCCGGAACCTCCGACCCCGGGTGACGTGAAGTCCGTGACAGTGGCCGAGTTCAATGCTGCAGCAGAGTCCCAGACCCAAGTCTACGAGTTGGTCGGTACGATCGGCGGCTCTATCAACACGACGTACGGCAACTTCGACCTGACGGATGCGACCGGAACGGTCTATGTCTATGGTCTGACCAAGACGGAACTGGGATATGGCACACAGAACGACAAGAGTTATCCCGACCTTGGATTGAAGGAAGGTGACAAGATCAAGATCCGCGGTTACCGCGGCTCCTTCGGCGACAAGATCGAGGTGATGTACGCCTGGTTCATCGAGAAGGTGGACGGCGGCGACCCGACCCCGGGCGGCAACGGCAGCGGCACGCAGGCTGATCCGTACACACCGAAGGGAGCGATCGATGCCGTCAAGGACCTGACCTGGACAAGCAATACGGATTATCAGTCCACGGAGGATGTCTATGTAAAGGGCAAGATTTCCCGGATTGCCAGCGGCGGAACCTATACCGAGGGTGGAACGTACGGCAACGCGTCGTTCTACATTTCCGCGGATGGTACCGAGACGGACGAGTTCTATGCTTTCCGCATCCTCTATCTGGAGAACAAGAAATTCGAAGAAGGCCAGACCGACATCAAGGTCGGCGACGAGGTCGTAATCTATGGTAAGTTGATGAATTACAAGGGCAATACGCCGGAGACGGTTTCCGGCAAAGCCTACTTGTATTCCCTGAACGGCTCGACGACGCCGGGTGGCGGCGGCGACACGCCGACCGGCAGTTCGGTTTCCTTCGAAACAAACGCATCTGCCCAGACCTGGTCGGCGGAGACCGACGGCACCTATGGCGCCGGTTTCTCCTCCACGACGCAGGGCGTCAAAGTCGGTTATTACAAGCATACCAGCACCAGCACGGCCGTTGCACCAAACGACAAGCACATTCGTGTCTATAAGAATTCCGTATTGTCTGTTACGGCCCCGACCGGGAAAAAGATCAAGGAAATGGTCTTGACAACGGAGCCGAATGCCGGAACTTCGAAATATTGCTGGGACATGGCTGGTCTGGAGGGTGGTGCCTCTGCCACGGCCAATGAAACGGCGTTGACCGTCACCTGGTCCGGCAGTGCGGAGAAAATCGTTCTCCAAGCCAATAACGGCCAGGTCCGGGTCAAATCGATTTCCCTGACCTTCGAATAAAACCACTTAGTCTTGAAGACTGACAAGTTCATACGGCGGATCCTTCCGGCAGTGCTCCTCGGAGCGCTGCTGGCGGGGGCCGTGTCCTGCGGCGGCGACAAAGGCGGATCGGAGGACCCGGTCGCCCCGGCGACCCTGACCCTGAAGGCCAACCCCGTGACCTCGGAATTCGGTACGAACTCCGCCACGGTGTCGGCCAAAGGCTCCTGGACGGTGACCTCCAGCGCGGACTGGCTGACGCTCTGTCCGCTGAAGACCGGAGAGTCCCGCGAGACCGCGAAATCTTCCGTTTCCGGCTCGGGCGACGCCACGATCGTGTATTACTATACGATCAATCCGGTGGAAGAGGCGCGCACGGCGACCCTGACCCTGACAGCCGGCTCGCAGACCGCCAAGGTGGTCCTGACGCAGAAGGGCCTGGTCGAGGTCAAGGGGCAGAAAATCGCCAAGGTCAAGTGGATGGAACTGCCGCAGACTTCGGAGACCGACAACTTGTATTTCTTCTACCACGACATGACCGTGGGCAGCAAGAAAATCCGGAACTATTCCTTCTACTGGGACTATTCGAACCTGATTTCCAGCTGGGTGGCCTATCCGCTGAACAGCAATATCAAAGGCAGCGGTACCGGCCGTACGGAAGCCTGGGGTGTTGACCCGCTGATTCCGCGCGAGAAGCAGCAGGTCGTCGAGAGCCGGGCATACCGGCTGCCCAACGGGTCCGGAGCAGGGTATTCCCGTGGGCATCAGATTCCATCGGCCGACCGGCAGGCGAATTACAGCGCCAATGCACAGACTTACTACGGTACGAACATGACCCCGCAGGATTTTGACTTCAACGGCGGCACTTGGGCGAACCTGGAAGCATTGGTCCGGGAATGGGCCGACAAAGCCGCGACGGACACCCTGTATGTCTGTACGGGTGCCGTGGCCGGTTCGGGTCACAGCATCGTGTACGACAATGACTGGAAGGCAGTCGCCGTCCCGACGGCCTACTTCAAGGCCCTGCTGGTCCATGAAAGGTCTTCCTATCATAACTTCGATGCGACGGACGGCTGGTCCGCCTGCGCCTTCTGGTTCGGGCATTCCGAATACAGCGTCTCCGGGAAAAACAAACTTGGAAAGGAGCAGATCAAGCCCCTGGCCATCTCCGTCGAGGAGCTGGAGAAGAAGCTGGGATACCAGCTGTTCGTAAACCTGCCCGACAAGATCGGGGCCGACAAGGCCGCGACCGTGAAGAAGACCGATCCCAAGATGGTTTCCTGGTGGAAATAATCTTCAAGACGATGATTTAAACTACGTGATATGAAAAAGTTACTCTATACCTTACTGGCCCTGCTGATGGCCGCCCCGCTGACCCTTTCGGCCGCCGGCGGCAAGAAGAGCTACGTGATCGGGTTCTACAACCTTGAGAACCTCTTCGACACCTACCACGACGAAGGGAAGAACGACTACGAGTACCTCCCCGACGGCGCCAACCAGTGGACGGAAGCCAAGTATGCCAAGAAGCTCAAGAACATGGCGACGGTCATCCGGGCCATGAAGGAAGAGAACAAGGCCTGGCATGCCATCCTGGGTGTCAGCGAGATCGAAAACCGCCATGTCCTCGAAGACCTGGTCTCCCAGCCGGAGATCGCCGAGGCCAACTACCAGATCGTCCACTATGACGGTCCGGACCGCCGCGGCGTCGACGTGGCCCTGTTCTACCGGCCGGAGCTCTTCACGCTCCTGGAGAGCCGGTCCATCCCGTTCGACTTCAACAGCGACCTGGACTTCGGCATGAGCGAGGAGGAAAAGGCCGATTTCCGCACCCGTGACATCCTGATGGTCCGCGGCATGCTCGGCGACGAGATGTTCGCCTTCTTCGTGGCGCACCTCCCGTCCCGCCTGGGCGACAAGAGCAGCGCCCTGCGCAGCCGCGGCGGCGAGATCATGTACCAGACCAGCCGCGAACTGATGGCCGCCTATCCGGGCATCAAGATCGTGGCGATGGGGGATATGAACGACAATCCGACCGACGACAGCATGGCCGTGCAGATGCGTGGCCGCGAGAAGATCGAGGAGGTCGGACCGGAGGATTTCTTCTCCCCGTTCCTGTCCATGCTCAAGGCCGGGTACAGCTCCCTGTTCTACCGGGGCGGCGGCAATATCTATGATATTCTGGTCTGCAACTACAACCTGGCCCACGCGCCGAAGGGGACCCTGCAGATCCAGCCGATCGTCAAGAAGAAGTATTACGGCCGCGTGTTCCACCAGCCGTTCATGACCCAGCAGGACGGGCAGTATGCCGGCCAGCCGTTCCGCACCTATTCCAACGGTGCCTTCGTCGGCGGCTATTCCGACCACTATCCGACCTACATCATCGTCAGCAACAAATAGACGGAAAATAAATGAGATACGATATGACAAAGAAACTTATCCTGGCATTTGCGGCCATCCTGTGCACCCTGGGCCTTGCCGCCCAGACGTATACGGGCGGCGTCAAGGGTACGGTGATCAACCGTACCGACCGGCAGCCGGTCGCAGAGGCCACCCTGGTCCTCATGCAGGGGTTGGAGGAGATTGCGACGGCCACGTCGGACGCCTCGGGTAACTTCCTGATCCCGGACCTGGCGGACGGCATGTATGACCTGGTCATCACGGCACCGGATTTCATCGAGACCCGGGTCAACGTGACGGTCAACGACGGCTATGTCAAGAACATGTTCAACCTGTCCCTGACGCCGTCCCAGGTGGTCAACGAGGTGGATGTCGAGAACCTCGTCGAGTTCGACCTGGATGACAGCGGCTACAGCGACAACCCGACCGTCCTGTTCGGCCAGAACGATGTGTTCAACGAGATCGCCGGCTTCAATTTCAGCGACATCCGTTTCCGTCTCCGCGGTTATTCTTCGGAGAGCCAGGACGTCTACCTGGCCGGCGTGCGGATGAACGACGCCATCACGGGCTATTCCCCGTTCTCCCTGTGGAGCGGCCTCAACGAGGCGACCCGCACGAAGAACACGGTGAACGGCGCCGAGATCGCGGATTGGGGCATCGGCGGCTACAACGGCCTGACCAACATCCCGGTCAACGCCTCGTCCGTCCGCAAGGGCTGGCGCGGAAGCATCCTGACCAACAGCGCCCTGTACCGTCTCCGCCTGATGATGACCTATTCCTCCGGCCAACTGGACAACGGCTGGGCCTACGCCATCAGCGCCTCCGCCCGTCTGGGCGGCAACGACTGGGTGCAGGGCCAGTACTACCGCTCCTTCGGCTACTATGCCGCCGTCGAGAAACAGTTCGACGACGTGCACCGGCTGGGTCTGGTGTTCATGGCGACCCCGGGCAACCGCGGCAAGCAGAACTCCTCGACCCAGGAGGTCTACGACCTGATGGGGGACAACATGTACAACAGCAACTGGGGTTACCAGAACGGCAAGATGCGCAACTCCCGCCTGGCGATCACCCACGAGCCGATCGCCATCCTGAAGTACGACTTCACGCCGTCCTACAAGTTCAGCGGCTCCGCCACCGTCCTCTACCGTTTCGGCAAGAACGGTGCGACGGCCCTCGACTGGTACGACGCCCCGGACCCGCGTCCGGACTACTACCGCAACCTGCCGAGCTACTTCTGGAACGATGACGAGGAGTACAACCGCCTGAACATGTCCAAGTCGATGTGGGCGCGCGACGCCTGGGAGAGCCAGGATCCGAGCGTGGTGCACGTCAACTGGGACCGCATGTACAACGTCAACAAGCTGAACATCATCGACGGACAGCGCCGCTCCAAGTATGCGGTCGAGGAGCGCCGCGCCGACCAGCGCGACCTCAACCTCGCCGCCAGCTTCAAGTGGCGCCCGGACCGGGACATCATCCTGACCGGCGGCTGGAACGCCAAGTTCAACCGCACCGAGCACTTCAAGGTCCTGTACGACCTGCTGGGCGGTGACTACTTCCTGGACGTCGACTCCTTCGCCGACCGCGACTTCTCCGCCAATCCGTACATGACCCAGAACGACCTGGGTTACTGGATGGAGCACGGCGAGGCCCGCAAGGTCCGCTCCGGCGACAAGTATGGTTATGACTACTATGCGCAGGTCCGCAAGACTGAGGCCTGGTTCTCCGCCCGCGCGGAGGCCAGGGGCTTCGAGGCTGCCATCGGCGGCCGCCTGGGCTACACCGCCTTCTGGCGCGAGGGCCTGGTCCGCAAGGGCCTCTTCCCGGGCCTGAACGATGACGGTTCCGCCTTCCTGGTGGACGGCGTGCCGGTCACCAACTACGACAGCGACGGTAAGCCGGTGACTTCCTACGGCAAGTCTGCCGTGCAGGATTTCATCACGGGTGCGGTCAAGGGCAACCTGGCCTACGTCATCCGCGGCGGCCACCGCATCTACTTCAATGCCGGCTACTTCAGCGACGCCCCCACCTTCAACCAGACCTTCATGTCGCCGAGGACCCGCAACACCGTCATCCCGGACGTCAAGAACGTCCAGACCTTTACGACGGACCTGAACTACCAGTTCTCCAACAACGGCTACAACCTTCGCCTGACCGGTTTCTGGACCTATATCAAGGACCAGTCCGACGTGATGAGCTTCTACGATGATTCCCAGCACTCCTTCACGAACTTCGCGATGACCGGCATCGACCAGCGCCACATCGGCATGGAACTCGGTTTCCAGGTCCCGACCCCGATTCCGGACCTGTCCGTCGAAGGCGTCCTGAGCTATGGCAACTATGTCTATACCTCCAACCCGGTCATGTACCAGACCATCGACAACAACGCCTCCGTCGTCGCCGACACCTACGGGGTCAAGATCCCGTACTGGAAGAGCCATCCGACGGCTGACGGCGAGACGGTCCGCCACTATGTCCCGAGTACCCCGCAGCTGGCCTCCAGCCTCGGCCTGAGCTGGAACCACAACTACTGGTTCATCGACCTGGCCGCGCAGTACTTCGACAAGGCCTACCTGGACATGAACCCGGTCTACCGTACCGACATGGCGACCGCCGGCAACGACGGCATCGTGACCATGGAGGAGGTCGAGTACATGACGGCCCAGGAGAAGTTCGACCCGGCCTTCGTGATGAACGCCTCGATCGGCAAGTCCTGGTACATCCAGCGTAAATACCAGCTGGGCTTCTCCCTGAACCTGAAGAACCTGCTGAACAACCGCGACATCAGGACCGGCGGTTATGAGAACACCCGCCTCATCAGCAATACCAAGAGCAAGGAGCGCTACTTCCGCTTTGATCCGAAGTATTTCTACATGAGCGGTTTCAATTACATGTTGAACATTTATTTCAGATTCTAGGACCATGAAAAGATTTGCAATGATTTTCGCCGCCGCGGCGGTGCTGCTCGCTTCCTGCGAGGAATGGGATCCGGTCGTGAATGTGAAATATGACGACGTCTATGTGGACGAGGGCGTGACGATGACCCCGAATACGACCATCGCCCAGCTCAAGGCCCTGTATACGACCGCCGGCCAGCCGGTCAAGCTGGAAGACGACAACATGGTCATCGGCGGCCAGGTGGTTTCCGAGGACCGTTCCGGCAACATCTACAAGAGCCTGTACATCCAGGACGAGACCGGCGCCATCGAGATCAAACTCGGCAAGAACGGTATCTACAACGACTACCAGGTGGGCCGCTGGGTCTATGTCAAGCCGTCCGGCCTGACCCTCGGTGACTATGAAGGCATGCTCCAGCTGGGCTGGCGGCGCAACCAGAACGCCCTGGGCGAGGATGCGGCCGACACGGATGCCGACGGGGACAACTCCGACAAGTACGAGACCAGCTACATCGAGGTCGACTACATCATCAATACCCATATCTTCAAGGACAGGATGGGTACCCCCGTCGAGCCGAAGGTATTGACGGAGGATGACCTCAAGGCCAACCTGGCGACCCGTCCGCTGGCCCAGCAGGGCCCGGATTTCGGCCGTCTGGTAAGACTGGAGGGACTGAAATACGGAAACGAGATTTTCTGCCTGCTGTATCCGGACCCGAACAAGGCCCACGACAAGGACCATTCCGAGAACCGCGTCTTCCTCTCCGACAAGGACTGGAACGTCAAGACCTGGGGCCTGACCAAGGAACGCATGACCGCCCACCTGGAGGCCGGCGATTTCGACGCCGCCACCCTGGGCGACAACTCCAAACCGGTGTCCGATCCGGAGGTCAAGGCCCTGCTGCTCAAGAATGCCGGCGCCTATGCCGTGAGCCAGTACTTCAAGATGGGACAGACCGATGTCCAGATCCGTACCAGCGGCTATGCCCGCTTCGCGGATAAAGAGCTCGATCCGAAAATCCTTTCCGGACAGTGTCCGATCAGCGTGACCGGCATCCTGACCAACTACCAGGGCTCCATCCAGTTTACCTTGATTGACGAAGACAGTATCGTCATCCAGCAATAAACCGAAGGAGGCCGGGTCCGCCCGGCCTCCTTCCTTATAAACCAATCATGAAAAGAACAGTACTATTATTTGCCTCCATCCTCATGATGACCGCATGCAGCCAGCGGCAGAATCCCTTCCTTCAGGAATGGAATACGCCCTATGGCACCGCCCCCTTCAGCCAGATCACCGAGGCTGACTATCTCCCTGCCATCCAGAAAGGCATCGAACAGCAGAAAGCCGAAATCCAGGCCATCATCGATTGCCCGGACGCCCCGACCTTCGAGAACACCATCGCCGCCTATGAACTGTCCGGCGGTCTGCTCGCCAAGGTGACCGGCGTGTTCTACAATATTTCCGAATCCGACGCGACCCCGGCCATCCAGGCCCTGGTCGACGAAGTGACCCCGATCATGACGGCTGCCGAAGACGAGATCTTCATGAACGCCGACTTCTTCGCCCGTGTCAAGGCCGTCTATGAAAACAGGGCCTCCCTCGACCGGGAGCAGCAGATGGTGACCCAGAAACTCTATCGCCGCTTCGTCCGCAACGGTGTCGACCTCGATGCCGCAGGCCAGGCCCGTTTCAAGGAGATCAACGGCCGGCTCGCGACCCTCAGCCAGAAATTCGGCAACAACCTCCTGGCCGAGAACAATGCCTTCAAGGACAAGATCGGCGTGACGGTGTCCCAGTATTCCGATTTCATGACCTCCTGCGCCGACCGCGCCAAGCGTGAAGAGGCCTTCAAGGCCTATTCCAACCGCGGCAACAACGGCGGGGACAACGACAACAACGCCATCGTCCTGGAGATCATGAAACTCCGCACCGAGCAGGCCAATCTCCTGGGCTACAAGACTTCCGCCGAGTACCTGTTGGCCGACAAGATGGCCGGCGACCCGGTCACGGTCGATAACTTCCTCGCCGAGATCATGGCCTCTTCCATGAAGAAGGCCAAGGAGGAGATCGCCGACATGCAGAAGGTGATGGACGAGGACATCAAGGCGGGCGTGTTGCCGGCCGGCTCCAAGATCCAGCCTTGGGACTGGTTCTACTATGCCGAGAAGGTCCGCAGCCGCAAGTATGATCTGGATGAGGAGCAGACCAAGCCCTATTTCCAGATCGACTCCGTCCGCAAGGGCGTCTTCTTCGCCGCCAACAAGATCTACGGCATCACGGTCGAGCCCGCCCCGGAGGTGGAAGTCTACCATCCGGATGTCAAGGCCTATAAGTTGACCGATGCCGACGGTTCGCTGCTGGGCATCTTCTATGCCGATTCCTTCACCCGCGACACCAAGCGCGGCGGCGCGTGGATGAACAATTTCCGCGACCAGTACATCGATGCCGCCGGCAAGGATGTCCGTCCGGTCATCGTCAACGTGTGCAACTTCCCGCCGGCCACCGCGGACACTCCGTCCATGCTGACCATCGACCAGGTCCAGACCTGCTTCCATGAGTTCGGCCACGCCCTCCACGGCTTCCTGACGAAATGCCGTTACCGCGACGTGAGCGGCACCTCCGTGACCCGCGATTTCGTGGAGATGTTCTCCCAGTTCAACGAGCACTGGGCCTTCCAGCCGGAGATTCTCTCCGCCTATGCCAACAATTGGAAGACCGGAGAACCGATCCCGGCCGACCTTGTCGCCAAGATCGGCAATGCGCTGAAATTCAACCAGGGATTCATGACGGGCGAACTCTGCGCCGCCTCCATCCTGGACATGAAATGGCATGAACTGACCGCGGAGCAGCTTGCGACCTTTACGGACGCGGCGTCCATCCGCCAGTTCGAGATCGACAAGTGCAAGGAGATGGGCCTGATCGACGAGATCATCCCGCGCGACCGCACGACCTACTTCAACCACCTCTTCACCCGCGGCTACAGCGCCGGGTATTACCGCTCCCTGTGGTCCGAGGTCCTCGATACCGATGCGTTCGAGTACTTCCAGGCCCACGGCCTGTACAACCCCGAGGTGGCGAAGTCCTTCCGCCAGACCTTCCTGGAGCGCGGCGGCAGCGAGGAGCCGATGACCCTCTTCCGCCAGTTCAAGGGCGGCGACCCGGATCCGGGCGCCCTCCTGCGCAACCGCGGACTGGAATAGTCCTGCAGTTTATTTCACGACTTGGACGGCGACCGTGCGGAGATAACGTGCGGTCGCCGTTTCCAGATGGCAGTCGGGGGCCCGGTCGACGAACCCGCGGTTGTCGATGCCGAGCATCAGGTAGTTGACGCAGGCCTTGAGGTAGGCGCCGTAGGCGTTGGGATGGTGCCCGTCGGTGTGGTAGAGGTTGAGGTCCGGCCGCTCGGACATGACCCGCTCGAAGGCATCCAGGATGGGGGAGACCCGGGACTTCTCGGCCTCCGCCATGGCGGCTGCGCCCTTCTTCATGGCCGGGACCCGGACGGCCGGGTCTTCCGAGGTCCGGCGCCAGGTATTCTCATGGATGATGTCGACGGAAGGACTCTTTTCCCGGATCCGGTCGGCGATCCGGCCGGCATTCGCCCGGAGCTCCGCATAGCGTTCGGGGTCGCTCCCGTAGCGGAAATTCGACTGGCTCTGGTCCTGGAGGAAGGCGAAATCGTATCCGCCCTGGCCGATGGCGTCGTTGGTGACGGTCAGCTTCAGGTGCTGGCCGAAGGTCTGGCCGCCCTTGGTGGCGTCGACGACATGGAGCCGGTGCCCCATGTGCCAGGCGATTTCCTTGAGCATGAACGTGGCTCCGTAGTAATAGGTGAAGGAGTTGCCGATGCACAGGACCTTGTGCAGGTCCCTGGTCTTGCCGCGGCCCAGGACGTTGATGTAGGCCGTGGTGTTGAGGTCGGCGGTAAATCCGGTGCCGGACTGCGCAGCGTCCCCGGTGCCGCCTTTATAGGGCCCTACGGCGCGGATCCGCAGGCAGAGGGTATCCTTGACCGCCTTGCGGAGCCGGAAGGTCTGGAGGACGTTTTTCGGCTCTTCTGCGTCCATGCCGCGGCAGGGTGCGCGGAAGGAATACTTCAGGGCCGGGTCTTCTTCAGCCACGAGCTGCGGCTCGATGGATGGATGCCATACCCCGCCGTCCAGGATCTCCACGGCATAGTATTTCGGGGAGCCCGGGTAGGAGAGGAAGCAGAAATCAAATTCGACATAACTGCCGCGGGCCACCTTGCCGACCGGCTGCTTGAACAGCCAGCAGTCTCCTTCGCGGAACCGGTCCGAGAGGATCCGTCCGCCGGTGGAGACGGGTTTCAGGTCCGGGCTGCCCAGGGTCAGGATCCCTTCCCCGGAGACGGTCGCTTTCAGCCGACCGGTCGAGGTCCACGCTTGGATATAGCCGAGTTCGTTGTAATTCTCCAACCAGATGCTGGTCTGGGCATGAGCCGCAAGGCCGAGACCGGCTGCGAGCAGGGACAAGAGGATTCTTTTCATGAGGAAAGCCGTTTTACGTAACCGAAAGATAAGGATTATTACGTAAAACGGCTCGCTTTCTTGTCAAAAAATTTACCGGATGTAGCTGGTGACGAGCTTGAGGCCGGCCCCCGCGGCGGGTTTGAAACGCACGCCCTTGGAGGTGGCGGGGATCAGGACGGTGTCCCCCTGGCGGATCTTGCAGGAGTGGCCCTTGGTCGGACCGGGAATGAGTTTTCCGTCAGGACCTTCGCTGAACACCGGTTCGCTGTCCTCGACCGTTCCTTCTCCGGCCACGCACATGACGACCATGAAGGAATCCGTATCAGAGAGGTCGCGGCGGACGGGCTTGTCCAGGTCCCATACCTCGGTCGTGAAGTACGGGCAGGAGACCACCTCGACCGGGGCGTCCTTGGCCGGCTCATAGGCCGTGCGGTAGTCCGGATAGACCGTATAGTCGATGGCATCCTTGGCGAGTTCGGTGTGGAGCTGGCGGGGTTTGCCGTCGAGGCCGAGGCGGCCGTAGTCATAGATGCGGTAGGTGATGTCGGAGGTCTGCTGGATTTCGGCGATGAAGCAGCCGCCGCAGATGGCGTGGATGCGTCCGGCGGGCAGGAAGAACACGTCGCCGGGGTGTACGTCGTGGCGGGCCAGGACATCGGTGATGGTACCGTTGGCCACGCGCCGCTCATACTCCTCCGGGGTGATCTGTTCGGTCAGGCCGGCCAGCAGGTGGGCACCCGGCTCGGCGGCGACGACGTACCACATCTCGGTCTTGCCCTTGCTGCCGTTATGGCGGACATAGGCGAGGGCGTCGTTCGGATGGACCTGGATGCTCAGGTCGGAGAGGGCGTCGATGAACTTGATCAGCAGCGGGAACTGGTCGCCGGTGTTGTCATAGACATGCTGCCCGACAAGGCACCCCTTGTACTCGCGTACGAGGTCGGCGATGCTGCGGCCTTTCCAGGCGCCGTTTGCAACGACGGATTCGTTGCCGGCCACGCCGGAGAGTTCCCAGCTCTCACCGATGTGGTGCTGGTCGGTTTCGATATGCTTGAACGGGGCGATTTTCTCGCCGCCCCAGACGACGGTTTTCAGGATGGGTTTGAATTTCAGCGGATACATGGCAACAGGGAAAACATTTTCATCAGGTTGTTTTTCCAGCGGGCAAAGGTACACAAATAATCCGAACCTCTGCGCATTTTTCCAGACAGTTTTTTGGATGGAGATCGGTCGGCTCGTTCATTCCTATCCCCGCTTTAGGGGTTTGTGCAGAAAAACGGCATTTTAGCCTATCTGATATGTACAAACCCAGTCGAAAACGAGGAAATACGGCTTCTTCAGAGGGGTTTGTACACGAAATCAGCGTTTCAGACTGGTTCCTTTGCCCAAACCCCGTAGTTTCTTCCGGAAGGCCTGACACAAAAACGGACTCTCACGGCGTCTTGGTGTCAAGGGTAGGTTTGTGATCCGGGGCCTGACACGGAATCCCTCTCCTACGCGCTCCCGGTGTCAGTGCTGCCGGAACGATATCTGATCGCACGCTGTTTTTCTTTGTCTCCTTCTTTTGGAACAAGCTCCGGTTATCTTGGCAGCCGTAAATGGTTGCAAGATGGCAAACGAGATGCCTTATAAAGCTCTTCACCTCAGAATGGAGTGCGGACGATGTCTGGAGCAGCATGTACCCACACAAAATCGAAAAAGATAAAGAACATGGGACTTGTTCAGGATGCGGTATCCGGGCCTGGGTGTTCTTTACCCATCTTTATATTGATGGATAAAGAACAATAACATGACATCCACGGTTGTGAAGAAGCCTATCCTGTTCTTTAAGTTTTCATCAGCAGAGGATGAATCCGCCGGCCGTCCTTTTCTGGATTTCGGGCTCGGTGTGAATAATGTATGGAGAAAACGATTCCCAGCGGATCAATACCAGACGGCGGGGGCGTCTCCCATCCGGAAGACGAGGGTGCCGCCGGCGGTGATGTCGGCAAACTCCAGCCAGCCCTTCGTGTAGGGCTTCCCGTTGAGGGTGACGCCCTGGATGTAAGGGCCTTCGCCTTCGCAGCGGACCTGGAAGGTGCCGCCGGCGACCTGCACGGAAGCCTCGCGGAACCGGGGGAGTCCGAACCAGAACTGCGTGGAAGCCGGCTCGACCTGGTAGAAGCCCAGGCTGGAGAGAACGTACCAGGCGCTCATCTGGCCTTCGTCCTCGTTGCCGGCAAGGCCGTTGTCATTGGCGAAATACATGGTTTCATACACCTCGCGGATGCGGTCGGCCGCCTTGGCCGGGGCGCCTGCCATGGTGTAGAAGTAAATGATGTGGTGGCTCGGCTCGTTGCCATGGACATACTGGCCGATCAGGCCGGAGATGTCCGGGGAGGCGTTTTCGCCTTCAATCCGGGAGTCCTGGGCGAAGAGGGTGTCCAGACGGGCGACCAGCTGCTCGCGTCCGCCGTAGAAATCGACCAGGCCGTCGAAGTCCTGCGGCGCCAGCCAGGTGTACTGCCAGGCGTTGCCCTCGACATAATCCTGCTCGCGGTGGTTGGAAACGAAGGGGTTGAAAGGCGTACGCCAGCTCCCGTCGGCGAAACGGCCGCGGGCCAGCTGGGTCTCGGGATCCATGTAATGGCGGTAGGATTGGCTGCGCTGCGTGAAGAAGGCGGCGTCCTCCGTTTTGCTCAGACAGGCGGCGGCATGGGCCACGGCGGCGTCGGCGATGGCATATTCCATGTCGTTGCCGATGCTCTCGTTATACAGGTCGGACGGGATGAACCCGTACTGCTTCCGCAGGTTCTGTCCCCGCTCGTCGAGCATCACGGAGTTCTTCATCGCTTCGTATGCATGTTCCTTGTCAAAGCCGTCATAGCCCTTGACGAGGGCGTCGGCCACGGCGATGACGCCCGGGTTGCCGACCATGCAGTCGGTCTCGCAGCCCCACAGGTGCCAGACCGGGAGCTTGCCCTGCTCGTCATAGATGCGGACCATCGTGCGGACCATGTCGTCCGCCTTGTCCGGATGGATGATGTTGAGCAGCGGCATGGCGGCGCGGTAGGTATCCCAGAGGGAGAAGATGGTGTAGTTGGTGAAATCGCCCTGGCGGACCTCGCCGTCCGCACCGCGGTATTTCCCGTCGACGTCGTTGAAGACGGCCGGGTGGATCATGGTGTGGTACAGGGCGGTATAGAAGATCGTCCGGGCGGTCGGGTCCTCGCCGGAGATGCGGATCTTGGAAAGCTCCTGGTTCCAGGCGGCATCCGCGGCGGCACAGGTCGCCTCGAAATCCCAGCCCGGGAGTTCGGCGGTCATAGCCGCCCGGGCGCCTTCGACGCTGACCGGGCTGAGGGCCACCTTGACAAGGACTTGCGATACCTTTCCGAAGTCCAGCCGGGTATAGAGGTCGTTCTGGAAACCGGTCGTAAACGGCTCGGAGAATTCCGCATAGAAATAGACATGCTGGTCATCGGCCCAGCCGGTGGAGCGGCGCCAGCCCTGGATGGCGCGGTCGCCGACCACTTCGAAACCGGTGTCGGTGGGGCGGTCCCAGCAGCCGCCGTTCTCCAGGTCGATCACGATGGCGGCTTCCTCATCCTCCGGATAGGAGTAGCGGTGCATGCCCACGCGGGCGGTCGCGGTCAGTTCTGCCGTGATGCCCCAGCGGGTCAGGGGAACGCTGTAATAGCCCGGACGGGCGATTTCCTTGCTGCGGTCGGCATAGGACCAGAGACCGGTTTCGGGCCCGTCGTAATCGCCTCTGGCATAGACAACATCCCCGACGACCGGCATCAGGGTCACGTCAAAGAGGTCGCCGATGCCGGTGCCCTCGAGGTGGGTATGGCTGAAGCCGATGACCGTGGAATCGGAAGCATGGTAGCCGGAGGTCCAGTCCCACTCCTGCGGGATGCTGGTGGGGCCGAGCTGGACCATGCCGAAAGGCACGCCGGCGCCGACGAAGACATGGCCGTGGCCGCCGGAACCGATCCGGGGGTCGACGTATTGCGTAAGGTTTTCTTCAACCGGGGCAGCGGTGCAGGCGGCCAGGATCAGGGCCGCGGCTGCCAGGAGTCGGGTTTTCATTTGCATTGGAATTCAAGGGTGCCGCCGCGCAGCAGCGCGCCGTGGGATATGCGGTAGTCTTTCAAGGCTTTGCCACCGAGTTTCATGGAACGGATCTGCTTGCCCGCCGTCTTGCTCAGTACGAGGCGGTCGGTCCCGTGGACCGACGGGTCAAGTATGATCTCGACCTTGTCGAAGGCCGGGGTCGTAAGGGTGTAATACGGTTCGCCCGGGCAGTCCGGGTAGAAGCCCATCATGGAGAAGACGGCCCAGGCGGACATGGTGCCGGTGTCATCGTTGCCCGGGATGCCGTCCGGCTCGGTCGTGAAATATTTCTCCAGGATTTCGCTGACGAGTTTCTGGGTGCGCCAGGCCTCGCCTTTGAAGCGGCTGAAGAAATACGGATAATTGATGTCCGGTTCGTTGGCCGGGTCGAAGAGGCCTTCGTCGAAGACTTTCTGGAGTTTCTGGACATAGGCCTTGTTTCCGCCCATGAGCCGGGCATAGCCTTCCACGTCGTGGGGGACGGCGAAGGTGTAGTTCCAGGCGCTGCCTTCGTGGAAGCCGACGGCGTTGGAGAAATCGGCCCCGTCCTTGGGATCGAACGGAGTGATGAAAGCCCCGTCCTTGCCGATCGGGCGCAGGGTGCCGGATTCCTTGGAATAATAGTTCTTGTAGCCCAGGGAGCGGGCACGGTATTTCCGGGCATCCGTCCTGTAGGCATTCGCCTCCTCCAGATTGGAAGAAATCAAGCCCAGGTGCTCGGCGAGGGAGGCCAGGGCGGCGTCGGCGACATAGTATTCAAGGGCGTGGGAGACGGAGTTGTCGCCGGAGAAATCGCCGGCGAACCAGCCCACGGGAATGTAGCCTTTCTCGTTGTACGGGTCCGCGTCGGGACGCATCTTGTTCTGCGCGCCCGGGGTGTCCGCGGACTTGCGGAACGCCTCGTAGGCCGTGCGGATGTCAAAGTCCTTCAGGCCCTTGAGCCAGGTGTCGGTAATCACGCAGATGGCCGGGTCGCCTTCCATCGTGAAGGTCTCGCGGCCGAAGAGCTCCCATTTCGGCATCCAGCCCCATTCCCGGTACATGTCGATCATGCTGCGGACCATGTCGGTCTGACGCTCGGGCCATACGAGGGTAAGGAGCTGATGGACATTGCGGTAGGTATCCCAGAGGGAGAAGACGCTATAGCGGTGGTGCCCCGCTTCGACCCGGCCGGTGCCTGGATTCTCCATCAAGGGATACTCCCCGTTGACATCGTCGAGGACCGACGGATGGATCAGGGCATGGTAGAGGGCCGTATAGAAGACTTCCTTCTGCTTCTCGGTGCCGCCCGTGACCCGGATGCGGCCCAGGTCGGATTCCCAGGCCCGGTGGGCGGCGGCGCGCACGCCGTCGAAATCGAAGCCCCGCTGCTCGGCGTCGAGGTTCTTCCGGGCATTCTCGCAGCTGACGAAGGAGACGCCCATCTGGACGAGCACCTGTTCGCCTTCGGCGAGGTCCTCATAGCGGAACCAGCAGCCGATCTGGTCGCCGGCGATTTCGCGGCGGTAGTTGTCGTAGATCTTGTATTTGCCCGCATCCGGATCCCAGGCGGCCTCGGCGGTCATTGGCCGCTGCATCTTCCAGAAGCCGGCCTTGGAAGGGGCCTTGCTGACCCGCATCACGAAATACATCGGGAAGACGGCCTGGCTGTTGTAGCAGAAGGTGCCCGCCAGGCGCATGCCTTCGACTTCGGTGTCGCTGATCCGCCGTACCCAGGCGCCGCTCTCGTTGGTCAGGCCTTCGCCGAGGTTGAGGAGGATGTTGCCCTGTCCGGCATGGAAGGTATAGCGCTCGATGCTGGAGCGCAGGGTCGTAGCGGCTTCCGCCAGGATGTCCCCGCCGGTCAGGCGGACGCCGTAGTAGCCCGGTTCGGGCCGTTCGTCCGTATATTCGGAGCCATAGGCATGGTAGTCGACCTGCAGGGGGCCGGCCGTCGGCATGGTCAGCAGGGAACCGGTCTCCGGGCATCCCACACCGCTGAGGTTGACATGGGTGAATCCGGTAAAGAACTTGTTCTCATAGACATAGGGCGTGCTCCACCAGCGGCTGTCCTTGTCCCAGGTATTGAGTTCCGAGCCCATGACGTTGAACGGCGAGACGCTCATCATGCCGTTCGGGACGACGGCGCCGGGATTGCACGCGCCGAAGTTGGTCGTGCCGATGAAGGGATTGACATAGCCGGTCAGCGATGCCAGGACGGAAATGAGGGCAAGCAGTTTCATAAACGGGAAAAGCCCGGACGGAGCCGGGCATATGGGTTAGAGGATGTTGGTTCGTTTCGTGAATTCGACGATTTCGGGGATGTAGCCGAAGGCCAGGCCCGTGACGGTGTCGGCGCAGCCGTAGTAGATGGCGATGCGGCCGGTTTCGGGGTCATGCAGGGAGGCGCAGGGGAAGGCGACGCTCGGGACGTCTCCGACCAGTTCGTAGTAGGTCGTCGGGGTGATGAGGTACTGTCCGCTGCGGGCGAGGACCTTCCAGGGCTGTTCGAGGTCGAGCAGGGCGCTGCCGAAAGCGTAGACGTAGCCGTTGCAGGAGCGGAGGACGCCGTGGTAGATCAGCAGCCAGCCTTCGGAGGTCTCGATCGGGACCGGACCGGCGCCGATCTTCATGCACTGCCAGGCGCTGACTTCGAACGGGGCCGGGGCCATGACGTGGCGGTGGTGTCCCCAATACTCAAGGTCCTTGGACTCGGAGTAGAAGATGTCGCCGAAGGCGGTGTGGCCGGTGTCGGACGGGCGGGAGAGCATGGCGAACTTGCCGTCGATCAGGCGCGGGAAGAGGACGCCGTTTCGGTTGTAGGGCAGGAAGGCGTTCTCGCCCTGGTGGAAGGTCTGGAAGTCGTCCGTCCAGGCGATGCCGATGGTCGGACCATGGTAGCCGTTGCACCAGGTGACATAGTATTTGTCCCCGATCTTGGCCACGCGCGGGTCATATCCATATACCCATTCCTTGACCTCGGGAATATCGCATTCGAACCGGATGGTCTCCGGGTTGATGTTCCAGTGGATGCCGTCCTTGGAGAAACCGGCGTGCAGGGTCATGCGGCGGTTCTTGTCATCGCAGCGGAAAACGCCCGCGAAACCGTCCTTGAAAGGAACGACGGCGGAGTTGAAAATGCTGTTGGAATCCGGCAGCAGGTCCCTGGGAATCACGGGGTTGGCGGAAAATCTCCAAACGGGGGAGGTGCATCCCTGCGGACGGTCTTCCCACGGCATGTTCGGAAGCGGACTTCCAACGATGTTCAGTTTGCTCATAGTATCTGGTCCAAAAAATTTCTGCAAAGATAGTAAAATCCATTTAACTATCCCATAGCCACAGCAAAAGACCCATCAGCGGCAGATAGTCTTTCAGGGAGGTCCGCATGATCTCCAGGACCTTCTGGATCTCGCGCTTGACCTTGCGGGGCGTGACACCGTACTTCTCGGCGATCTCGACATAGGTGAGGTCTTCAAAGCGGCTGGAATAGAAGATGTTGCGCGTCATCGGCGGGAGCTGTCGCATGAAGTCGTCGAAGATCCGCCGGACATCCTCCCGGAACAGCAGGGACATGTCCTGCCCATCGAGGATGTCGATTTCGGTCATCACGGCCCGGTAGGCGTCCTCCTGCATCCGCTGTTCGATCCGCATGCGGGCCGCCTTGTCACGCAGGTAGTTGAGGCAGCGGTTTTTGACGGACGTGAGCAGGTAGGCTTCCGGCGGGCCTGACAGGTTGATCTCCGCCTTCTTGTCCCAGAAGCGGGCGAAGCAGTCCGCGACGATGTCTTCCGCGGCGGCCCTGTCGTGGATGTACGACGAAGCAATTCCGGTAAAAGGTTCCCGGAAGCGGGTGAAAAGCCGGGTGAACTCCTGCGGCGTCATTCCGCCGGATGGGGACGGGACCTCGGCCTGGCCGGGGATGAGGGTGGGTTCGACAGTCATAGGGGATTAACAACGGGACAAAGATAACGATTCTTTTCGAACCGCGGCCCTTCTCGAAAGGAAATTAAGCAGGGGGATATTATTTGTAAAAAAATAATAGGAAACAGGGGTCCGGCGGTCCGGCTGGCGTGTCATATTAATTGTTAAAAACCCGAACCATGGATTCCTATCAGTTGTTGAAATATCTCAAAGGCTCGTGCTCTCCGAAAGAGGAAGCGGAGATCCGGCGCTGGCTTGCCGACGACCCGGACGGTTCCCGGAAGGAGATGTACCGCCAGATGCACAATATCTACAATGGCATGACCCTGTACGGCGAGTCCTCGCGGAAAGAGGTCCGTGCCGTTTCGCGGTGGAACCGTATGGCCCTGTGGGCCGGTGGTGTGGCGGCAGCCGTCGCCCTGCTGGTCGGGGTATCCGTCCATCAGCGCCATGTGACCGTAGACCGGCTGGCGGCCCAGACGGAGATCATCCGGGTGCCGCAGGGAGAGAGCCTGCAGTTGGATCTGGAAGACGGCACGAAGATGTGGCTGAACGGCGGAACCGAAATCGAGCGTCCGCGGGTGTTCGGCCGCAAGGACCGCCGGCTGACGGTCCGGCGCGGCGAGGTCCTGCTGGACGTCGCCAAGGATGAGAGACATCCCTTCTATGTCGAGACCTTCGCTTCCACCGTCAAGGTGCTGGGCACGCGTTTCGACGTCGAGGTGGATGAGACGGAGCAGGCTTTTGCGGTAACGCTGCTTCGCGGACGGGTCGTGGCGCAGGACAAACGGTCGCGGGGAACCGTCGACCTGCAGCCGGACGAGCGTCTTGCCCTGAAGGACGGCCGGTTGACCAAGACCCGCGTGACGAACCCTTCGGCGGTGGATTGCTGGACCGAGGGCCTGATCGATGTTTCCGACATCCCGTTTGATGCCCTGATGCGCAAGTTCGAGAATGCCTTCAATGTGAAGATCATCCTTGACTGTGATGAAATGCCGACGATCAGTTACACGCGTGGTAAGATCCGGATCTCGGACGGCATCGATCATGCCCTGGAGGTGCTCCAGGTCGCGGCGGACTTCGTCTATGAGCGGGACTTCGACAAGAATACGATCATCATCAAATAACACTTTTATTTATAAACAACCAAAAAGAACTCATGCGTAAAAGCCTATTCAGCAAAACCTGGAAACAGGTCGTGGCCGCAGCGTTCCTGGCACTTCTGCTCGTCGTTCCGGCGGGCGCGCAGGGCCAGGGAGGGATCACGCTCAAGATGCGTGGCAACCTCGAGCAGGTGCTCGACGCCGTGGAACGCCAGTCCAGGTATCTGTTCTTGAACGACCAGGTCGACTTGAACAGGACTGTCAGCGTCAACGTGACGGACATGCCGGTCGCGGCGGCCCTGGATGAGATTTTCAAGGGAACCGGTATCCAGTACCGGATCACCGAGACGAACATCATCATCTCCAACCGCCCGATTTCGGAAGAAAGGGTCAGGGAACTGACCCGCACGGCCCCCCAGCAGCCGAGAAAAACTTCGACGGTCAGCGGCCGTCTGCTGGACCAGAACGGTGAGCCGGTGATCGGCGGAGCCGTCATGCTCAAGGGAACCACCGTCGGTGCCAGTACGGACCTGGACGGTAACTTCTCCTTCGAACTGCCGGAAGGCAGTGAGAACCGTGTCCTCGAATTCTCCAGCCTCGGCTATGCCGCGGTTGAAATGCCCCTGGACGGACGCCGGACCTTCAATGTGACCCTGTCCGAAGAGACCGAAATGCTCGAAGGGACCGTCGTGACCGCCCTCGGTATCCGCCGTGCCCAGAAAGCCCTGTCCTACAATGTGCAGGAAGTCAAGTCTGACGAAATCCTCGCCAACAAGGACGCCAACTTCATCAACTCCCTGAGCGGCAAGGCCGCCGGTCTGGTGATCAACGCCTCTTCCGCCGGTGTCGGCGGTGCGACCAAGGCCGTCATGCGCGGTTCCAAGTCCATTACCAAGTCCTCCAACGCCCTGTATGTCATCGACGGCGTGCCGATGTCCGCGATCAACCGCAGCGCGAGCACGGAATTCGGTTCCAACGGCTATACCGACCCGATCGCCGACCTCAACCCGGAAGACATCGAGTCCATGACCGTGCTGACCGGTGCGGCCGCAGCGGCCCTTTACGGCCAGGACGGTGCGAACGGTGCCATCGTAATCACGACGAAGAAGGGTGCCGCCGGCAAGACGTCGCTGACCGTGGCCAGCAATACGGAGATTTCCAACGTGACCTTCCTCCCGAAATTCCAGGACCGTTACGGTACGGGCGACTACCTTTCCTCCGAAGGCTCCTCCGTCTACAGCTGGGGCCGCAAGCTGAACGACCTTTCCTATATGGGTTACGATCCGGCCAAGGACTATTTCAAGACCGGCGTGACCACGACCGAGAGCGTTTCTTTCTCGACGGGTACCGAAAAGAACCAGACCTATCTGTCCGCCGCGGCGATCAATGCCCGCGGTACGGTCCCGAACAACGCGTACAACCGCTACAACTTCTCCATCCGCAATACGACCAACTTCCTGGACGACAAGCTGATGCTTGACCTGAGCTTCCAGTATGTCCGCCAGAACGACCGCAACATGATCAACCAGGGTCTGTACAACAACCCGCTGGTCAGTGCGTACCTGTTCCCGCGCGGCGACTCCTGGGAGGACATCCGGATGTACGAGCGCTGGGACAGCGGCCGCCACATCTATACCCAGTACTGGCCCTCCGGTGACGGTGGTATCGTGATGCAGAACCCGTACTGGATCAACTACCGCGACCTGCGTACCAACAAGAAGGACCGTTACATGGCCTCCGCCGGCCTGACCTGGAAGATCGCTGACTGGATCAGCGCGACCGGCCGGATCCGCATCGACAACACGGCGACCAAGTACGAGGAGCGCTACCACGCGACGACCAACGCCCTGCTGACCGGCGGTTCCGACAAGGGATACTACGGTCTCCAGAACATTGCGGACAAGCAGACCTATGCCGACGCCATGGTCGACATCCACAAGGCCCTGTCCGACGACTGGAACCTCCAGGCCAACCTCGGTGCCATCCTGTCCGACTATACCAATGACTGGTCTTCCGTCGGCGGCGGCATCGGCGACGGTTCCAACGGCGTGGAGAACATCCCGAACATCTTCAACGTCTACGCCATCGGCGCGGCGACCAACGGCCAGGGCGGTTACCATGACCAGACCCAGAGCCTCTTCGCTTCCGTCGAACTTGGCTTCAAGAGCGCCTGGTACCTGACCCTCACGGCCCGTAACGACTGGGATTCCCGTTTGTTCGGCCCCGGCTCCACCAAGCATTCCTTCTTCTATCCTTCCGTCGGTCTTTCCGCCGTCCTTTCCCAGGCCCTTGACCTGCCGGACTTCATCGAATACCTGAAGGTCCGCGGTTCCTACGCCCAGGTCGGTACGTCCTACCAGCGCTGGATCGCCAACCCGCTCCACGAGTGGGACAACAGCCAGCAGTCCTGGAAGACCCAGACGGCCTACCCGGTCTCCGACCTCAAGCCGGAAATGACCTCTTCCTATGAAGCCGGTCTGCAGTCCCGCTTCGGCAAGGGCTTCCGCTTCGACATTTCCTGGTACCTGACCGATACCAAGAACCAGACCTTCAACCCGGGCATCTCCAGCGGTTCCGGTTACTCCGATATCTATATCCAGTCCGGTAACGTCCGCAATACCGGTATCGAGCTCTCCCTGGGCTACGAACATACCTGGGGCAAGTTCGGCTGGAACACCAACTATACCTTCTCGACCAACCGCAACAAGATCATCTCCCTGGCGCAGAACGTGTCCAACCCGGTCACCGGCGAGCAGTTCAGCGTGGACTACCTGAACATGGGCGGCCTGGGCAATGCCCGCTTCATCCTGCAGGAAGGCGGCACCCTCGGTGACGTCTATTCCCGCGCCGACCTCAAGCGCGACAACCGCGGCAACGTCTATGTCAGCGAGAACGGTACCATCGCCACCGAGGCTTTCACCTCCTTCGGCGACTACATCAAGCTCGGCAGCGTCCTGCCCAAGGCCAACATGGCCTGGCGGAATGAGTTCCGCCTGGGCAACTTCTCCGCGGCGGCGATGATCCAGGCCCGCCTGGGCGGCATCGTCTTCTCCCGTACGCAGGCCATGCTCGACCGCTTCGGCGTGTCCGAGTTCTCCGCTGCGGCGCGTGATGCCGGCGGCCTGTATGTCAACGGCACCGACCTGATCGACGCCAACAAGTGGTATTCCGCCATCGGCGGCGGCGATACGGTCCCGCAGTACTATACCTATGATGCGACCAACGTGCGCCTCAGCGAGGCTTCCGTGGGCTACACGATCCCGCGGGCCAAGCTCTGGAACCTGTTCGACCTGACGGTCCAGGTGGTCGGCCGCAACCTGTGGATGATCTACTGCAAGGCTCCGTTCGACCCGGAAGCGACGGCGACGACGACCAACAACTACTACCAGGGCATCGACTACTTCATGATGCCGGGTACGCGTAATTTCGGTTTCAATGTACGGCTTAATTTCTAAGGAGGACCGAATGATGAAAAAGAATATCCTGAAAATCTGGGGCGCCGCTGCCCTGATCCTTCTGGCCGGAGCTTGCACGAAGAACTTCGAGCAGTACAACTCCAATCCCTACGGCGTGACCAACGACGAGATGCTCCGGGATGGCTACGCCCTGCGTGCCGCCCTGACCGGCATGGCCAGCGCCGTCATCTCCAAAGACGTCAATACCACGCAGTTCACCGAGTGCCTGCTGGGCGGTCCGATGGCCGGCTACCTGGCTGATTCCAACCAGGGTTTCGCCAATACCATCTCGAACTTCAACCCGACGGACAACTGGACCAACGTCCTGCTTTCCTCCAACCGCATCATCCCGACCTTCTTCTCGAACTACGGTGATGTCCGGAACATGACGGACGATCCCATCATCCTGTCGATCGCCAATGTGGTCAAGGTCGCGGTCCTGCACCGCGTCGCCGACACCTACGGCCCGATCCCGTACAGCCAGATCGGCGTGGGCGGCAAGATCCAGGTGGCCTATGACAGCCAGGAAGACGCCTATAAGCACATGCTGGAAGACCTGGATGCGGCCATCAAGGTACTGGCCGCCAACCGGGGCAGCAACATCAACGCTTCCGCCGACGTGGTCTACCACGGCGACGTATCCAAGTGGGCGAAACTCGCCAACTCCCTGAAACTCCGTCTGGCGATGCGCATGGTCTATGCCGACCGCACCGCCGCGCAGAAGGCGGCCGAGGAGGCTGTCGCCAGCGAGGCGGGCCTGCTGTCTTCCAACGAGGACAACGCCCGGTATGACAATTTCAACGCCAATGCGAAGAACCCGTTCTATGTGGTCCAGGTCGAATACAACGGCGGCGACTCCATGGCCGCAGCCGACATCATCGCTTACATGAACGGCTACAATGACCCGCGCCGCGCCGCCTACTTCGGCAAGAGCCAGTTCGAAGGCTATGACTATGTGGGCCTGCGCCACGGCATCGTCATGCCGGCCAACGACGTGATGCACAAGTACAGCACCGTCAACGTCAAGATGGACGACCCGTTCGTGTGGATGAACGCGGCCGAAGTGGCCTTCCTGAAAGCGGAAGCCGCCGCGGTCTTCGGCTTCAACATGGGCGGCTCCGCCAAGGAGTTCTATGAGGAAGGCATCCGCCTGTCCTTCGACCAGTGGGGCGTAGCCGGCGCCGAGGCGTACATCGCCGATGCGACCAGCAAGCCGGGCGTCTATGTCGACCCGATCGGCAGCAACAGCTACGACGGTTCCCTCTCCGATGCGACCATCGCCTGGGAAGAGAACGCCGATACCGCCCGCAAGCAGGAGAAGATCCTGATCCAGAAGTGGATCGCCAACTGGCTCCTCGGTAACGAGAGCTGGGCCGACATCCGCCGTACGGGTTACCCGCACATCCTCCCCGCCACCGCCGAGGGCAACAAGTCCAACGGCCTGGTAGACTCCCAGTTCGGCGCCCGCCGGATGAAATACCCGTCTGACGAGTACATCAACAACGGTGCGAACCTGCGTGCCGCCGTCGGTCTCCTCGGAGGTCCCGACGAGATGGCGACCCGTACCTGGTTCGACTGCAACCCCAACGTAAAGTAAGGAGGAACACACCATGAAATACATGAATAAAACCCTGATGCTCATGGCTGCGGCCCTCATGGCCTTCTCTGCCTGCGACAAGTGGACCGAGACCGAACCGGTCAACGTGATCTACGAGACCCTGGAGAGCAAGAATCCGGACCTGTATGCCAAGTACCTGCAATCTTTGCGGGATTACCATGCTTCGGCGCACCAGGTGCTGATCGCCAAGTTCGACAACAAGGCGGAGGCCCCCTCCGGCCGTGCCGACCATATCTCCTGCCTGCCGGACAGCGTGGACTTCGTCGTCCTGAACAACCCGTCCCTGCTCAACGACCAGATCCGCAAGGAAATGACCGAAATCCGCGAACAGAAGGGCGTCAAGACCCTGATGAATGTCAGTTGGGATGCGATGCTGGCGGAATACAATGCCATCCTGGCCGATGAGACCGAAGCCAAGAATGCTGAGTGGGACGCCCTCTCCGATGAGGAAAAGGAAGCCCAGGCGGAGAAATATGCCTCCGATCCCCGCGGCGCCGACACCCAGGAGCGTTTCGTCGCCTGGATGCAGGAACGTGTCGCCAAGGAACTGGAAATCCCTGCGGCCGAAGGTTTCGACGGCATCAATGTCATCTTCAACGCCGCCAATCCGAATTCTTACAACGAGGAGAAAAAGGCGGACATGACCGCCCGCCAGCTGGCCTTCTTCTCCAAGGTGGACGATTTCGTCGCCGCCCATCCGGAGAGCCTGGTCTTCTTCGAGGGTACGCCGAAGTACATCCTGGCTGAGAACAAGATCATCGCCGCTGCCCGGTACATCATCGTTCCGGCTCTGTCCGAGACCAACGGGACCGGCCTGTCCTTCGCCGTCAACAAGACCCTCGGTGGGAATGTCCCGTCTGACCGGGTCATCATCGGCGTGACCGCCGTCGACATCACGGACCCGACCAACACCAACGGCATCTTCTCCGATGGCTCGGCCATCGTCGGAGCCGCCAACTGGGCCGTCGATCCGGCCGTCGGCTATGTCAAGGCGGGTGTCTGCGTCGACCATGCCCAGTTTGACTACTATGACATCACCAACGTTTATTCCCAGATAAACAAGGCGATCTCCATCATGAACCCTTCACCTGTAAAATAAGGAGGAATGACCATGAAAATGATGCATTACGCTTTTTCCGTCCTTGCAGGCCTTGCGGTGCTGGCCGGTTGCCAGACCGAGAAGGATGCGATGGAGAAGCACCATTTCGATAACAAACTCTATATCAACACCGGTGTCGCCGCGGAGGAAATCCTCGTCAAGGCGGGTGACGCCGAGGTGGTCCGTACCCTCTCCATCGGCACGGCCCTCCCTGTGGAGGAAGCGATCGGCGGTGTCTTCGTGGCCGACCAGGCCTACGTGGAGAATTACCGCACGATCTACGAGGCTCCCGACGTGCAGGCCCTCCCGTATGACAACTGCGTCATCGACGGTCCGGAAGTGACCATCGCCGCCGGCGCCAACGTTTCCAACGAAGCGACCATCCTCTTCCCGGGTGTCGGCGGACTGGACCGCAATACGGTCTATGTCATGCCGGTCGTCCTGAAGAACATCACGGACATCAACGTCATCGCCCCGAAGACCGTTGTCTACTACGTGTTCAAGGGCGCGGCCCTGATCAACGTCGTGTGCAACATGGCTGAGAACCGTGCGGCCGCCCAGGTCTGGAAGACCCCTGAGAAGTTCACCAACATGACCCATTTCACGGCCGAAGCCCTGGTCCGTCAGAACCAGGCCGGACGCCTGATCTCCACGGTCATGGGCGTTGAAGGACATTTCCTGCTCCGTATCGGCGATGCCGGCGTGCCGGACAACCAGCTCCAGATTGCGTCTTCCCGCAACCTGACCAATTCCAACATGCAGCTCCAGCTTGGGAAATGGACCCACATCGCCTGCGTCTTCGATGCCGGCACCGTGACCGTCTATTTCGACGGACGCAAGGTCCTGGACGGCGAGAACTGCGGACGTAACTCGGTTACGTGGGGCGCCTATGGCTCTGACAAGGGCGAGGTCTCCGGCCGTTATTTCTGGCTGGGTTATTCCTATGCCGGCGATCGTTATCTCGACGGTGAAATGTCAGAGGTCCGTATCTGGGACCGCTGCCTGAGCCAGGCCGAGATCCAGGCGCCGAACCATTTCTATTTCGTCGACCCGGCTTCCGAAGGCCTGATTGCCTACTGGAAGATGGACGACGGAGGCGGTACGACCCTCAAGGACTACAGCCCCAATGGCAACGACCTGACCTTGGACAACCCTACCAAGTGGCCCAAAGTCAGCCTTCCCGAAGATTAAACCCAAGGAGGAATGAACATGAAAAAGATACTTTATTTCGCTGCTGCCCTGTGCCTGGGTCTCTCCCTGGCCTCCTGCGCCGATGACATCGTCATCGACCATGTCGACGAAGGCGCTTACGCCAACATCGAGAACCTCGTGGCAACGCTGCGCGACAGCAAGACCAACAAGGTCAGCAATATCGTCGATCTCCGGCAGGACGCTTACCAGACTTCCGTCGCCGTCGCCCTCGGACGTGCTCCGAAGAAGGGCGTGGACGTGAAGGTGGAATACGATGCGGCATACCTGGATGCCTACAACCAGGAGCATGGGACGTCCTTCCTGCTCTATCCGCAGGACAAGTTCTCCATCC
>JAFUUB010000046.1 GCA_017483985.1 Bacteroidales bacterium | reverse complement strand
TGGCTCAGGATGGAGGACTCCCCGGCGCGGATGCGCTCCACAAGGTTCCGCTGGAGGGCCTGTCCGGAAATCTCCGTTTCGTTGCAGCCGCGCTTGCCGCATCGGCAGATGATCTGGTTGTCGAACCCGTACACGTGCCCGAACTCCCCGGCATACCCGGACTTTCCGGAATACACCTGCCCGTCCATGACGATTCCCATGCCGAGGCCCCAGTTCACATTGATCATGAGCATGTTCTGCGTCCCGGCCCCGGCGCCCTTGATGTACTCGCCCACCGTCATGGCGCGGGTGTCATTGAACAGCGAGGTGGGGATGCCCATCTGCTCCTGCAAGCGCCGGGCGAGCGCTTTTCCGGGTTCGTAGAACCAGGTGTAACTGTCTCCGGTCCGGTCGTCGATGCGGCCCGGCACGGCGAGGCACGTTCCCTTGATCCTGAGCCCGTTCTCCCGGGCGAGGGATACGATTTCCCGGAGGATGTCGCTGAGCCGGACGAAGGCCCCCTTGGAATCGAGGATGAAATCTTCGAAGATCCGCTGCCCGTGCATGTTTCCCTGGAAATCCATGAGCCCGGCGTTGATGTAGCGGTCATTTACGTCCACGCCGAGGAACCATCCGGCATCGGCCCGGAGGCTGTACCGGTGCGGTCTCCGTCCGCTTACGGACTGGGCTTTTCCCAGATCTTCCAGGACCTTTGCTTCGAGCAGCGCGCCCACGTATTTGGTGGCCGTGCCGATGCTGACGCCGAGTGCGTCGGCAATCTGGGGAATGGAGCAGCTGTCCTGGCGGGTGAGCAGGGAGAGGATCTGGCTTTGCGGGGTACTCATGACGTCGATTTATCGTGAAACGATACAAATATAGGTAGGTTTGTTGAAATATAAAACAAATTAATTCATTTTTAGATAAATTTGCCCCAATTCTAATGCAACTTTATAGAAATACTGTTGTCAGATAGGCGAATAATCCATATTTTTGCCTCGTGACCAATTGCGCCAATTCCAATAACCAACCTATTATAACATCTATGCGTAAAACACAGAAACTGCTCGCAGTGTTCTCGCTGCTAAGCATCCTGCTTCTGGGCGGGCTTCCCGCCTTTGCCCAGAACCGCTGCACGGGCACGGTGACCGACGCACAGGGCGAGCCCGTCATCGCGGCTTCCGTCCTCATCAAGGGTGCGCCCATCTCGACCGGTGTTGTGACCGACGTGGACGGACATTTCGTCCAGCCCAACGCCAAGGTCGGCGACGTCCTGGTGCTTTCCTGCATCGGCTATGCCACGACGGAAGTCACGTGGAACGGCCAGCCCCTCACCGTCGTCATGGCGGATGACCAGAATCTCCTGGAAGAGACGGTCGTCACGGCTTATGGCGGACGTACGCTCCGCTCCAAGCTCACGAACTCCGTTTCTTCCGTCAAGAACGAGACCATCGCCTCCGGTATGCACAACCAGGCGGCGGCCTCCCTCGCCGGAGCCGTGGCCGGCCTGTCCGTGCGCCAGGTCTCCGGTGACCCGACCGATGAGCCGACGATCGTCCTCCGCGGCGGTACCGGCATTGACGGTACGGGCTCCCCGCTGGTGATCGTGGACGGCGCCCAGCGTTCCATGTCCGACATCAACCCGAACGACATCGAGTCCATCGAGGTGATGAAGGATGCCGGTGCGACCGCCATCTACGGCGCCCGCGCCGCGAACGGCGTCATTCTCGTGACCACCAAGCGCGGAACGGAGGGCACCAGCTCCATCAACTTCCACATCAAGCATTCCTACAACTACCTGAACTCCCCGTACGAAATCCTCGATTCCGAGGACTACCTGTACTGGATGCGCACCGCCACGTGGCGCGGCGGCCACATCGTCCAGGATGCGAAGGGGAAATGGTATGGCTACGGCGCCGCCAACGTCTCCACCCTCAACGGTGTCCAGGGTTACGGTACCGGCAACCGCTATTTTGACAATAACGGCAATGTGTACGACGGCCGCGTGAGCAACCTGGGTTCCTGGGGTGTCTATGCCGTCGACGAGAACGGCGTGGACGCCTACGGCAACGACCTGAGCTTCCTGCTGCACAGCAGCGACTGGGGCATGATGCGCGACCCGATTGCCGACCTGGCGAAGACGGATCCGGCCTACAACTATGCCGGCCGGGGCAACCTCCTCTTCTGGAAGGGTACCGACACCAAGGACATCAACATCAAGAGCCCGGCTCCGTCCCGCGATTACAGCGTGGACTTCCAGGGCGGCAACAACAAGGGCCGTTATTATGCCTCCCTCGGCTACAACAGCACCGAAGGTTCCGCCGTGGACAACGACTATACCCGTCTGACCTTCGTGCTGAACGGGGATTACAAGATCCGCGACTGGCTGCACTCCAGCTCTTCGTTCAACTATTCCCGGACGAACCAGACGCCGATCCTGAACGGCAACTACGCTTACAACTATTTCGCCCGTGCCTGGTTCCTTCCCCCGACCATGCGCGTCTACAACGCCTACGGCGAGTTCAACCCGAGCCCCCGCAACAGCGTCACCGACAGCCATGTGGGCATCATCAACGCCGCCCGGGACTACCAGTACCTGCAGAACAAGTTCACGATGTCCCAGGTCTTCACGATCTATTTCACCCCGTGGCTGAACCTCAAGCTGAACGGCAGCTGGTACTACCTGGACGCCTTCTACGAGAGCTTCACGCGTGACTACCTGTACGGTCCCGGCCGCACGACGACCACCCGTATCAGCCAGAACCAGTATGACAACCAGCTGCGCCAGACCTACAACGCGATCCTGAATTTCAACAAGACCTTCGGGACCTACCACAACACCTCCGCGATGCTGGGCTTCGAGTTCGTGGATGACTGGTCCTTCGGCTTCAGCGCTTCCGGCCGGAATGCGCCGACCGACGAATTCCAGGACCTGAACCTGACCCGCATCGCCGACGATGACGGCAATCCCGTGGCGGAGCGCACCATCGACTCTTACCACAACGGCAACCGGGTCATGTCCGGCTTCGGCAAGATCGACTATGACTACGACAGCAAGTATCTGCTTTCGGCCGTGTTCCGGTATGACGGCTATTCCCGCCTGGCGAAGGAAAACCGCTGGGGCTTCTTCCCGGGCATTTCCGCCGGCTGGGTCTTCTCCAAGGAGCCCTTCATGGCGGCGACCCGCGACGTGATCTCCTTCGCGAAACTCCGCGCCTCCTACGGCGCCAACGGTGTCCTGGCCAGCTCGATCGGCAATTACACGGTTCAGGGCGCCTACGGGACGACCACCAAGTACAACGGCGGCAACGCCAACGTCCTGTCCACCCTGCCCAACGCCTCCCTCCTGTGGGAGAAGTCCTGGACGTCGGAAGGCGGTCTGGACATAAGCTTCTTCCAGAACCGGCTGAACCTGAACATTACCGGATACAACCGCATCGTGTCCGACAAGATAGCGTCCATCACGACGCCTTCCCACTCCGGTATCTCCTCCTTCACCTCCAACAACGGAACCATCCGCAACCGGGGTCTTGAACTGGAGATGTCCGCCAAGCTGGTGGATACCCGGGACTTCAAGTCCAACTTCCGCCTGACGGCCGCCTACAACGTGAACAAGGTGATCAAGCTCCCGGACAACGGTCTGGAGCGGAACCGCCAGAGCGCGACCCAGGTGTACGTGCCCGGCTCCTTCAATCCGGAAACCGGGGAAAGCGAGATGATGTGGGTCGGCGGTTACCAGGAGGGACAGACCCCCGGTGACCTGTACGGCTTCCTGGCCGAGGGTGTCTTCACCCAGGCTGACCTGGACAGCGGCAAATACGACTACTGGAAGGACCAGTCCACCACCTCCACCTTCGGCGTTTCCGCGCCGCCGGTCCTGTACGGACCCAAGGCCTGGGCGGAACTGACGGCCAACGGCATGCCGGTCAACTCCTCCGGAAACCTGACCGCCCTCCCCATCCAGCCCGGTGACGTGAAGTGGAAGGATGTCAACGGAGACGGCATCATCGACGACTATGACAAGGTGAAGCTCGGCAATACCGTTCCCAAGTGGACCGGCGGTTTCGTGCTCGACTTCTCCTGGAAGGGTCTCACCCTCTCCGGCCGTTTCGACTACGCCCTGGATTACAAGATCACCGACCTGGCCTCCCCGCAGATCATGGGTGCGGCCCAGGGTACGTTCAACACCATCGCTAACGTGGCCGACATGTATGATCCGGCCACCGGTACGGGAAAGAACATGTACGGCATGTATGTCTGGGCCGACCAGCTGGGCAAGCGCAACATCTGCCGCGCCTGGAGCTCCATCTTCACCTATGAAGGCTCCTACCTGTGCGCCCGCGAGGTCACCCTTTCCTATGCGATTCCGCAGTCCGTCCTCAAGCATGTGAAGATCGACCGCGCCAATGTCTTCGTCACGGGCCAGAACCTGGGTTACCTGACCAAGGCCGGTATGCTGGGCTCCCCGGAATACGGGGCCAACTACTGGGGTGTGTACACCCTGCCGCGCGTCTTCATGTTCGGTGCCAACATTACCTTCTAAACCGAATCAGTCATGAAAAAGATATATTCCATCCTTCTTCTCTCCGGTATCCTGGGCCTTTCGGCCTGCAACCTGCTGGACATGTCGCCGGTGGATTACAACTCGGCCGGAAACTTCTGGACCAGCGAAGCCAAGGTGCAGACCTTCTACAACGGCCTGCTGACGAACCTCCGCAGCGACTACACCTCGCCGCTCATCCTGGGCGAGTTCCGGGGCGGCACCCTGATCACGGGCTCTTCCATCGAGAGCGTGGGCCAGCTGTACGACGGCCTGACGATGAACAACCCGATCGACAAGAACAACCCGCAGATCACCAACTGGAACAGCTACTACGGCAAGATCCTCCAGGTGAACGACCTGCTGGACCACCTGGAGACCGGCTGCGAGTTCATGGATGACGCGACCCGCAACCTGTACCGGGGCCGCGGCTACGGCCTCCGCGCCTACTATTATTTCATGCTGTACCGCACCTACGGCGGCGTTCCGCTGGAGAAGACCGTGAAAGTGGCCTCCGGCAGCGTGAACATCAACGACCTGTACCTGGCCCGGAGCTCCGCGGAGGAGACCCTCCAGTTCATCAAGGACGACATCCTCCGCAGCGAAGAAGGCTACGGCAACGTGCATGAGGTTTCCCGTACCGGCTGGAGCTACTATGCCACGGAACTCCTGAAGGCGCGCGTGTACCTGTGGTCCGCCAAGGTGACGACCCGTTTCGCCGTGAAACCGGACCGCGACAAGGATGCGATCGTCGAGGATCCTTCCGGAGCCCACAAAGCCACCTGGCCCGCTTCCAATGCCGACCTCGAGACCGCCAAGGCGGCCCTCCAGGCCATCGTCGCAAGCGGCGAGTTCTCCCTGGAAGACAACTTCGCGGACATCTACAGCGCCGACAACAAGGCCGGCAAGGAAATCATCCTGGTCAACCATTTCGACCGTTCCGAGACGACCAACACCTTCCTGGGCTGGTTCGCTTATCAGGCTGCGATCTGGTGCAACTCCTTCTATGACGAGGACGGAAACCTGCTGGCCGACCCGCTCGAGCTCTGCGGTACCGGCACCCACCGGGTCGAGTACCTGGAGGCGTTCGTGAAGTCCTTCGACAAGGCCGACGCCCGCCGCGCCGCCACGTTCCATGAGTGCTACACCACGGCCGATCCGGCCACCCGCCGTTTCGGCAGCGCGATGATCAAGTACATGGGACACCGCGAAGGCGACAACCGCTATGCGGATTCCGACATGGTGCTGATGCGTTATGCCGATGTCCTGCTGTCCCTCGCGGAGGTGGAGAACGCCCTCGGCAACTACGCTTCGGCGGCGGAATATGTGAACCAGATCCGCGAACGGGCGTACGGCGGCAGCTATCCGACCTACACCGCCGGCTCCTTCGCCGAGAACGAAAAAGCCATTCTCGTGGAGCGCGACAAGGAATTCGTCGCGGAAGGAACCCGCTGGTTCGACCTGCTCCGCATGCAGGACGCCAACCACGAGCCCCTCGTGTTCTCCGACGAGGTCTCTTACCGCGGAACGGCCGCCCTGCAGCGCTCCGAGACGCAGAAACTCCTTTGGCCCATCGATGCCGCCGTCCTCGCGGGTGATGACCTGATCGCCCAGACCGTCGGTTATTAATCCCCAAACTGCAAAGAGATGAAAACCATGAACAAATACATCATCCTCCCGTTTGCCGCAGCCCTGGCCCTCGCGGTCGCCTGCACCAAGGAACAGGAGAATCCCTATGCCGGGGAAGAGCTCCCGACCGTGAGCATGACGGCGTCGGCTTCCTCCTTCGCGGCCGACGAGGCCGACCTGGTGTTCACCCTCTCCCATTTCATCCACAAGGATGTCGTGGTGACTTTCAATACGGAGGGCATAGACGCCGAGGCGGTGAAGCTTCCTTCCTCGTTCACGATTCCCGCCGGCAAGGTCAAGGAGACCCTGACCGTGGGCATAGACGAGACCGTGCCGAATCCCGGCAACTACAATGTCAGCATCGCCATGGCGACGGCGGAGAACGCGACGATCGCCTCCCAGAGCTCCGTTTCGCTGTCCGAGACCGTCCAGGACCTCGCGCGCCTGAACGTGTCCGGTTCCGACTTCGTGGACGGCGCCGCCACCATCCGCGTGAATCTCCACAAGAAACTCGCGACCCCGGCCACCCTCACCCTCGAGCTGGTTGCGGAGGACGGCGCCCGCTATCCGCTGATTCCAGCTTCTGCCGCCCAGTTCAACGGCCGCGTGACGATTCCCGTCGGCGAAAGGATGGCGACGATTCCCGTCACCGTGGACATGGACAAGCTCCCGTACGGCCTGAACCAGCTGAAAGTCGTCGCGACGGACCTGAGCAGCAACCTCGTGGCCGAAACGGCCGGCACGACCCTGAACTGCCGCGTTCCCATCGTCCTGAACCAGCGGAACGACTGGAGCTGGGGCTATGACCTGAATACGTACAAGCGCTACTATGTCTATAACAACGGAATGTCCGGAACGGCCAAGATTACGGTCCTGAGCTTTGCCAAGCCCGGCACCGGCCTCACCGACGAGTTCCTGGAGGAGCAGATCTACCAGCACGTCACGAACATGACGAACGAGTACTACTCCACCACCGGCTGGTCCGCCTCCTACCTCTGGCTGGCCCCGCAGGAATTCGAGCCCGGCGACTACTATGCCGTTCTCGTGGGCCTGGACGCCAACCTTTCCCCGACCGGCGACTACGCCCTGGAGGAAATCCACGTGGCCGGCGCCGATGAACCGGTGGAAGTGTTCACCGCGACCAAGACCGACTGGGCCTTCCAGTATTACAGCGGCTGGTACTATGTCCGCGCGACCGGCGTGAAGTTCGGCATCTGGACCATCCCGGGCGATTATGACATGACCGATTCCAACGTCGTCATCCAGATCCTGAAGGCCTATGAAGCCGAACTGAAGGCCAATACGTCCGGAGCGCTCGAATGGAGAGGCGGCGGAACGACCACCGCGTCCTATCCTGTCTTCGAGCTGTCCGCCGCGGCCTATACGACGGCGCCCTACTACAGCTGGAACGGGGAGAATTCTTCCACCGATTCCTACCATGGGGTGATGATCGGCCTGGATGCCAAGGGCAACGCGACCGGCGAGTATAACTACATCACCTTCGACTGGTAATGAAACGGATCCTCTATTGGACTCTGGCGGCTGGAGTCCTTCTGACGGCCTGTCAGAAGGACCCGGTCCCCGGAGAGACCATCGACGGCTTTTCCGTGGACGTGACCCTGCCCTCCGGCATGCCGAAGGGCAGCTGGTCCTCCTCGGACAAGGTCCTGCTGGTTTCCCAGGAAGGTTCCCTGGCCCCGCCCACGAAAACGCTGTCCACCAGCGGGGCCTCGGCCCTGACTGCCGGTTTCTCGGTATCCGCCGCTACGGCGGGCTCCTCCTACTGGTTCCTGTATCCGGCTTCGTCGTTCATCATCGCCTCCTCGGAGAGCATGTTCGTGATGGTTCCGGATCAGCAGCAGGCGGTTTCCGGCGGCGTGGATGATGCGGCTTTCCTGATGGCCGGATCGACGGTCTCGTACCAAGGCGGCGTGACCCTTTCCCCGCTGACGGCCCTGCTGAAGTTCCGTCTTTCCGGCGACCCGGCGGCCGACGTTGCCGAGATTTCCTTCACGGGCAGTTCGTTCCTGACGGGCGACGCCCGGATCGCGGGACTGGGATCCGGCAGGCCGGATCTGTCTTCCGACGCGACCCGCAACCGGATGGGCCAGCGCACGACGGTCACCCTGAAAGGAGTCTTCCAGGCAGGGGCGGACTACTATGCCTGCGTCCTTCCCGGCACGGTGAGCGGCTTGGATATCAACCTGGTCGACAAGGACGGGCGGTCCCAGCAGATGACGGTTTCCCGGACGCTGAACCTGTCCGGCGGCGCCGTGGCGGATCTCGGGACGCTGGAAGTGGAGGATTTTGCCGGTTCCGGCGACTTTGCTCCCCGGTTCACGGCCACCAAGGAAGGAATCAACCCCTACGTGTTCGTGTTCATGTCCGACGGCTTCACCGAGGACCAGCGGGACACCTATACGCAGGCGGCCCAGGCAGCCATCGACTACATCTTCTCCGTGCAGCCGTTCAAGGCGATGAAGGAGTATTTCAGCGCCTATGTGTGCTGGACGCCGGCCGAGAGCGCCGGGGTGGGCACCCGCTGGAACACCACCTATTCGGGGTCGGGTACCGCGGCCATGATGTCTTCCTACGGCCAGAGCGGCCGCAACGCGATCTACGCCTACGTGGCAGAGAACTGCCCGGAAGTCATCAGCGGGAAGACCCCGGTCAACAACGTGGGCATCTTCATGCTGAACAACAACACCAGCTACATCCGCCCGGTGTGCGACTGGGAATCCTCCGGCCGTTTCGTTACGCCGGTGGGCCTGATCCCCAACACCAGCGCCGGGTATTCCCAGTGGTGTTATGGCGGTACCTGGCAGAACTATGACTACCGGGACGGCGTCAAGCACACCCTGACCGGCGATGAGCTGACGGCCCTGGGCTACGCCACGAACGGGCGGCGCAACGGCGACTACCGGGAGGAATGCCTCCACGAGGGCGCTGGCCACGGTTTCTCCCGCCTGTTGGACGAGTATTGGAATTCCGGTTATACCGGAACAAGCGCTACGGCGAGCACGATCTCCGGCTACCACAACATGTCCCTGCCGACCGGGCTGAACGTGAGCGGATCCAAGGAGGACGCCCCGTGGAAGGCCCTGGACGCGATGCGCTCGGAACTCATCGCCAAGGATGCGCGGTATGAGCGGATCGGCACGTACGAGGGCGCATTCGGCTATGAGACGAACGTGTACCGGGCCGAGCAGGTGTCCGTGATGATGGACAACCGCCCGTACTTCTCCACCTGGGAGCGGGCCCTGATGTACCAGCGCCTGATGCGGGCCACCGGCGAGAAAGCGTCCTTCGACGTGACGAAGGAAAGCGACCTCCGCGCGTACATGGAAATCGATGTCGCCATCGGCGGCATCGCCGACCCGACCCGCGACAAATAACGGCCGCTATTTGATAATAACACTGAAACAACCAATCATTCACTGAAAAAATCGGTCTCATCAACGCCGCCGTCCTTGCGGTATTGATTCTTCGGATTACCGCCATTAAACCATCATCACCATGCTGCTGACCTCCTTGATGGTCCTGATTGCCTCCGCAGGCATCCAGATCCACCATTATCAAGTTCCCGTGATCCAGGACGCGGACGTCCCCGTGGCCGAGGTGACCGTCCCGGAAGGGACGACGCCCCCCTTGAAAGTCTCCCTTCGCGGCCTTCGCCGCAAGGCGCTGCAGGACTACTACGTGAAGGACGGCGTCCTGTACATCCGGCTGGATGCGTCGAAAGTGAAGCGGATCGACAAGCCTTTCTCTTTGAAAATCAAGTCGAAAGGTTTTGCCGTCAAGGAGGAAGGCGCGCGGAAGCACCGCCTCGCCCGCAAGGTCCGTACCGCCGGTGACGACGGGGTTGCCGCCTACCGCATTCCCGGGCTCGTGACCACGAAAAAGGGCACGCTCGTGGGTGTCTATGACATCCGGCACGAGAACTCCCGGGACCTGCAGGGGCATATCGACATCGGCGTCAGCCGCTCCACGGACGGAGGACGCACCTGGGGGCCGATGATCGTGGCGATGGATATGGGAGAATGGGGCGGACTCCCGGAGGAACTCAACGGCATCGGCGATCCGTGCATCCTCGTCGACGAAGTGACGGGCGACCTGCTCGTCTTCGCGGCCTGGACGCACGGCGGCGAGGCCGGCAAGGCGGCCTGGTGGACCGCCGGAAGCGGCTTCGAGCCCGAAACCACGCCCCAGCTGATAATGGCCCGCTCCACGGACGACGGCATCACCTGGTCCGAACCCGTGAACCTCACGCGGCAGGTCAAGCGGGAGCCCTGGAACTTCACCTTCCAGGGCCCCGGCCGCGGCATCACGATGGATGACGGAACCCTCGTCGTCCCGTTCCAGCACCAGGAACCCCAGCCGGAGCGCACGCCGGCCGCCGGCATCATGTATTCCACCGACCGCGGCCTTACCTGGCACGTCCACGAATACGCGAAAATCAACACCACCGAGTCCCAGGTGGCCGAAGTCGCCCCGGGCGAACTGATGCTGAACATGCGTGACAACCGCCATACCGGCCGCGCCGTGTACGTGACGAAGGACATGGGCCGTACCTGGACTCCGCACGAGTCCGACGGACAGCTCGTGGAACCGGTGTGCATGGCGAGCCTCCTCAAGGTACGGGCGAAGGACAACGTCCTGAAACGGGACATCCTCCTGTTCTCCAACCCCGCGGACGCTAAGCAGCGTAAGAACATCACCATCCAGATGAGCCTGGACGGTGGAAAGACTTGGACACGGAAGTGCCTGCTGGACGAGGGGGAGGGCTGGGGCTACTCCTGCCTGACGATGATCGACAGGAAGACGGTCGGCATCCTCTACGAGAGTTCCCAGGCCCATATGACCTTCCAGGCCGTTCCGTTAGAAGACATCCTGTAAGAATTTAGTTATCATTGAAAGAAATGGAAAAGATTATCGGTCTTATCGACGCTCCTTTCACCCCGATGAAACCGAACGGGGACGTCAACCTGGAACCCATTCCGGCCTATGCCGCCATGCTGGCGAAGAACGGACTGAAGGGCGTATTCATCAACGGATCCTCCGGCGAGGGCTATATGCTCACCACAGAGGAGCGGAAGCAGCTGGCGGAGGCCTGGATGGCCGCCGTGCCTGCGGGCTTCAAGGTCATCGTCCATGTGGGCAGCTGCTGCCTGCGGGAGTCGGTGGAGCTGGCCCGGCACGCCGCAGCGATCGGGGCCTGGGGCATCGGCGCGATGGCGCCGCCCTTCCCGAAGATCGGCCGCGTGGAGGAACTCGTCAAGTACTGCGAGACCATCGCCGCCGCCGCACCAGAGCTGCCGTTCTATTTCTACCACATTCCCGCTTTCAACGGGGCCTTCCTGCCCATGCTGGACTTCCTGAAGGCCGTGGACGGGCGCATCCCGAACTTTGCGGGCATCAAGTACACCTTCGAGAGCCTGTACGAATACAACCAGTGCCGACTGTACAAGGACGGCAAGTTCGACATGCTCCATGGCCAGGACGAGACGTACCTCCCGTCCCTCGCACAGGGCGGTGCCCAGGGCGGCATCTGCGGCACGACCAACTACAACGGCCGCGAGCAGGTCGCCATCGGCGAAGCCTGGGCGGCCGGGGACCTTGAGAAAGCCCGCGAGCTGCAGAACTTCTCGCAGGAGGTGATCAACGTGATCTGCCACTTCCGCGGCAACATCGTGGGCGGCAAGCGGATTATGAAACTCATCGGCCTGGACCTGGGTCCGAACCGCGTCCCCTGGCGCAACATGACCGACGAGGAAGAGGCCGCGATGAAGCGGGAGCTGGAGGAAATCCATTTCTTCGAGCGGTGTAACCGGTTCTAAACTATGACTTCAGAACAAATTGACTATCTACGGTCGTGCCGGCAGCGGGTTGGCACGGACATCGTCGCCGACATTCTCCCGTTCTGGCTGGAAAACGGCCTGGACCGGGAGAATGGCGGCATCTTCACCTGCCTGGACCGGGACGGCACCCTGATGGACACCACCAAGTCCGTCTGGTTCCAGGGCCGGTGGGGATACATCGCTTCGTTCGCGGCCATCCGGCTGGGGAGCGAAGAATGCCTGGACGCGGCGGCTTCGGCCGTCGACTTCATCGAGGCCCACTGTTTCGACAGGGACGGGCACATGTTCTTCGCCGTGACTGCCGGCGGAAAGCCGGTGCAGAAGCGCCGTTACGTGTTCTCCGAGTGTTTCGCGGCCATCGCGATGGCGGAATACAGTCTCGCGGCCGAGGATCCGGAGTATGCCGAGAAGGCCGTGGCGCTGTTCAAGAAGATCCAATGGATGCTCGCGGAGCCGGGATTCCTGCCGCCGAAGTTCGACTTCGACGCCCGGGGCCACTCCATCACGATGATGCTGATCAACGTGGCGAACGTCCTCAAGCAGGTGTCCGACGACCCTTGCCTGGACGAGCAGATCGACAAGAGCATCCACGAGCTCAAGACCTACTTCATGAAGCCGGAGTTCGGGACCGTCCTGGAGATGGTGGGGCCGAATGGCGAGTTCATCGACACCCTCGCGGGACGCGTCATCAACCCGGGCCACTGTATGGAGACGGGCTGGTTCATCCTGGACATCGCGAAATCGCGCGACTGGGATCCGGACCTCGTGAAGATGGGCACGACCATTATCGACTGGGCCTGGAAATGGGGCTGGGACGAGGAGTACGGCGGTATGATCAACTTCCGCGACTGCAAGGGCTTCCCGCCGCAGGACTACTCCCAGGACATGAAATTCTGGTGGCCCCAGTGCGAGACCATCCTCGCCGGCCTGTACGCCTACCAGGCCACGGGCGATGACAAGTATCTGGAGATGCACAAGAAGGCGTTCGACTACGCCTACCGCGTCTTCCCCGACGAGCAGTACGGCGAATGGTACGGCTACCTCCACCGCGACGGCACCGTCGCCCAGCCGGCGAAGGGCAACCTCTTCAAGGGTCCCTTCCACATCCCCCGCATGATGCTCAAGGCCGCCGCGCTGTATGACGAGATCCTGGGGTGACGGTTGTCCCCCGGTTTCGCCATCCCCGACGGTTCCTGAACTTGCCGGAGGATGGGCAGGCTGTTATTCCGAGTGAAGGACCTTTGTCATTCCGGGTGTAGGCCTTGTCATTCCGAGCGAAGTGAAGGAAACTGTTTCGTCCTCAAAATCGACCTTATTTGAGGATGAGTAGCGCAAAATGAACACTTCGTCCTCAAAAATGCCTGTTTTTGAGGACGAGAACCGATAAACGGATGAAACGAATTGTCCACATGGCGGCCCTGGCCCTGTGCCTGGCCGCCTGTAACACGGAAACGATGAAAGTAACCGATTTGAAAGCCATCCCCGACGCCGCGTATGCGAAGGGGGTGTCGGCGCCGTTCTGCGGGGCCATCCAGGATGTGCTGGTGGTGGCCGGAGGCGCGAATTTCCCGGACAAGAGCCTCCTCGACGGAGGCGCCAAGCGGGTATATGCCGATATCTGGGCCAAAGCCCCGCACGGCCGCAAGTGGATCCATGCCGGGGTTCTGCCGGATTCCACGGCATATGGCGCCACTTTTGCGGTGGACAGCACATTGGTACTGGCAGGCGGCAACGTCTGCGGCGTCACGACCGATAAAGTGTATGAACTCCGGCTGAGTTACGGCAAGGCCGTGCTTCGTACCCTGCCGCAACTTCCCGTGCCCATGGAACAGTGCGGCTGGACCCGTGACGGCGAGAACCTGTACCTGGTGGGCGGCGTAGGGACGACGGGTGTATATGCTTGCAAGATTGGTACTTATGTCTGGTCCAAGATTGCCGACCTTCCTGAGCCGCTGGTCCAGCCGGTCGCCTATGCCTCGGCCGGCAGGCTCTACGTCTGGGGCGGTTTCAACCCCGAAACCCTGGACGTTTCGGACCGCGGGATCGTGATGGAGATTTCTCCACGCGCTTCGCTTGGTCGAAATGACAGCGACATGGCGCTCTCGACCGGAGCCGAAGGTGCCGACACTGTCATTTCGAGCGGAGCCGAAGGCGGAGTCGAGAAATCTGTCTGGACCGAAGCCCCCGCCATCCCCGACGGCGGCACCTTCGTCGGCGCCACCGGCGCGACCCTGCCCGACGGCCGCCTGGTCGTCGTGGGCGGCGTGAACCGTGCCATCTTCGCCCGCGCCCTGCACAACACCCCGGAAGACCGCATCCCGTACCTCTCCAAGGAACCGGCTGAGTATCAGTTCCGCCAGGACGTTTTCGCCTTCGATCCGGTCTCGTGCGCATGGACCCGCCTCGGCACCGTCCCCGCCTGCGCGCTCGCCGGCCCCGGCGTCGCCGTTCGCCCGGCAGCCTCCGCGCCCGGTCACTATGCCATCTACGTCGCCGGCGGCGAGCTCAAGCCCGGCGTCCGCAGTCCCCGGATCTTCTCCCTTGCCTGGTAAAGGAAGAGTTTGGTACATGCTTTTTGCACACTATTGATAATTAACCCTTTACAAATCGGTCGTACTAAACTGCCGGAAATAATGGAGGGTTTAGTACCCGGTGTTTTAGAATAAATTGATATTTAATTAGTTACAGAAAATGCGGTTCCAAACCATCCTTCGATCTGTACTCCTTATCGCATTAGGGAGCATGTTCTCCTTAGGCCTGCGGCCGAAGGTTTTGTAAGCGCCTTATGAACAACGCGTTACAAATGGCCCACCCGCAGGCCGCCCGAAAACAAGGCAGGCTGGCGGCGTGATGCTTTATAACAAATTGATATTTAGCGAATTACAAAATATGAAACCGCGGGCTAAAACAGAAAAAAGGGATATTGTGTATGATACCAAGGCCGGACGCATCGTTTTGTGGGTGCTGAATGGCTTGCAGTTAGTCCTGTCTCCGGTTTTAATCGTCCTGGCGGTCCTGGCGAAAAAATGGTTGTTCCTTTTTATGGGAATCTGTTTCCTGATCTCCGGAATATGCCAGATCATCATCCTGCGACGGAAGAAAAAAGAACAGGCCGCCCGGGAAGAGCGTGCTTAAGAAGAGTCTTTGTCTCAAACGGGACATTGACATAGCGATAAATCATTGACTTTGTGAAATCGTTGACGATCAATAAAATAACGATTCTATTTGCCGCGGTCGCGATACTGGTTTCCTGCGCGAAGGCGCCGGAGGCGGCGCTGTTGCCGCTGCCCAAGCAGGTGGAGTACACCGGTGGGAGCGTGAAGGCCGATGCGCCTGTCACGGAGACGCTGGTGGACGCCATTCCGGAGGCACCGCTGGGCGGAAACGAGGCCTACCGGCTCATCGTTTCCCGCAAGGGCATTACGATCGAGGCGACTACGCCGCAGGGACTGTGGAATGGGCGGCAGACGCTACGGCAGCTTCAGATTTCTCCACGCGCTTCGCTTGTTCGAAATGACAAAGGTGGACCGTCGCTTGGTCGAAATGACAACCACTCTGTCGTTTCGGACGGGACCGAAGGTGCCCACCCTGTCATTTCGAGCGGAGCCGAAGGTGCCCACCCTGTCATTTCGAGCGGAGCCGAAGGTGCCCACCCTGTCATTTCGAGCGGAGCCGGAGGCGGAGTCGAGAAATCTCGCGGGCGGATTCCCTGCTGCCGCATCGTGGACTGGCCGAGCTTCCGGGTGCGGGGATGGATGATGGACGTGGGGCGGACGTATGTGAGTCTGGAGGAGTTGAAAAGGGAGGTGGAGGTATTTTCGCAGTTCAAGGTCAATGTGTTCCATCTGCATCTGACGGAGCATGAGGCCTGGCGGCTGGAAAGCAAGCGATTCCCGCAGCTCAATGCCCCGGAAAGCATGACACGTCAGCCGGGAAAGTTCTATACGCAGGCTCAGATGCGGGAACTGGACGCCTTCTGCCGCGAGCGGGGCGTCATGCTGGTGCCCGAGATCGACATGCCGGGCCATAGCCGCGCCTTTGAGCGGGCGCTGGGTTACGGGATGCAGACCCCGGAGGGGAAGGAGACCGTCAAGGCGCTGCTGGACGAGCTGATGGACACATTCTCAAGTCCTTGCATCCACATCGGCACGGACGAGGTGGGCTTCACGGATCCGACCTTCGTCCCCGAGATGGTGGCCCATGTCCGGGCCCATGGGCGCAAGGCCGTGTCCTGGAACCCGGGCTGGAAGTACGGCCCCGGGCAGATCGATGCGACGCAGCTCTGGAGCTACCGTGGCAAGGCCCAGCCGGGGATTCCCGCCGTGGACTGCCGGCTGCATTATGTCAATCACTTCGACCTCTTCGGCGACATCATCGGCCTGCACACCAGCACCATTTACGGGCAGCAGGAAGGTTCCGACGACATTGCCGGTTCCATCCTCGCCCTTTGGAACGACCGTTATCTCACGAACGAGGAGAACATCCTCAAGGAGAATAACGTATATGCTTGTGTCCTGGCCCTGGCGGACCGCGCCTGGCGGGGCGGTGGATACCAATATTTCGACGATTTCGGGACCGTCCTGCCCGATGAGGGACCGGCCCGGGATGACTTCCTGGACTTCGAGCGGCGGATGCTCGCTTACCGGGAAACGACCCTGAAAGACGCCCCCATGGCCTACGTGGCGCAGGGACAGGCCCGCTGGGCGATTTCGCCGGCCTATCCGAACGAGGGCGACCTGACGCAGGTCTTCCCACCGGAGCAGGGTGCATGGGAGACCGACCGGGTCGTCACCGGTTCCGGCATCTATTTCCGCCACGTCTGGGGACCGTCCATCGTGGCGGGCTATTATGAGGATCCCCAGCCGAACCGGACCGTTTATGCCCGGACGCGGGTCTGGTCCCCGAAGGAGCAGACCGTGGGCCTTCTCTTCGAAACGCAGAACTACAGCCGTTCCGAGCGCGACCCGATGCCCCCGCAGGGTCAATGGGATTATCGGCACAGCCGCCTTTGGGTCAATGGTGCCGAAGTCCTTCCTCCTGCCTGGGAAGGAAACACGGAATTGGCTGATTACCAGGAACCTTTCGGCAATGCCAATGCTTCCGGACGCCAGCCGCAGCCCGTGAAGCTGGCCAAAGGCTGGAACGACGTGCTCGTGAAACTTCCCGTCGGCGCCTTCTCCACGAAGGAGAACCGCCTCACCAAATGGATGTTCACCTGCGCTTTTACGACACTTGACGGGCGAGCGGCTGCGGACATCAAGTATGCAGACAAGTTATGAAAGAGATTCCTTCGCTACGCTCGGAATGATGCGCTCCTGTCATTCTGAGGAGGGCGGAGCCCGACGAAAGAATCTGTAGAGAAACCGAAAAGAACGATAATAATGGCAAAGAAGTTAGAAAAGATCTATCCCTGGATCGTGGTGGCCCTCCTCTGGGTGGTGGCCCTGCTGAACTACATGGACCGGCAGATGCTCTCGACGATGCGGGAGTACATCGCGATGGACATCGCGGAACTGCAGAGCGCCGAGGCGTTCGGCGTCCTGATGGGTATTTTCCTGTGGATTTATGCGGTCGTGAGCCCGTTCGCCGGCACCGTGGCCGACCGGCTCAGCCGCAAGTGGCTGATTGTCGGCTCTTTGGCGGTCTGGTCGGCGGTGACGCTCCTGATGGGCTATTGCACGACTTTCACCCAGCTCAAGTGGCTTCGCGGCCTGATGGGCATCAGCGAGGCGCTGTATATCCCTTCCAGCCTGTCCCTGATTGCCGATTACCACTCCGGGAAGTCCCGTTCCCTCGCCGTGGGCATCCACATGACCGGCCTTTACCTAGGCCAGGCCCTCGGCGGCTTCGGGGCCAATTTCGCCAAGGCGCTCACCTGGCAGCAGACTTTCCACTGGTTCGGTATCATCGGCATCGCCTATGCCGTCATCCTCGTCTTCTGCCTGAAGGAAGCCCGCCCCGCCGCGGCTGTCAAGGCCGGAGGTACGGACCCTGTCATTTCGACCAAGGCCGAAGGCCGCGTGGAGAAATCTCACGAAACCATCTGGCAATCCTTTGCCCTCATCTTCTCCAACATCGCCTTCTGGGCCATCCTTTTCTTCTTCGCGTCCTCCTCCATGCCGGGCTGGGCCACCAAGAACTGGCTGCCCACCCTGTTCCAGGGGAGCCTGGACATACCGATGGAAAAAGCAGGGCCGATTGCGACGATAACCATCGCTTTTGCGTCGTTCATCGGTGTTCTCATCGGTGGACCGCTCTCTGACAAGTGGGTCAAGAAGAACCTCAAGGGCCGCATTTACACCAGTGCCATCGGCCTTGGGATGATGATTCCGGCCCTCGTGCTGATCGGCCTCGGCCACGGCATTGTCGCCGCTGTTGCAGCCGGTTTGATTTTCGGCATCGGCTACGGCATGTTCGACACGAACAACATGCCCATCCTCTGCCAGTTCGTCCCGGGTCGCCTCCGTGCCACGGCCTACGGCTTCATGAACACCGTGGGCGTCGCCATGGGCGCCGTCTGCACCCAGGTCCTCGGCCGTATGCAGGACGGCGGCCACCTCGGCGCGGCCTTCGCCGTCCTGGGCATCGTCACCGCCCTCGCCCTCCTCGTCCAGCTTACCGTTCTCAAACCCACGACGGACGATATGGCGTGATTTCTAACTGTCCGTTAATCAGATGTTTAATGAAACTGCTTTATGTAAAAACACAGAAGGCAGTTTTGAAAAATCCCTGAGAATCAAATGCTTAAGAAATACGCTCTGACACTGCTGGCCCTGCTGATGGTACTCGCGCCGGCCGATGCACGCCGAAAACCGAAGCCCCAGCCCAAAATCAAGGTTTCCTGCGTGGGAAACAGCATTACGTACGGGATGCGGATCGAGAACCGGGAGCAGGACAGCTACCCGGCGCAGCTGCAAAGGATGCTGGGCGACCGTTACGAGGTGGGAAACTTCGGAAAGTCGGGGGCCACGCTTTTAAGGCATGGGCACCGGCCGTATTTCGAGCAGGAGGAGTTCCGGCAGGCGATGGATTTCGCCGGGGATATCGTCGTTATCCATCTGGGTATCAATGATACGGACCCGCGCAACTGGCCGCATTTCCAGGATGAATTCGTGGGGGATTACCTCGCCTTGGTCGACAGTCTGCGGAGTGTCAATCCCAAAGCCCGCTTCATCATCGCCCGGATGACGCCCATCGGCAGCACCCATTCCCGCTTCATCTCGGGTACCAAGGTCTGGCACGGACAGATCCAGGCGGCCATCGAGACCGTGGCCCATGCGGCCGGAGCGGAGCTGATCGACTTTTACGAGCCGCTGTATCGCTACCCCTGGATGTTCCCGGACGCCATCCACCCGAATATCGAGGGCGCCGGCATCCTGGCAAAGACCGTATATAGTGGAATCACAGGGAATTACGGCGGTCTTCAGGTCTCGCAAATGTTCTCTGACCACATGGTCCTCCCGCGGGAAAAACCCTTCCCGGTCCGGGGCCGGGCCAATGCCGGCGATCGCGTGAAAGTGACGGTCGATGGTGCTGTCTATCAGGCCGTTGCCGATAACCGAGGCGCCTGGTCCGTGACCGTATCGGCCCATCCGGTGGGAACCGGCGCCGAACTCCGGATCGAGACGCCGGACCGTTCCCTGGTCTATACCGACATCGCTTTCGGCGACATCTGGCTGTGTTCCGGCCAGTCCAACATGGAGTTTGAGGTGGGGCAGACGACGTCGGCATCCGATGTCGCGGCCGATCCGGACCTCCGCCTCTACGACATGAAGTGCAATTGGCGGACGGACAACGTGGAATGGCCGGCCTCGGCGCTGGACAGTGTGAACCACCTGCAGTATTTCAAACCCACCCGGTGGGCCCACGCAACGCCGGAAACGCTCCGCCGTTTCTCGGCTGTCGGGTACTATTTCGGAAGGACGCTGCGGGACAGCCTGCAGGTGCCCATCGGCTTGATATGCAATGCCGTAGGCGGCTCTACCGCCGAAAGTTGGATCGACCGCGAAACCCTGGAAACCCGCTACCCGGCCATCCTTCGCGACTGGACCCGGAACGACCTCATCATGGAATGGGCCCGGGGCCGGGCGCTGAAGAATATCGGGGCGCGGAAGGCCTTAAAGGAAGGTGACGTTTATGGAAGCGTCTATGCGACAGTCCCTTGTGCGGACCACATCACCCGCCATCCTTACGAGCCGTGCTACAACTTCGAGGCGGGTATCCTTCCGCTGGACCATTACCCCATCACCGGCGTCATCTGGTACCAGGGCGAATCCAACGCGGACCGCGTGGAGGTCCACGAGGACCTGTTTCCCCTGCTGGTGGACTCCTGGCGGTCGTATTTTGTTTCTCAGACTTCTCCACGCGTCCCTTCGGGACTTGGTCGAAGTGACAAAGCACCGGTTGTCTGTCCAGATGGTTCTGTCATTTCGAGCGGAGCCGCAGGCGAAGTCGAGAAATCTGATCTTCCGTTTTACTACGTCCAACTGTCCTCCCTCAACCGTACCTCCTGGCCCATCTTCCGCGATTCCCAGCGGCGGCTCCTGGAGAGCCGGCCCGGCCTCGGGATGGCCGTGACCTCCGACCTGGGCGACAAGGCCGACGTACACTACAAGAACAAGAAACCGGTCGGAGAGCGCCTTGCCTTACAGGCACTTGCAAAGCATTATGGGCATCATGTCGCAGCGGACGGCCCGCTGGCGCAGGAGGCGATTCTGGTGGACGGGAAGGTTCTCGTGGACTTCGGCCCTCAGACCGGCCTGCACGCTTCTGAAGGCGACGCCATCGTCGGCTTTGAAGTCCTGGATGCGGCGGATGGTCTGTATCATCCCGTTGAGGCCCAGGTGATTCCAGGCGCGTCCGAGATGATTTGCCTGAACGTCTCCAACCTTCGGGAACCGGTCATGGTCCGCTACGCCTGGCAGCCCTACACCTGTGCCAATCTGGTGAACGGCGACGGCCTCCCGGCATCGACCTTCCGGCTGAAGGTGCGGTAGGGTACGTTCTTTGCTGCATAGCGGCAAAAACGCAGCCATGAAAAGAGTTATTATTCTGATATTGTCCGCCGTCCTGGTGTTGACATCCTGCTCGGTCACGAGAAGGGTGACAACGGTTCCGGCGCAGCCTTGGGTAGGATGTACGACAGAGGATATCATCAAAACCATGGGCGATCCCAGCCGCATTGACACGGACGGGAAGGGAGGAAGCATCATCGTGTATGAGTCCGAACCCGGGTACGACGATCCGAATTACGACATCCTGGATCCGGAAGCATCCAAGAGGCCCCGGCAGTATGCACGTTTCTATCTGGACAACGAGGGAATCTGCTACCAGGTGGACACCAACCGCCCTCTTCCTGCCGCACCCTCGAGCAGTCCTGTCCGGGTCGGCTTCGGCGTCTGGTTCGATTGGCTTTTCATCGGCCTGATGCTCGTCGGCCTGCTGCTCTGAAGAACAGAATCATTAAAAAGACCCCTGAAACAACACAAGTTATCAACAGTGTGGTATGTTTCAGGGGTTTTTCGTGTAACTTGTAAAGAAAAATTTGCAGTTATGTCATTTATAAGTTACATTTGTGATGGGGAATAAAAAACGGGAAGTCGTTGTTTATAAGGACTACTTTTTGACTTTTTTCGCCCAGCAGGAGTGGAAGAAGGCATATTAAGGATTGAGATGGAACTGACGACATTAGACCAGGTAAAACACCAGTTTTACGGACCGGAGGGGACTCCGGAGCGGGATCGAATTGAGAATGAACTTCACGCACTGCACGTCGGGTTGAAAATCCGGACGGCTCGCGAAAAGCAAAGTATGACACAGGAAGAACTGGCACGCAGGGTCGGCAAAAAGCGAAGTTTCATTTCCAAGGTCGAAAACGACGGAGGAAACATTACGCTGAAAACCTTATATGAAATCGTGGAACAGGGTTTAGGTTGCCGGTTAAGTATCGACCTGATATAACCTCCCTTCGACCCAGTGAGAAAAAATGGATCCTAGAACGCGAAGACGAAGATATAGAACAGCATGATGCCGGAGGCGACGAGTTTCGCGCCGGTACCGAAAATAAAGCCGAGAAAGGCACCGAGGGCCGATTTGAGCGAGGTCGCGGTGTCTTTCTTTGCGAATACGAGTTCCGCGATGAACGCGCCGGCGAGAGCGCCCAGGATCATGCCCACGGGCGGGTAGACGAGCCCGACGAACAGGCCGATGATGGAGCCCCAGCCGCCGGCCTTGGAGCCGCCGGTGAGTTTCGTGAAATACGCCGGAACGATATAGTCGACGATGGTGATGACGATGGTGACAACCAGCCAGACCAGGAGGAACCGCAAGGTCATGGGATCGCCGCCACCGTCCGTACCGCCGCCCCAGAGATAGATGAGCAGCAGGCCCACCCAACTGAGGGGCGGACCGGGCAGGCCGGGGGCGATGCTTCCGACGATTCCCACGAGCCCGAGGATGATGGCTGCTACTGCGATAAAGGTTTCCACTTTGCAAAAGTATTGACTATATTTGTAGGAAACAAAACTCATACCGATATGCAATCAATGAGAGAGTTAAGCCCCCTTTCCATTCTGTTTTTATTGCTGGTATTTTCATGTACAAAGCCGGAAAATGATTCCGCTCGGACGTTTTTTGACTTTGTATGCCGGGATTGCAATTACTTGCAGGTAACGGAGTATCATTATACGAGAGATTTAGGCCGTAAAGAACCGGTCTTGCATCAAGGATATTCAGGAGCATTTATTGACGGTTGTTTCTTCCTGATTGAAACGGTACCATGGAATCCGGACACATCTCCAGATCCCACAGAAAAATATTTCGGACTATGGCGCAGTGACCGTAATCTCCATATCGAGGAAAGTATTCTGCAGTTTTATCGGAAGGAGCCCGTCCGGGCTTTTGAACACCTTGAGTACCGGAAGGATTGGCTCGACCATTTTGAAATATTGAGTACAGACAAGGTAGTCGCATACTCTGACCAGATAATGCAGGAGTACCAGCCGGGAGAGAATTTGAATGAGTTGTTTGATGTTATCCGTACTTATATCGAGGGGGAGCAAGGCTACGACGACCTGATTATATGTAGTGGAGGAGATGTTATACTTCGTATCCCTGATAGGATCCCCCTCAAGGAGTATCTGCAAAATGACAAGATGTTGGTTTTCTCCGATATTTGTTTGTTTTTAAAGGTTAAAATCGATTATGCCAGGAACTTTCTATTCCGTGTCACACTAGAGAACGGAAAAGTTTTGGAGAGATCGTGGGACGTCTATTTATAACAGGTGAATCCATAAAACAACCCTTGGAGCATAACACCATGAAGATTCGTTACCTTCTCCTTCTTATCCCAATATGTTTGGCTTGCTCTCGACAGCCATTTGACCTGTCCACCCAGAGGGATTCGGAACAGATGGATTCTAAAGGGGAGACAAGAAGTGTTTTCCGTGATGCAGGTGCAGACTGTTTTCTTCCTACGCCGATCGCGTAAGCTTTTTTCAGATTCCCGACACAATCGTAACATCGTTATCAAAAGAGGCGCTTGCTGCTTGTTGTCTTGATTATCCGTTACTCGGAGACGTTCTGTATTTCAATACCCGGGAAGAGGGTATATAGAGTGAATATCGGGTTGACTTTACAAGAACAAAACGAGATGAATCGTATGGATGATATTTGGGACAGTATTCTTAATTTGGATGAGTTTCACCGGTCATTCAAAATGCAACTTGTCCACCCATGCCTCCTGTTGGTCCCCCAAGCGAATAATATATCATGAGAAAACCTCTCCTGTTTTTTTTCGCCATGATAATAACGGGATGTATCTATCCCTATGATGCTCCGCAACCTGCGCAGGAATGGGCGCTGGTCGTGGATGGGGATCTGCTGATCGGGGGCGAAGCGACAATCCGCCTGGGCCGGCTGAATCCGCTGGACGGGAAAGGAGAGGCGGATACGCCAATCTGGGCTCTCTGCTGGGTGGAGGACAGCGAAGGGAACATTTATCGGCCTTTGGATTTCCATCGTTCGGATTCTGCCCGGATTGATTTGACAAAAGCACCGCCGGACCGGGAATATCGGTTACATGTTGCGGATGATTTTACGCAGCATACCTATGTGTCCACTTGGCAATCCGTTCAAGCCGCTCCAGTCTTGGACTCCATCTCTTTTTCAATGACCCCGGACAGCCTTGAAATTGCGGTCAACGTAAGCCTGACCGGAAACAGCGCATCTCCTTTCGTACAAGTGGACTGGCGGGAACAATGGCAATTCCACGCGCCTTATATGCCGAAAGTCCGTTTCGTTCCGAACGAAGGGTATTTTAGCGGTGGTCCCGATTATCCCCGATGGTGCTGGAAGGAATCCCGGTCCCGAGAGCCTTCATTGGCGGAAATGATTGGTACAGGATCCGACAAGATCGTCAATAGGACACTCTTGAAACACCGGAGGGGTGACGAGCAACTCCAGAAGCGCTATGCTGTTGACATCATCGCAAGAGTCCTGTCGAAAGAGGCATATGCCTATCGTCAGGGGGTACTGCAGTCATCATCTGTCGTCGGAGACCTGTTTTCCCCGACACCGAGCCGGATGGCCGGAAATATCCGATGCGAAAGCGATCCTAACCAGATGGTTCTGGGGTTTGTGGACGTTGCACAGGTAGTCCGGGGACGACGTATACTGATGGATCCGGCCAGTTATTCGGACAGCTCCGTTCCTTTCGGGCGTTATCCGACGCTTGTCGATACGCTTTGCTTTCTGACGCCTTCGGAAATCGCCCTGGAACCGCAGCCGTATCGCGGAGGAAACATCTCCTGGAGAGGGTGGAATTTCCAATTCCAGGTCTATCATATGATTCCGTTCGACTATGGCCGTTCTTCCGTTGAAATAGACCGGAAACCGGGAGTTTTCAAGGAAAAGGACGGCATGCTTTGGATGCCGGAATACTGCGCCGATTGTACGAAAATGGGAGGAACGACCCTTCGTCCCGATGACTGGCCGGAGGACAGCTTATGAAGAAAGTCTTGTTGATCCTGCTGCTCGTGGGGATTTTGACGCCCATCCGTGGACAGAATATACCCCTTCGCGGAAAACTGGCACCACAGTATCATTTCCTGTACAATGGGACTCCGCTGGTGGACGACTCCCCGGTGGGGCGAGGGTCCGTCATGCTGGACGGGCGATTATACGAAAGCGTCTCTCTCCATTTGAACGCTGTCTCGCAGGATCTGGTCATATATCCGCAGGGGAACGAGCCCTTCCGTCCGCCCCGTGCGGAGGTGGATTGGTTCACCAAGGATGGTGTCCTGTATGTCAATGCCCCGGGAATGGGCTATGCCCTGCCGGAAGGATTTTACCGAGTCGTGTATGATGGCAGTGTCGCTGTGCTGGAACGGATCTCCAAGGTGCTGGTGGAAAATACCGGCCATCATAATTCCGTCCGGGACCTGGGATACGAGGACCCCTCTTATCGTCCCGATGTTTACAAGTATTTCGCCTGGTCCCGCCAATGGTTTGTCCTGCAGGACACCGTCGCAATGCCGCTTCGCCGGCCCAAAGACCTGGTACGTCTGAATCTCGAGGAGGGGGAAAAGGCCTGGAAAGAAGTAGGGCGTACTTCTCGTAACGACAATGAGCGGATCCTGGCGTTGATGAAACGACTGGATGCCGGCGCGGCACCATCTGTCGTCCTCCCATGGGTGGCCCGTAATAGGACCGATTCTGAGATTTCGACCGCTACGGTCGGGCGTACTGACCGAGCCCGCCCGGATACCCTGATCCTGCCGCTCCGCTCCCGTGACGTGGATGTCTGGGCCGATGTGGACTCGACCCTTATGCTTCAGGGCGCCTCTGTTTCGGCCGATCGGATGGATCCGCATCACACGGCGCTGCAAGGGGTTGTCCGCCTCCCAGCCAAGGCACTGGGCCGTATTCCAACGGCTTTCGGCGAAGGCGACATTCTCAAGGCGGTCCAGTCGCTGCCGGGTGTGAAAAGCGTCGGAGAAGCGTCCGGTGGACTCAATGTCCGGGGCGGAGCCGCAGACCAGAACCTGATTCTTTTCAATGGGTCCACCATCTACAATCAGGGGCATCTGTTTGGCGTCCTGTCGGGATTCAATCCCGATCTGGTGCAGGACGTTACGCTGTACAAAGGTTCCGTTCCGGTCCGATACGGAGGGCGGATGTCTGCTGTGCTCGACATTCGAGGAAGGGATGGGAATGATGAGAGAATCCGTGGCTCCATCGGTTTGGGCCTGTTGACAAGCCGTTTGCGGCTGGACGGTCCCCTGGGCCAGCGGACGACCTTCATCGCGGGCGGCCGCATCTCCTATTCTGATTATCTGCTCCGAAACCTTCCTGAACGCAGTGCCTATCGTGGCGGTTCGGCTGGCTTTTATGATTTCAACCTGGGGCTGAAACATGAGATCGATATTGAAAATGCCTTTAGATTGAGCATATACGGGTCCTCGGATCGTTTTTCCTTCAGTCGGGATACGACCTTCCGCTATGCAAACCGGAACATATCCCTCCAGTGGGACCATGGTTCGGTGCAGGATGGAATGCTTTCCGTGTCTGCCGGATATGACAGCTACCGGAACCATCTTCAGGATACCGGACAGGCCTATGCCGCCTATAACCTTCGGACTGATGTCAGGCAGGGGTGGCTTCGTACGGATTATAGCCGTGTCCGGGAGCCGCACAACTTCCGGGTGGGTTTGGATGTGACCGGTTATGCGCTTATGGGCGGACATCGGACTCCGGAAGGAGAGGCGTCCCTGGTGATGGACGAGCGGCTTGGGAAGGAGTACGGAATAGCGGCGGCATTATATGCCGGGGCGGAATTCCGGCCGGCTGGTCCCTGGTCGGCGGAAGGTGGACTTCGGCTCGCTTCCTACATGGGCGGAGGTGCTATCTTTCTTTATCCGGAAGTCCGCCTGTCCGGGAAATATTCTCCGCGGAAGAATCTTTCATTCAAAGTGGGGGCCGGTACCATGAGCCAGCCGATCCATGTCGTTTCCAATACCACCGCCATCTCCCCGATGGATACCTGGAAACTCTCTGACCGGGACGTCCGTCCGACGACAGGGGGGCAGGGCTCTTTGGGGGCATACTGGACCAATCTTTCCTGGGGGCTGGACCTGTCTGTAGAGTCCTACTACAAACGCCTGCGGAACTATCTGGACTATCGTTCCGGGGCGACGCTGGTCATGAATCCTTCCCTTTCGGACGACCTGCTGCCCGTACAGGGGAAGGCCTGGGGTGTAGAGGTGATGGCGCGGCGTCCCAAGGGTCGACTGAACGGTTGGATTGCCTATACCTGGTCCCGGACCTTCCTTCGGGACGCATCCGGATCCGGAGTGACGGCCATTGACGGAGGTAAATGGTACCCGGCCTCCTACGATAAGCCGCATGAGTTCAAAATGACTGCCAATTACGAGTTCACGCACCGCTATTCATTCTCTCTCGGGGCCGAATACTCGACCGGACGTCCTGTAACGGTCCCGTTGGGTTATTATAGCTCCGGTGGTGGGTACCGTCTGGCCTATTCCGACCGAAACGGCTACCGCATCCCTGACTATTTCAGGCTGGATGCCGCTTTCCACATGGAGCCGGGGCATTACTTGAAAGCATTGGCTCATACATCCGTTACCATCGGCTGTTACAACTTGACCGGCCGACGAAACGCTTATTCGGTATATTATACGACAGAGGGAGGCTCCCGGGTACGATCCTATATGGTTTCCGTTTTCCCCTCCCCCATCCCTTATATCAACTTGAATATCTTGTTCTGATGAAACAGCTGATTCTTTTCCTGGGTATCCTTGCCTTGCCGGTTTTTGCAGGAGCGCAGGGCAACAGTCACGATATAGTGAACATCCTGGATCCGGCATCATGTCGTTCCTATAGGGTAGCGGACTACACTCGCTTCCACACCTTGCAGGAGGTGATTACGGAATTTGTGAAAGAGCTTCGCTGGCGTGAAGGGCGGATGGAAATCCTCTGTACGGACGATGATGGAATGACCTACCATTTTTCCAAGGCCGGCCTGTTTCTGGTGGACGGCGTGCCTGTGGAGAACGAAGAGACCGTCATAGACCTGGATCCGGACAGTCTGGAGGAAATACGCGTATATCCTGACTGTTATCTGCTTGACGGGAAACGGTTTGACGGGGTCGTGAACTTTATCCGGATCCCGGCTGAACAGGGACGACTACCGCGATAAAGGTTTCCACTTTGCAAAAGTATTGACTATATTTGTAGGAAACAAAACTCATACCGATATGTTTGCAAAAGAAGTATATGTACGGCGGCGCAAGACCCTCCTCGACAAGATGCGCGGAGCCGGCGCCCAGGGAATCATCCTCCTCATCGGCAACGCCGAGGCGCCCGCCCAGTATAAGGACAACTGCTACAAGTGGCGTCAGGACAGCACCTGGCTCTACTACATGGGTCTGGACGACCCGATGTACGCGGCCATCCTGGACATCGACAGCGGCGAAGAAACCGTCTATGCCGACGACGTGGAGATCGGCGACATCATCTGGATGGGTCCGCAGCCCACGGTGCAGTCCAAGGCCGAGCGCGTGGGCGTCTCGAAATCCGCCCCGTACGGCGAGGTGGACAAGGCCGTGAAGGCCGCCATCAAGGCTGGCCGCAAGGTCCATTACATCGCTCCCAGCCGATATTTCAACAAGCTCCGCCTGATGGAGATGATCGGGCGTGCCCGCATCGACCTGGGCGTCTCCGAAGTCCTGACCAAAGCGATTATCTCCATGCGCCTCATCAAGGAGGACGTGGAAATCGCAGCCATCGACGCGGCCTGCGACCTCGG
>JAFUUB010000045.1 GCA_017483985.1 Bacteroidales bacterium | reverse complement strand
GCACCTGATGTTCGGCGTCGCTTTGGAACTCGCTTCCGCCAAAAAGCGCTGAGCCCTATAATGTAACGTCAATCCTTCCAACGGACGGATACCAGTGAACGGGCCGGCACCTCGACGGGGAGATCATTCTCTCCGGATGTCAGGACTAACTGTTTGGAGTCCTCTGCCCCATTGAGCAGCAAGGCACCGAAGGAACTGTCCGGATTGCGGAAGACCAGACATTGCAGTCCTTCCACTGAACCTTCCGTTCCGACCCGGATCGCGCCCGGCCGCACCGCGACCGAGGCGTGAGCGATGTTGTACCATTGGGTATACCGGTTCACTTGGGAATAATCGCCCGAAACTACATTGACCGCACCGTAGCACGTCATGCAGGAGCCATTGAAATTCGTGTAAGGGCCTTGTTTCTCGTCCAGCATAAGGTTCCAGAAGATGACGCCTTTCCCGTTACGGGACAACGTCCCCAGGAAAATTTCCCGGTAATCGTTCAGGAGCGACCGGTCGAACCTGTAACCCCATGTGCCGATGGAAGCTTCAGTGAACCAGATTTCCTTGTCGGGAGCTGCTGCAATGATCCGGTCAAGTTCCGACACCCTGCCGCCGTAATTATGCCAGGCGGAGCCTGCGATGTACTTGCCGGCTTCGGGGTCCTGAAAAACCTTCAGCGGATAGCCGTCCTGGTCCGCCATCCCGTCGTAATTGTAATTGTGGTCAAAAATCAGGATCCTGGTCTTCAGACCGGCCTTCTCGAACGCCGGACCTAGGGCGGTCTTGACGAAGTCACGGGTGTCTTCCCAGTACATCAGCATGGACATGGAGTTTCCGGCGTTGAGCGGCTCGTTCTGCGGAGTTATGCCGTAGATGGGGAAACCTTGACTCTCGAAGTATCGGATCCATCTGACGAAATAGTCCGCATAGTCCCGGTAGAAGGCGGGGTTGAGCCTGCCACCGGTCCAGCTGTAGTGACTGCCCTTAAGGTCAGCATCCAGTTTCATCCAGCGCGGGGCCGTCCAGGGAGAGCCGATGATCTTGACATCGGGATTGATGGCATAGATTTCTTTGAGGACCGGAAGGACGTATTTGACATCCAGTTCATGTGGGGCGAAATGCTCCATTCCCTCTTCGTCGCACCAGGTGAACCTGCCGCCGCAAGGATGTTCATAGTCCCAGGAGAAATCCGAGCCGCCGATTGCCAGCCGGATGAGGGAAGATCCGACTCCGTCTTTGGGGTCGAAGAGTTCCTTAAGGAAAGCCGTCCGGTCTTCTTGCTTCATTTTCAATAGGTTGTAGCAGGAGGAGATGGTAACGGCAGCACCGAAGCCCTCAACGGTCTGGAATGTTTGGTCCGTGATGCGGATTACCGGATCGGACGCTTCGCCCTTGGTGAAATGGAGGCCTTCCTTCGCAAACAACACTGTGCTGTCGGCCGTTGTTGTGTACTTCAGGGCGTCAAATGATCCCTGCCCTGGGATCGTGTACGCCCCCTTGGGGCCGCAAGCGGCCATAATGAGTGCGGAGAATGCAAACAGAAATGAGTGTTTCATATGGTGATGGATGGTCTGTGATTCTTTCACTTGATTCCGGGGAACGGATATTTACAGACACGGAGTCAAATTTACGGATTATGAACGATTTTGAACAGTGGATTGCCTCATTTTTCGTTCAGGATCCGCCTTTTCATGTCCCGTTTCCTTTCCCGGGTTCCGTGAACGGGGCACTTCCGCTTGTCCATAAGATGCCGTACAGACGTTCAAATCAGTTTTTCCTCTCCTTCCGTCAGGCAACCTCAGCGATTTTTGCGTATGGACCGTATTCGCGGCATCTGAAAG
>JAFUUB010000044.1 GCA_017483985.1 Bacteroidales bacterium | reverse complement strand
CATCCCTATTCTTTTTGCAAAATCAACTTGCTTGACTCCTCTGGATTTAAGTTCTTCACCCAATACGCTTCCTGGATGGATAGCATATGATAACTCAACCTCATTCAGGCACCTTGCATCATTATTATTTGTTTCCATAATCATGTCACATTATAAGTTGCGACAAAGATACAAAATATTACAATAAGTTGGTAACTTTCTGTCGAAAATTACCAACTCGTAAATTAAATGAATGACAGTTACTCGGCGAGCATCCGTTTCAGGAAGTCGCGGACGTACTGGCTGTAGAGCTGTTGCTGTTCGGGCTGATGGAAACCGTGGCCGGCACCGAAGATCAGGTGCAGCTCGCTCTTGGCGTAGACGTTGGTCGCCAGGGCGGAGTATTCCGGCTTGACCAGCTGGTCGTTCGTACCATGTACGATCAGGACGTCCTTTTTGAACGGAGCGATCTCCGCATAGATATCGTAGGAAGGATCCAGGAGCGGCTCATAATAAGCCTTGCCGATGTTCAGGCCCATGAAATTGATTTCCTCGGGGATGTCCGTCGCCGCCTTGTACAGGGCACGGGCATCGTCAGGGATGCAGAGGGCCGGATAGATCAGCACGATCGCCCGGACCTTGTCCTGCACCCGCGGAGCCGTAATGGCGGACACGCACCCGCCCTGGCTCTCGCCCAGCAGGAAGACCTTGTCCGGATCCACGCAATCCCAGCTGCGGACTGCCTCCAGGACGTTCAGCAGGTCCACCCGTTCCGTGAAGATGGACATATCCGTGCTCTTCCCGGTACTCTTCGAGCCCCGTCCGCCGCCGGCGAAATCATAGCAATAGCAGACATACCCTTCAGCGACCAGATCGGGGATCAGGCTGTAAAACCCCGCATGGGAGCCGCCGTAGCCATGGGACAGGATGATGGCCGGATGCTTTCCGGGAGCCTTCGGGATATAGGCTTCGCCATACAGGTCATTCCCGGCGCTCGCCACATGGATTTCCTTCATTTCAAAGTTGTCCCCCGACGGGGCCTGCGGCATCCGCCAGCCACTCGGCTGCGCGGCAGCGGCCCATGCCATGAGCAAAGCCGCAATGATCAACGATAATCTCTTCATAGTCATTTTATTTAGCATTCGATGTCATGCCCCAAAGGGCGATTTTATCTTCCATATCCTTGAACATTAGCGCCGTGTCCAGCCGGGTATAGACCCGGATGGTACGCCCCGGCTTCGAGAAGTCGTACTTTCCGTCCTCCGTAATGGCGGGAGCGGCCGTCTCCGTGAAATCAGACGAAGCCGTATCCGGCTCGAAGAAGGTTTGCAGGCTGGACAGCAATACCAGAGGGCTGTCGCCCAGCACATACACCTCGCGCTGCGCGAAACGGCGCCAAGTCGCCAGGCTGTCCATCAGCCACGCCCCGAGCGCTCCGGCCGGACGGATAAACCGCTCGGCGCTGGCAAAGCTGTAGAGGCAGCTGCGGTAGGCATCCCGCGGCACCTGCCACAAACGGACCGGGCTGTCATTGAACAGATAGCGTCCGGCAGCGATATCCAGGTTCAAGTTATACTCCACTTCGGAGATGCCGCCCCAAGGTTGCTGATGGCCGAAGGGATACTCCTGCCCGCCGATCCAGATGACGATGAGGTTCGGAGCGATATCCGGAGCCAGCAGCAGCGCGCTCGCCACGTCGGTCAGCGGTCCGCCCATGCAGACATACAACGGCTGCTCCGGCGAACACCGGCGGGCTTCGTCGATGATCAGCCCCGCCCCCTCCGACTCCGCAGGCGTAAGAGGATCGGTCATCTTCGAAGAAGCACCGGGAACGACCGGGAAAACGCCATCCAACCCCATGACCGAAAGCATCTCCTGCGCTTTCTGCACGGAAGCGGCCGCCTGGTCGCCCCGCGCCATCGGACCGTTCCCTCCGCCCAGATGGGCGCCGATAATCCCCCGCAGGTCGATATTCGCAGAAAGGACCTGCTGCGCCAGGGCGAAAACGCCGTCCGGATCGCCGCAGAAATCATTGTCGACGATCACCTTCGTCCGGCGGTCTCCCCCGCCCGGCTGCGCCTGTATGAGTGTCACGGATGCCAGTAACAGGAATAAAGCTGAAAGGAATCTTTTCATGGTCAGAAAAGGAAAAGGATTATCCTTCTGTTTCGAGCCGGTAGGAGCCGGCTGCGTATTCTTTTACCTCGGTCTCGCCGGGCAGGGTGACGGAAGCGGTAGCGCCTTCCGGGATGGTGAATTCCCAGATCCATCGGTCACCCTCATACCGCCATGCACTCTTGATCAGGCCCGCCGCGGACGGGTAGGAGGCCTCGATATGACCGAGCCGCTTGTCCGGGACCGGTTTCATGATGATATGCTTGAAACCCGGATTCGCCGGATCGGCCGCGATACCGGCCGCCGTCTTCCAGATCCACGCGCACACGCAGCCGTAGGCATAGTGGTTGAAACTGTTCATGCCGTTCGGGCCCATGCCCTTGTCCACCATGTAGCTGTTCCAGCGCTCCCAGATGGTCGTCGCACCGTTGTCCACGGAATACAGCCAGCTCGGGTTCTTCCGCTGGAAGAGCAGCTCATAGGCGATGTCCGTCATCCCATTTTCCGTCAGGACGTCCATCAGGATGGAGGTCCCGAGGAACCCGGTCTGCAGGCAGTTGCCATGCTCCTCGAAATTCCGGCGGAGCCGCGAGAGCATATCCTCGCGTGCCTTCCCCTCCACCAGGCCGTTCTTCAGCGCAAACAGCGCCGGGGTCTGCATGGTGTTGAGGATCGCGGTCTTGAAGGTGCCGTCCGGGTTCATGAATTCCGACTTGATATAGTCCTTGGCCCGCTTCTCCATGTCCGCATACTTCGCGGCATCCCGGTCGGTCGCGGCCGCTATGTCCTTCATCAGGCCGGCATCAATGACCCAATACGAAGCACTCAGGTAGCTCCAGTACCGGATGGCGTCCGGCCAGGGATGACCGTCCGGCTGGAAAGCGCCGCCGCTGCAGTTCTCCAGCGGTTCGTAGCTCAGCCAGTCGGCCCACTGGTAATTGCCGTTCTCCGGGCGCAAGGTCACATGGTCATATTTCGTTTCGTCCACATGGGTGATGAAGCGTTCCATCGAATCCCAGCTCTCATCGATCACCTCCGTGTCCCCGAACTGTTTCCAGACCGTCCACGGCACGATGATGCCGGCGTCCGCCCAACCCAGGCGCATCCAGCCGTCGCCGCCCATGGACACCGGGGCGACGCCCTGGTAGGCACCGGTCTCGCTCTGCATGTCGCGGACGTCACGCAGCCACTTGTGGAAGAAACGGGCGGTGTTGGCGAAGAAGGAACCGGTCTCCGTAAAGACCTGCGTGTCGGCCATCCAGCCCAGGCGCTCATCCCGCTGCGGGCAATCGGTCGGGACCGAGAGATAATTCGAACGCTGGCCCCAGACCGTATTGGAAATCAATTGATTGATCAGATCATTCCCCGTCGTGAGGGTCCCGGTCTCCATCTCCTTGGTAATGGAGGAAACCGGAAGGGACTGGATGGAACGGAAACGGACCGGAGCCGTAGCCGTAACCGAGATATACCGGTATCCGAAGAACGTGCACTGCGGATAATACGACACGAAATCCGCATTGCCGGCAAAGGTATAGATCAACCGGAACCAGCCGCCCCGGTCGCGCAGGTTGCGGCGGTGGACGCTGCCCTCCGGCCCATCCATGTTCCGGCGCTCGGCGCCGTTGCCGTCATTCAGGATTTCACCCGGCAGGCAGGTCAGGACCGTTCCTTCCGCCGCCTGGAATACGAACGACGGGACGGCGGACGCATTCTGTCCGAAGTCCACCACCAGGGTCTCTCCCGGCTGCAGGACCACTTCCTCCCCTGCCGCATATTCCCGCTTTACGACGATTTTGCCATATTCGACATCCTCTTTCTTCTCTGCCTCGACGGCGCCCTCGGCCCCTTCCCAGACAAGCGTTCGTACCGGATTCAGGACCAAGTCTTTACGGAAATAGATCTCCGCGCCTTCCGAAGGGAGGATCTCGCCCTGGAATTCGGTATTCACCTCGGGCGCCGCGAGTTTCTCGGGCGTTGCCCAGCCCGGCAGTATCCGGGCGTCATAGGTCTCCCCGTCATAGATGGCGGCATGCTTGACAGGCCCGGCGATACCGGCCTTCCAATGCTCCGTATCGGTCCCGAAACGCTCCTGGCTGCCATCGGCATACGTCACCTCCAGGACGGACCGGAATGCACATTTCCGGCCGTTCATGCCTTCCACCCACCAGGGCGTGACGACCCGGTCCGCCCACCAGCCGGGCGTCACCTGCGCCGAAAGCACGTTCTCTGCGCCGGCCTTCCGGACAAAGGCATCCGTGATATCATACGTAAACGAACGTTTGGTCTTGCGATAGTCCGTAAAGCCCGGTTTAAGCGCTTCTTCCCCGACCGGCGTGCCGTTCAGATACAACTGAAAGACACCCAGGCCCGTGGTCATCCACCGGACGGAAGCGACCTTCTTCGCATTCGTAAAGGAAGCGACGAACCAGCTGGCACCGTCCGCCGCAAGGTCGGCATTCCGTTCCGTTATGACCGGCGCATCCGCCGCGGAAATCCACTGCGAGGCCTCCCAGGCAGCGGCGTCCAACGCATCCGTTTTCACTCCAACAACCTCGGGGGCAGGTTTTCCACAGGCGGCCAGGGCCAGGGCTACGGCCGCGGATAAAATAGCTTTCGTTCTCATAGTTATTTAACGGTAATAATTGTTCGCAAGTATCGTGTCAGGACCGGGTCACCGCCATCCTGGGCCTGCAGCACGAAATGGATCGTGTCGCCGCTCTTGGCGTCGGCCGGGACCGTAAAGGTCGTCTGGGCCGTATCCGGGCTGTCGACGGACAGGGCTTCGGCGTTGGTCAGCACATAGGTGCCCACCGGGAAGTACCACCATTTCAGCGTCAGGGCATCGCCATCAGGATCGGAAGCCTTCGCCTTGATTTTCACGGTCTCGCCGGGGGCCGCCGTGAGCTCGAACGGACCGCTGACGACCGGATAATGGTTGGCATCGGCAAAGTTCGGCGTGACGGACCATTTCATGCGGGCCGCCTCGGAGAGATTCCGCTCAGGCATCATATTCGGGAAGGTATGATCCTCCGAAGGAGCGGGGACCGCTTGCCGGAGAGGAACCGGTCGGCGGCTCATTTGTGCCACATTGTTCCCCATATAGGCGGGATGTCCGGACTGCGGCTCTCCCTTGGTAATGTCCCAACGGCCGCTCCAGCCGCCCCAGGTCGGATCCTGCCAGGCACGCAGGCCATTGTCGATCAACATATAAAAGCAACCGCTGTCCCCATCGCTGTAAAGGGTTCCCTGCGGTTCGATCGCCCGCCATACATAGTATCCTTCCGCTGCCATCTCTTCCCGGGTCTTGCCGGCGGAAGGGCCGATGAAGTCGGTCATGTCACCCGGAACCATCTGCTTGCCGTCGCCCCACAGGCGCACGCGTGCGCCGATCGGGCCGAGGGTCATGTACTTGGCAGTCCATTCCGGATCCGTCAGGCTCGGATTGCCGGCCCAGCGGCCCATCTGGGCGTTGGTACTCCACACCCAGACATCCGGCCAGTTCACGGCAATGTAACTGTTATAGGCGTTGTCCTGGTCGCCGGACAGGCAGAGGATCACCTTCTCGTTGACCTTCTTTACGATGGCGTCCCACTCGGGTGTGCCCTTGTACTGGTCCTCGATGGACCGGAGGGCCGCGGCGATGGAGGAACTGCCGCCCCAGGCCTGGATGAAGAGCGGGCCCGGCTTGTCGTCGAGGATGTTCTTTTTAATCAAGTTGGACCCGTCCGTGTCATAGGAATAGTCGCCTTCGAAGACGCAGTTGCCCCATTTGGTCACGCTGCGCAGGTATTCCGGGGTCGGATACCGGCTGTCATGGACCTTCAGGTTGGCATAGCACTGCTCGTAGGCATCGATGATGTCGTCGATGAAACGCTCTTCGGGATTGAACCGCCAGGAAGTCTGCGGACCGAGGCCCATGTTGTCATACTCGCCGCCCGGAATGAACTGGGTCGTGCCCTTTCCGTCCCCGAGCCAGTGGAAACGACTGCTCGTATAGACCAGGCCGTCGATCTGGAAATCGGTGGCATGCAGCAGGAAACGGATCATGGAGTTATTGTCGTCCAGTTCCGGGTCGCAGGTAACGATGGTGCGCGGCGCCTGGAACACCCCGTCTTTCGGGGCCTTGCTGCAGCCGGCGGCCAGGAGGACCGCCGCGGCAAAGGAAACGAGGGTAAAGTATTTCATCAGTGTCTCTTGTTTTTATGGATTGGCACGGCCACGCCGAACTGGAAATTGTGGTTCAGACGCGAAAGCGGAACCATCTGCGGGGTCATTTCGGTCACATAGGCGTCCGTTCCGATAAAGACCCGCACCGGCCGGGTATTGACGGCCAAGGCCGCCCCATACGCCATGCCATAGGTGTTGTATCCCACGTTTACGCTCAGGCTCAGCCATTTCAGCGGTGAAGCACTGACCGCGCCGCGGATCTCCGCCCACCGGAAGATGTTGTCCAGTTTGTACATGCCCAGCAGGCCGACGGTCATCTTGTCATAAAACGGAAGACGGTATTCGGCCCCGGCATTGACGGTGGCCGTCATCCAGTCGAAGGAATTCTTCTTTTCATCCTGCACGACGAAACGGACGATGTCGCCCAGCGCCGAGGCGGCATTCTCGTCCCGGTCTACCAGCATGTGGTCCGGATCGCTCCTGAAATCCAGGTCCGGCGTCCGGGCGTACATGGAATCGAACCATTTGATGCCGCCGACATCCAGCAAGGCGGCGGACAGGGTCAGACCGTCCATCGGGGACCACTGCACACCGGCATCGAACGTTGCTCCCAATCCATTGATGTCCAAAAACTTCTCCGGTCGGATGGCGATGGAGCCGAACTTCACCTCATTAATTTCCTTCTTCCCGATCACTTCCCCTTTGTCGTTGTAAACATCCTGCTGTTTCAGTTTGTAGTCGATCCCGTGTCCGGCGAACTCCATGTCGCTATGAGACAGGATCCGCCAGTAATTCTCCTGCAGGCTCAACGAGAGCTCCCGGAAATGCGCGGAGGCATAGGACAGCCCCAGCAGTCCCTTCACCCGGGCGCCGATGCGGAGCCTGTCAGACACCTGCATCGACTGGCCGTAGGAAAGTTCCAGCCAGGTATGGGATTTGGCAAAGAGGTCCTTCATGTCGAACTCGCTGTGCCACTGCGTACCGACCTTCAGGAATTCGAAGGTGTCGTACGGGACGTTGGTCGCCACCCCCGCCCGCAGCGAAGCGTCGAAGACATGGTACCGCCCGTTCTTTTCATAGCCGAAGGAAAAGATATTCAGGTCTTCCTCCATGACAGCCGGATTCATCTCTTTCTGCAGCGGGGCGAGGAACGCCTCGGCGTCCACGCTGTTGTGAAGCCCCGTCACGAGGCCTTCCCCATCCGGGTCGGGAAACAGGAAATACTTCAGGGACAGGTTACTCCGGACCGACGTAACCGTCTGCAGACCGACATAATCGACATCGCCGGCCATGGCAGGGTTCAGCTTGTAGCCGAAGGTGTAGCCGTCCAGGAAATAGCCGCCACGGAAATTCTGGGCGGACAGGTTGCCGGCAATCGCCAGCAAAACCAGGCAGAATAACAGCTTTCTCACGATTATTTCCCGGATTTATAGATCAGTTTCACGAAGGTCAGATAGGGCTTGAGGGCTGCCCACCAGTCCGTATCGAACTCGAGTCCTTCCGGAAGATGGGCTTTCAAACCGTTGAATGTCAGGGATTCCTGGTCTGTCACCGTATACTTTTTCCCGACCAGTTCCCCGCCATGGAAATGGAAGCGGAAGCGGATGCCGTCGAAGGGGACGATCTCCTTCACGGTCGCGGACAAGGTGATATAGGAAAAGGAGGGATCGTCGGGGTGCCCGGATTCCACCTCGCCCTTGATCAGGGGGTTATAGGCGGGTACCAACTTGCCGGCATCATCGATGAAGGATGCCTCCAGGCTGAACGCGAAGGGAGACGTATTGCCGACCTCCATGTCCAGGTCCACGCCGACCGGTCCGCCGAAAGAATAGGAATGGTACATGTTGAGGCCCTTGATGTCGAACTCGAGGACCAACTCGGGATTTTCCGTGAAATCCAGGACGACATGGCCTTCCTCATCATAGGAAATGTAATCGCTGCCCAGGATGACCATCATGGTCTTCGTATCGATCTTTCCCACATCGCCGATGGGGATGGTCAGTCCCTTGACCAGCCGGACGTGGGAATCGATCGGCTGGTCCAGGTCATAAGCCTTGTCGACCTTGCAGGCGGGCAGGAACCCTGCCGCAAGGATCAGCAGCAACAAACAGGTAATCTTTTTCATAGTATGGGGAGCTGTAAATGCTATCTTCCGTTGGCCAGGAAGGCGGCCTGTACGGGACCGATCCTGCGGTAGCCTTCCTCATTCATGTGAAGCTTGTCGCCGACGTAATACTCGGAAACATTGAATTCATTGATTCCCTGCAGGTTGAACTGGTCCAGCACCGGGATGCCATAATACGCGCAGCAGTCCCGCTGGGCCTGGATGTACTCGGCGAAGGTCTTTCCGGTCTTGTTCGGTTCCGTGGAGAAAGGGTTGTGTCCGGCGTCCTGTCCGAAGAAACGCAGGGAGGTAAAGAAATAAATCTCCGCCCGCGGATTCTTCTCCAGGATCTTCTTGATGCAGTAGTTGATGCCGCCGCACTGGGTCACGCGCTTGCTTTCGTCGTAATTGTCATAGACGGTATAGTCCTGCCAGGTCCCGCACTCGCGGCTGTTGGTATAATCGTTCGTGGAGGCCCACAGGACATAGATGTCATAGACGCCCGCGGTATCCACCTGCCATTGCAGGGTGCAGCCCTGGTCATAGGAAAAACCGGCCCCGCCGACGCCGTAGGTCACCACGGTCGCATCCAGCAGGTCGGCCCACATCTGCTTGGCGACGTCCGACTCCTTGTTCACCGACAGCGACCCGCCGAAGACGGCGATGGATTTCCCGAAATTCTTGCTTCCCCGATAAGGGCTCTGATGCAAGGCCAGCGGATCCGGACGGAGGGTATGCGCAGAAGGGTTCGGTTTCTGGCGGCGCAGCCAGGCCTGGATCTCTTCCTGGGTCATCGGACGGCGCTGCGGCTGCTGGGCGGAGACAGAAAGCACGAGGCCCAGCAACGCAAAGAGAAGCAAAAGGCGTTTCATAACAATGCGGTTTCCACAAATGTAACGAAACACCGGCAAATAATCAAGAAAAATACGGCCGGAACCCTCCCGGGCTCCGGCCGCAACTTAATTATGAAAAGGTATGAAATGTCTTATTTGAGGCTGAGCTCGTTGAGTTCGCCATCCAGCTCGAAGAGCTTGGTCATCTGCCACTTGGCAGCCTTCTTGAGCTGATAGGTACCGTTGGCACGGGTATCGGCCACATTGGCGGAAAAGTAAACTTTGTAGGCGCCGGCCGGAGCCTCCCATGCGGAAGTAGACTCATTGTAGGAAGCAAGCTCGTAGTTGGTCACCTTGAAGGTCAGGGTCTGGGAAGCGCCCGGAGCGAGTTCGCGGGTCTTGCCGAAGGCCTTGAGTTCGCAGGCCGGCTTCTCGAGACCGCCCGCAGGAGCGGAGACATAGAGCTCGACGACTTCCTTACCGGCGACCTTGCCGGTGTTGGTGACGGTCACGCTGGCCTCGAAGCCGTCAGCAGTGGCCTTGACGACCGGCTTGCTGTAGGAGAAGGTGGTGTAGCTCAGACCGTAGCCGAACGGATAGGAAACCTCCTTGCCGGCGGTGGTGAAGTAACGGTAGCCGACATAGATGCCTTCCTCATAGAGGGTGTAGTCGACATCCTTGACCTGGGCGCGCTGCTGGTTGCCGCCGAAACCGAAGCCGAAGCCCTGGTTGGCGTTGCGGTTGTAGTTGTACGGGAAGTTGGCGGAGGACGGGTGATCCATGAAGGAGATCGGGAACGTCATCGGGAGCTTGCCGGACGGGTTGACCTTGCCGGTCAGGACGTCAGCGACGGAGTTGGCGCCTTCCTGGCCCGGGGACCAAGGGAGGAGGATCGCGTCGACCATGTTCTTCCAGGAGTAGGTCTCGATCACGCCGCCGATGTTGAGGACGACGACGACCTTCTTGCCCAGGGAGTGGAAAGCGGTGCTGACGTTGCGGACGAGTTCGCGCTCGATCGCGGTCAGGTCGAAGTCGTCGACCATCTTGCGGTCGGCACCATCACCGGCGTTGCGGCCGAGGACGATGATGGCGATGTCGTTGTTGCGGGCCTCGTTGCTGATGGCATTCTCAGGAATGGCGACCTCAGCGGCCTTGGCGGAACCGAAGCCGAAGAAACGGCCCGGGGCGGCGGTCAGGGCGGTGGTGGCGCTGTTCATGTTGAGCTGGGCCTGATAGAAGTCCATGAGGGTCTTGTCGACTTCGAAGCCGGCATTCTCGAGACCTTCCTTCATGTTCACGACATAAGCCTTGTTGACATTGCCGGAACCGGTGCCGCCGGCGACGAAGTCAAGGGCGGAGATACCGTAAAGGGCGACCTTCTTGGCATCCTTGATCGGCAGGGTGTTGTTCTCGTTGCGGAGCAGGACCATGGCCTCGGCGGCAGCCTTGCGGGCAACCTCAGCATGACCCTTCAGGTCCGGCTTGTTGGAGTATTTGTAATTCTTGAAGGAAGGAGTCTTCACGATGTAGTTCAGCATGTTGCGGACGTTGCGGTCGACATCCTCAATCTTGAGGGAGCCGTCCTTGACACCGGCGACAATGCGGTCGATTTCGTTCTGGTTGCCCGGTTCCATAAGGTCGTTGCCGGCCCATGCGGACTTGACCGTACCGGCCTTGTTGCCCCAGTCGGTCATGACGATGCCCTTGTAGCCCCACTCGTCGCGGAGGATACCGGTGAGCAGATCATGTTTCTGCTGGGTGTACTCGCCGTTGAGTTTGTTGTAGGAGGACATGACGGTCCAGGGATCGGATTCCTTGACGGCGATTTCGAAGTTCTTGAGGTAGATCTCGCGGAGGGCGCGCTCGCTGACGCGGGCATTGTCCTCGTTGCGGTTGGTCTCCTGGTTGTTGACGGCGTAGTGCTTGATGGAGACACCCACGTCGTTGCTCTGGATACCGTTGACATAGGCAGCGGCCATCTTACCGGAGAGGACCGGATCCTCGGAGAAATACTCGAAGTTACGGCCGCAAAGCGGGTTACGATGGATGTTCATACCCGGGGCGAGGAGGACGTCCACACCATACTCGTGGACTTCTTCACCCATGGCCTTGGTCACCTTCTGGACGAGGTCGACGTCCCAGGAGCTGGCGAGGAGGGTTCCCACCGGGAAACCGGTAGCATAATAGGTGTTCTTGTCACCCTGACGGGTCGGGGAAATACGGACACCGGCAGGGCCGTCGGCGAGGACGGTTCCCGGAATGCCGAGACGTTCGATCGGGCGGGTGTTGCCGGCGGCGCCGGGCACCTTGGCGGCGGTACCGGTCGGGACACCATCCACGATGACGGCGCGGGCGCCGCCGACCAGCAGGGTGGCCTTCTCTTCCAGGGTCATCGCCTTGATAACCTCATCGATGTTGTCCTTGCGGAGCTGGGGCTGTGCGAGGGCGGACAGGGTCACCATCCCCGCGGCAGCGATCAGAAAGATTTTTTTCATACAGATTATGGTTTTGTGTTATGTTCGGTAATGCAAATTTACATAAACATCCGGATTATTTTCTAGCGGGAATGTCCCGAATAATAATCCGAATGTTCAAAATTCCGTCCGGATGTTCACTTACGGACGGACAGGACGTTCCGGCCGCCATACAGGGCATGGGTCTCCCCGTTCCAGACGAAGTCTCCCCCAATGCCGTCCGGCAGGACGATTTCCGCCTCCAGTCCCCGGCGTTTCACCTCATACCGGACCGAAATGGTTCCCTGCGGGTGGGGCATGGACCCGCCGATCTGCTTCAGGTCGCCCAGGTGCGGCTGGATCCGGACTTTCCGGAAAGCCGGCGCGGCACTGTCAATCCCGAGGACCGTCCGGAAGAATTCGATGTTCGGGCTGGCGCCCCAGGCATGGCAGTCGGAGCGGGTCCCGTTCACATCCGAGGTCTCCCCCCAGGTCGTCAGGCCCATCGACAGGTTCTCCCGCCAGACATCCAGCCAGGACAGGTAGTCATCGCCCAGCCCGGCCCGGACCAGTGCCTGGTGCAGGTAGAACTTATAGTACACAGAGCAAGGAGACAAGGAATTATCTGTCAACAGTTTGCGAGCAACGTCCAAAGCTTTTCCGTCCGGCACGATCCCGCACAGGATCGCCAGTGCGTTCGCATGCTGGGAATACAGGTCCTGCTCGGACCGGTCTGCATACAGCCCACGGGCCTCATTCCAATAGGCCTTGTTGACCGCTTCCGCGAGCCGGTCCGCCTGCTCGGCATAACGGTCCGCCCGCTCGTTGAAGCCGGCCTCGGATTCCATGTCCGCCATCATTTCCAGGGCATAGAGCAGCTGGAGGTCCATGTTGATCGAGCAACCGTCCGCTCCCTTGAGCGGGGCGCCGTAATTCCAGCCCGGGGTATAGACCCAGTCGGAGAAATTCCAGCCCGGCAGGTTCCGAATTCGACCGTCTTCCTGCTGGAAGCGGCTGAAATACATCAGGATCTGCTCTGCACCGGGAAGCAAGTCGAAGACATACTGCGGATCGCCGCCGTACATCATGTAATCGTGCAGGGCATAGATATAGCTCAAGGCATACGGCTGGATATACTGGGCTAGCGTCGTTGGATAACGGCTCTTGGTGATTCCGTCCGCATTGCGGCTGATGTCCGCCAGATGCAGGAAATTCCGCACCAGCCGGTCGTCCCGGGTATTGTAAAGGGTCACCAGCGCCTGGATCCGGGTATCGCCCAGATACTGGAGCTGCTCGTAATACGGGCAGTCCATATAGGTCTCCACGGCACAGAGACGGGCCGTGCGCCAGCCCACTTCCAGCATGTCCAGCAATTCCTGCCGGTCGGTCTGGAGGGAGGCCGCCAGTTCGAACGGATAGCCCGTGAAGGTTCCGAAGAGGTCTTCCAGCACCAGCGGCTGGTCCGCCGTCTCGACCTGCACGCGGACATACCGGTAGGTCCGCCAGGAGAGCGTCGTGAACGACTGCCCGTCGGCGCCGCTGGAGATCAGGACGTCTTCGCGCCCCATGAAGACTTTCCCGTCCACTTCGTTCCGGTTACCCTTGCCCTCGACGCGGGGCGGGCGGGGACGGCCGGCATACTCGGCGAGGACCTCCGCCGGGATGTCCTCCAGCCGCACGCCGGGCGGCAGGTCGGGTCCGGCCTGCTGCGGCGCAGGCACATACAGGCTTTCCGCATAGCCGAGGGTCACCTTCGCATCCCGGCCGCCACGCATGCGGAGGTTGAAATAGGCGTTGGTCAGGCAGCCCTGGTCCAGCAGCAGTTCGGCCTTCGTCCTGGCCGGGACCGTCAGGGCGGCCTTCCCGGCGAGGAAGCCATCCGGCACCCGGACGCCTTCGGCCTTGCGGACCGAGGAGAGCCGGAGGTCGGTCCGCTCCATCTGCGGCAGCATGGACGGAACGAGGTTATGCCCGTCGCTCTGGTTGCTGCTCATCACGTTCTTCGGTTCACCGGCAGGACCCTGACGGGCATCCAGCCAGTCCTCTGTACCGACAGCGGCCGTATTCCAGCCGTTCAGGGTCTTCGAGAAATCTACCTCTTCACCCGGTCCGGCCACATAATACCCTGAGACTGATACCCGGCGCGGACTGTAGGCCTTGTCGGCCAGGCATTTCCATGTACGGTCCGTGTACAGTCCGCGAGCGTTTCCCTCTCCCTGCAGCAGGAATCCCGCCGATACGGAAATCTGGGAATCGGGCTTTTCAGGTCCTTCATGATAGACCAGCGCCGCAATGACGTTTCTGCCGGACTTCAGATACGGAGCCAGGTCCACGGTCTCGTAGTTCCAATGGGTCGCGTCTCCCTTGGCGGGTCCCAGCGAAACCAGTTGTCCGTTGACATACAGCTTGTACCGGTTGTCTCCGGTGACATGGACGACATAATCCGCCGGAACGGCTGCCAGATCGACATCCTTGCGGAAATAATAGACTCCGTAGTCCTGCGCACCGGCGCCGGGTACCGAAATCCACCGGGCCGTCCAATTGTCGGTTGCCAGGTCGAAAGGAGCGGACGGGTCACGCTGAGGTCCGAACTGCGCAAAAGCACCCACGCCCGACAGGAGCGTGAGTGCCAAAAAAGTAAATAAGAACTTCTTCATGGATTATTCTCCGAGATAGATCAGTTTCTTGGTTTCAGGGTCGCGGCGGAACTGCGTGAAGTAGTCCCACATGATCCGGGCCGTCGGCTGGAAATTCCAGTGGCCGTAATCCATCACGGCAACAATCTTGATCAGCGGGATGTCACCCTTGTAAAGCTGGCCGGTCTCGATGGTGATGCCGGCACCCTTGTTGGTCTGGATGGTCTCCCGATCACGCAGCCGCTGTCCGAAGAGCGGATCAACGCTGAAATCCAGGTCTTTGACCACCTCCATTCCGTTCATCTGCTCATAGGCGTTCCAGGCGTTCAGGTAGCCGTTGCCCCTCCAGTTGTCCGGCCGGATGAAAGGCACCACGTTGTCCGCCGTTCCAAGCACCGAGCAATACGGCATCTCGACGGCTCCGCGCTTCTGGGTCGCCTCGTTCCAGATCGGGTTGAAGCCCGGGAATGCGCCGCCGAAACCGCCCATGATACCACCGGAATGGCCGCCCACCGCTGCAAAGACATGGGATTTCTTGATACCCAGGGCGGAAGCGGTCATGGAACCGGCAGACAGGCCTTCCGCATAAATCCGGGAAGGGTCCAGTTGCGGATACTTGGCGAGCAACTGGTACAGGACCGTCTCGACGCCGTCATGGCCCATGGCCTGGTAACTGACGCTCCCCTGCCACTCCATCTCGACGACGAAGAAACGTTTCTCGCCAGCCAGTTGGATGAAGCCGGAGGTCTCCGCCTGTGTACGCGGGTCGTTGGCATTACCATGGAGCAGGACCATGACCGGGACACTCTGCGGAGCGGCTCCCTCCATCAGTTCCTCCGGCCAGTATTCATACCAGAGTTGCTTGGGGCCATTGGCCGCCTGGGGGCCGAAACCCTGTCCCTGCTCGACGACGATCCGCTTGATACCCAGGCGTTCACAGTCCAGATACGGTTCCAATTCATAGGGACCGAACTGGCCGAACTGCTGGCCTTCGTAATGGGTATGCTTGTAATTGTTGTACCGGTAGCAGCAGCCGAGGACATCCCGCCAGGCAGCGGCGAAAACGTCTTTCAGCGGACGGTCCGCCGGATCGGTATAGACCGTCAGCAACGGCTCCTGCGGATTGACATGGAAGCCGTCCGCCTTCACGGCCTGGTTCAAGGCGATATACTCCGCCGCCACCTTGGCCGCAGTCTTCCTCCCTGACACATAGGCAGGAACGCCATAGGATGTGAATCCCTTCGGCAGTTTGGCCGCCTGGCCGCCGACCGTCAGGATACCGGCGATATGGTCCCCTGCCTTCGGAGCGATGACCTGGTTGACGAAGGTCGCACCCGCGCCGATGCCGATGACCTTGAGGTTACCGCTGCGGCTCTTGTTGAACTGCGCGACGAATGCATCGAAGTCCTTGGCCGCATCGTATTTGTCGCCAACCGGATTGATGACGACCGCCACACCGTAATTGGCGTCCAGGACGGGCTGGATATCCAGTTCGGCCAGCAATGCCTCGGCGCCGGCCTTATCCAGTTTCTTGTCCGGATAGATGTAGAAAGCCGGGGTGAAGTTGTACGACCGGCCTTGCGGATTGGTGGGTCCGCCATACACCATCTGGGTGGCAGCCCGCTGGGTCAGGACAATGTTCTCCGGGTCCGGATCAGGGATCCAACGCCGGCCCGCACCGGGGACGTTCTGGCCGACCTCGCGGCCGCCCGGCTGCGCCGCGGCCAGTCCCATGGAAAGGACGATGGCCATGGCAAGGAATGCGATACGTTTCATATGTAAATGATTTTGTGTTTGCATTATCGCAAATGTAACGATAAAAACACATAATACCTTGACAGAATCTTCAGGAGATTTGGCAGAATGTTTACTTTTCGGGGGGTCCGGTACAGTGTCTTGTCAAAAAACAAAGTTCAAAAATCATTTTTCCAAGTTGGAATAAACCTCACAATTCCGTATTTTGTGGCAAAATCGCAACCGACCATGCTTAAACGGATCTTCATTTCTGCCACAGCCGCACTGCTGGGTCTCGGACTCGGTGCCCAGGATCTCGCCCAATCTTTCCTCAACCCGCCCCAGGAGGCCCGCATACGGGTTTGGTGGCACTGGATGGACAGCAACATCACGAAGGAAGGCATCAAGGCCGACCTGGACTGGATGCACCGCACCGGAATCGGCGGCGTGCAGCAGTTCGATGCCGGCGGCGACATGATGGGGGCCTCCGAGCCGATCGTCAAGCGCCTCCCCTACATGCAGGATGGCTGGAAAGATGCCTTCCGCTATGCCATCGGTTACGCGGATTCCCTCGGCATGGAGGTTGCCATCGCATCTGCTCCGGGATGGAGTTCGACCGGCGGTCCCTGGGTCAAACCGGAGAATGCCATGAAGAAGCTTACCTGGCGTACGCTCGAAGTCACCGGCAGCCGAAGGGTGCGGAAAGCGCAGGTCCTGTCCCTGCCTGAGCCATATAACACCGTTGGCAAATTCCAAAATGTCGACGGCGGGTCCTCGATACGCCCCTGGTACAAGGACGTAGCGGTCGTCGCGGTCCGGCTTCCGGACGATGACTGGTCCATGACGGAGCGTGGTGTGGAAGTATCTTCATCCGGCGGCTCATTCACCGTGGATATGCTGACCGACGGAGACCTTTCCAACGGTGCTGAGTTACCTGCCGCACCCCAGGGGCAGATCTCCTGGATCCAATACCGTTTCCCCGAACGGCAGATCGTCCGCGCCGTCACGGTCTGCGGACTGGAAACCCGCGGCATGTGGGACATGACTCCGCCTTCCTATGACAACCTGCTGCAGTGCAGCGAAGACGGCGAGGCCTGGCAGGACATCTGCAGGGTCCCTTCCGGCAGCGTCGCCCGGCAGACCATTGACATTCCGGTCACTACGGCCCGGTATTTCCGGCTGGTCGTCGCCAATCCGAAGGGAGACCAGACCTATGCTTCGCTCGGGTTCGGCCAGCCTGCCCCGAAAGGGACCCGCATCCATGAATTCGTCCTGCATGGCACCACCCGTGTGAACCATGCCGAGGAGAAAGCCGGTTTCGCCGCGCCGCATGACCTGGCGGACTTCCCGACCCCGTACTGTCCCGAGCCCGTCATGGAAAGCATCGACCTGACTGACCGGATGTCGCCCGACGGCACCCTGACCTGGGCCGTTCCGGAGGGTCGCTGGCGGATCTACCGCTTCGGGGCCTCCCTGACCGGCAAACAGAACCACCCCGCTCCGCCGGAAGCGACCGGACTCGAGGTGGACAAGCTCGACAAGGAAGCCTGGCTGGATTATTTCCGCCACTATATGGACATGTACAAGGAAGCTGCCGGTGGCCGCGTCGGGAAGCATGGTATCCAGTATATCCTGACGGACAGTTATGAAGCCGAGCAGATGACCTGGACGCCTTCCTTGCCCGCCGAATTCATGCAGCGGCGCGGCTACGACCTGATCCAGTGGCTTCCTGCCCTGACCGGAGAAGTCCTTGGCAGCAGCGAAGAGACCGAACGCTTCCTGTTCGACTGGCGCAAGACCCTCGGAGAGCTGTTCGCAGAGAACTATGACCGAATCAACCAGATCGTTGAAGAATACGGCATGAAGGGCCGCTACACGGAATCCCATGAAAACGGCCGCGTCTATGTCGGTGACGGCATGGATCTCAAGATGACGGCCGCCGTGCCGATGAGCGCCTTCTGGATGCCGGGCACCGGCGGCGGATCTTCCGTCCCCATGGCTCAGGCCGACATCCGCGAATCCGCCTCCGTGGCCCATGTCTATGGCCAGAACATCGCCGCCGCCGAATCCTTCACGGCAGCCGGCCTTTCCAATAACGCCTGGTCCTATTATCCCGGCAACCTGAAACAGATGGCCGACCTCGCCCTGTACAGCGGCGTGACCCGCTTCGTCATCCACGAAAGCGCCCACCAGCCCTCCGACGCCCACAAGCCCGGACTCGGCCTGATGATCTTCGGCCAGTGGTTCAACCGCCACGAAACCTGGGCGGAATACGCCCACTACTGGGCCGATTATCTTGCGCGCAGTTGCTGGATGCTCCAGCAGGGCCGTTATGCCGCGGACATCCTTTGGTATTATGGGGAAGACACCAACGTCGCCGGTCTCTACGGCCATGAACTTCCGGCCATCCCGGAAGGGTATTCCTTTGATTTCATCAACCCTTACGGTGTCCGTAACGTCTTGAGCGTCAAGGAGGGAAAGATTTTCACGGAATCCGGCATGCAGTACCGGGTCCTCGTGCTCGGCGAGCATTGCAAGACCATGGGCGTCGAGGTGCTCCGCGCCCTGGACCGTCTCGCGCGTGACGGCGCCGTCATCTGCGGCCAGGTCCCGCAGGAACCTGCCGGCCTGCTGGACAACCGGGCCGAGTTCGACCGGCTCGTCGCCGACATCTGGAATGCCGGCCGGCCGAACGTCCACACCGGCAGCCTTGCTTCCGTACTGTCAGCCATCGGCGTCGAGCCGGATTTCCGGTATGAAGCATCCGCCGAACTGAAATTCGTGCACCGCACAGACGGCGACCGCCAGATCTACTGGATCCGCAACTTCAGCGACAAGGCCGTAACCGCCCGGATCTCGCTCCGTGACGCCGCCGGACCGCGCACGGTCTGGAATCCTGAAACCGGCCGGCAACTCCCGGGCGTACTGGACGGAGACGCCCTGACCCTCGAGGCCAACCAGGCCCTGTTCGTCGTCGCCGACAGGAACGGGAAGCCCGCGCACGCGTGGAAACCGCTCCGCCATGCCGGCGCCATCACCCTGGACGATTCCTGGACCGTCACCTTCGACGGAGTCGATGCGCCGAAGGAGATGATCTTCGACCGGCTGGCCTCCCTGACGGAATTCATGCCCAAGGAAGTGAAGTATTTCTCCGGAACAACCACTTACCGCAACACATTTACACTCAGCGATAAAGAGCAGCCTGTCGGGCTGGCTTTCGACCTGGGTGCCGTGGGACAGATGGCCGACATCCGGGTCAACGGACAGCATGTCGCCTTCCTGTGGAAAGCGCCGTACAAGGTGGAATGGACGGGCGACCTGAGGCCCGGCGAGAATTCCCTTGAAATCAAAGTCATCAACACCTGGCCGAACCGCCTTATCGGAGACGCCCAGCCAGGTGCTGAAAAACATACCTATACGACCATGCCCTTCTACAGGGCGGATTCCCCGCTGACCCCTTCCGGCCTCATCGGCCCGGTCAAGCTGGAGAAACTTGTGAGGTAACTACTTCAATCCGGCAGGATTCCGGTAGTTCACATTGACACCGAAGTCCCGGACACGGGCATTCAGGCCCATCATGCCCTGACCGGCATCCTCTCCCTTGCGGGTCCCTTCGATCATTTCGGAGGAGATCCGCTTGAGGTCGGAGACGCGTTGCAGGGTCTCGGGATTTGAACCCATGTAGTGGCCCGGATAGAGTTTCTCGATGCCGAAACGGCGCATGTACATCTCGATACGGGTGGTCGTAGCCAGCAGGGTCGAGAAGTTGGTCGTCAGCAGCAGGTTGCCGGAGCCGAAGGCATCGCCGCTGTAGCCCCATTTCCGTCCGTCCATCTCGAAAAAGCAGGTACTGCCTGGGGTATGGCCCGGCGAGAAGATCACCTCGATGCGGCGGCCGCCCAGATCGAAGACCTGTCCGTCCTCCAGATAGTTGATCTTGCCCTTGTAGCCGGGCATGAATTCGGGCACATTCACCGTATCGGCCGCATTGATCCAGATTTCCGGGAAATAATTGATGGCAGAACCGGTATGGTCCGGATGGACATGGGTAGCGATGAGAATGACGGGCTTATCCGTAATCCCAGCCACGATCTTGTCGAGGTCGTCGATCTTCGTACCGGCGTCCAGCAGGATGGCTTTTTCTTCACCCTCAATGATGTAGATGGTCTCATTGGCCATCAGGTGGCCGTTGCCCTCCCAGGTGTGGGCATCGATCTGCCGGATGACGACATCCGGACCAGCATACACCTCCTTTTCCGCATAATGCATCGCCGGCATACCCTGCGGCCCCGGATTGCGCCGGATTGGATTCTGCGGCCAGGAGAAGATACTGCGCGCATGTGCGAAAGGAGGAAGGAAAGTGGCGGCGGCCAGGCCGGCCGCGCCCATGCCCATCAGTTTGAGGGCGTCTCTTCTTGAAAGGTTGTCCATGGCTATCGGATGGGTTGTGCCCGTTTCCAGGCGAAATAATCTTCCATCAGCAGGAGCTGCGGCTTATTCGGGGTCTCGATCAATGAGGTTCCGTCCTTGAAGAACATGACGGTCTTCTCACCGTCCTGATAGACCGGCCAGTTGTCCAGGCCCTCTCCGTTCGGGTCCCCGGTCTTGACGAAATTCGCCCAGTAGTTGTGCATGGCATCGCTCACGGCCTTGTCCTTGCCCTCCATCGGACGGCCCCAGCCGCCACCACCGAAGACATAGGACATCTCGCTGGCGTGGTTGGCACCGCGCGGTTTGGGTGCGCTCGGACCGCCGAACATCGGCCGCTCCGGATCGAACTGGTCGAAATAGTACAGATAGACACGGCCCTTGCCCGTCTTCTGCTGGAGTTTCGCCCAGGCCCAGGTCGGCCATGCGAACGCCGTCTCACGGAAGATATCGGACAGGGCGCCGAAGGTTTCAGCATCATCGGAAGCCGGATAGAGTTCCAGCATCCGATCGGCGAAAGGACCATATTCGGCCCGGATGTCAGCCTGGTACTTGTCCAACTGGGTCGGACGGCAGAACATCGCTCCCTCATCAGAGTTCGTTCCAATCAACACGTTGACATCGTTGTAGTTACCCGCCTCGTACATCTTGTACTGGTCATCCGGAAGGACATAGCCGTCGACCGTCGGCCAGAAGCCGCCCACGCCGATGGAAGGTTCGTCCCCGACCCAGCGGTTCCAGTCCATCTCCCTCAGTTCAGCCAGCGAGGAGGCCCCGATCCGCTTCATAAATTCCAGACCGAACTGCTCAGCGCCAGCCACGTCGCGGATGCCGTTGTTGTCGAAACGTACACTGTCAACCGGGCAGAAGGAACCGCCGCTCTCGGAAATGGCACCCCGGAAGAGGCCCTTAGCCAGCGGAGAAGCGCAGAGCATGCTGACTGCGATGGCTCCGGCGGATTCACCCATGATGGTCACCTTGGACGGATCACCGCCGAACTGGGCGATATTTTCCTTGACCCACTTGAGCCCTTCGATCATGTCCAGCAGGCCATAATTTCCAGAAATGTGACGGGGATTTTCGGCCGTCAGCTCCGGAAGGGCCAGGAAGCCCAGTGCGCCGGTACGGTAGCTCAGGCTGACGAACACGATTCCTTTCTTGGCGAAGTTGGTGCCGTCGTTGGAGTTGGCGTCACCGGTAATGAAACCGCCCCCGTGGATCCAAACCAGTACCGGCAGCTTATCCTTGGTGGAGGTAGCCGGCGTCTGGATATTGAGGTACAGGCAATCCTCGGTCACCTTCGGGGCCGGTGCCCCCGGCCAGGTACGGGCCTGCTGCGGCGGCATTCCGCCGAATTCCGTTGCGTCCAGGACGCCGTCCCACGCCTTCTTGTGAACAGGAGCCTTCCAACGGAGCTCCCCTACCGGTGCCTCTGCAAAAGGAATCGCCTTGAAGGAGCCAAGGCCGTTTTCCCGCTCGCCACGGACCTTTCCCTGGCGGACTTTCGCTTCCGTGATGACTTTGGGGGCGTTGCGCTCAAAAGCACCGCCGTCCTCCAGGCCGAGCTGGATATTCTTGATCAATCCTGTCGAGGTAAAGGTCGCGCCGGTGACGGCATCCAACTGGACGGACTTCGCCTCGTCCAAGGTCTTGCCGTTCAGCTTCTTGAGCAGACCGGATTCCATGACCAACTGCAGGTAACGCGGTCCCTCCCGGTTGGGAAGTGCGGCAATATCAGTGATGACGCCCCTGACAACGGTGATTTCCACCGGCGTAGGTCCGTTGAAGCCCCGGATTTCCTGACCGAGTTCGGTGGTGTTGATCCGTAGCGTGTCAGACTGGCCTGCCGCGGCATTCCCGCAGGAAGACGTTCCCACCAGGAAAGCCGGCGCGAGCAACGCGCAGACCAAAACAGTAAAGAAGAAACTTTTCATATAGCTTGAATGATTATGATTCTTTGGATGTCCTCGTCAAAAGCCGGTACACGACAGACAGGATGATGCCGCAGATCGCCAGGACCGCCGCCACACGGAAAGCGCTGGAATAAGCGCCCGTCCGCGCAAGGATCCGGCCGCAGACCGTCGGGCCGAAATAGCCCGCCACCGCAAAACCGATGAACATGATGCCATAATTGACGCTGTTGTTCCGCAGGCCGAACCGGTCGGCCGTGAAGCCCGGATAAATCCCCATCAAGGCACCGAAACAGATACCGATGACCGACACGGCAGCCATGAACAGGAACGTCTGTCCCGGCCCGGAAAGCAGCAACAAGCCCAGACCGAGGATTTCCAGTACGAAAGCTCCGCGCAGCACGGCAACCCGGCCGAACCGGTCGGAAAGCGTTCCCGCCACGATCCGTCCCGCTGCATTGAAGAGGGCAAGAACGGAAACGGCGGTCGCGGCCAGTGCCGCCGACATGCCGACCATCCGCTGGGCCATCGGAGAGGCCTGTGAGGTGATCATGAGGCCGCTGAAAGCGCCGCACATCAACATGAAGATCATGATATAAAAAACCGGATCCGCCAGCATGCCCCGCCAGTCCTTGTCCCGCGCACCCCGTGCATCGGAACGGACAGGAGCGACATACCCCACCGGGGCATACCCTGCCGGACAACGGGTTACCAAGAGGGAGCACAACACGATCACGGCCAGGAAGACCACGCCCAGAATGACCAGGCAACGGGTAATGCCGACCGAGGTAATCAAGGCATTCGCGACCGGAGGGACCAGGACGGAACTCAGGCCGTAAGATGCCGTCGCGATGCCTCCCACCAGGCCTTTCCGGTCCGGGAAGAACTTGACGCAATTGCTGATCGTGGCTCCGTATGCCATGCCGAGACCGAGTCCCAGGACCAGGCCGTAGGAAACGATCAGGCCGGTCAGACTTGTGGAAAGCCCCGTCAGGATCATACCGGCCGCGAACATCGTACCGCCGGTCAGGATCACCCACTTGGGTCCCAGCCGGTCATTGATGAAACCGCCGGAAATCATGGTAATCGGGCCGACGGCGTTGGCCACGGTAAAGACGATGGCCAGGTCTGCAGCGGTCAGGGCCCTGCCTGCGAGTTCCGTCAGTTTGGCCGCAAGCGGTGCGGAGAATACGCTCCAGGCATAGATGGAGCCGATGCACAGGTTGATCAGGCAGCTGGCAACCAGCACGGTCCAGCGCCGTCTATCATAGTCGACCGTCCTCATTTCCATCGTCATGTCAGATATCCATTGCGGCATGGAAGCCTTCGTAAATCGCTTTGGTGATATTGGCCGGACGGACACAGTCCCCCACCTCCCGCACGAATGGTGCGCTGCGGCGGAGCTGATCGACATCGGCCCGGTTGGCCCGCTGTCCCACCGCGCAGATGACCGTCTTGCCGGGAATCAGCTCTTCCCGGCCGTCACGCGTCCGGCAAACCAGGCCTTCGGACGTTACCCGCAGGCCGGCCAGGCCGGTGTGCGCCGTGACATGGTCCGCGATCTGCTTCATCAGGATCGGGCGGTGGCGGATGTTGCAGTCCGGCGCGAGTGTATCCCGCATTTCCACCAGGTGGACCTGCTTGCCTTCCATGCCGAGATGGACGGCGCACTCACAGCCGGCCAAACCGCCGCCTAGCACGACCACCGTATCCTGCACCTTATCCTTTTCCAAGTAATAATCGTTGACAATGATGACGTTGTCCCCTTCGATACCGGGGAGAGGCGGCACGATCGGACGGGAGCCGACAGCCAGGATCAGCGCATCGGGCTTCTCCGTCGCCACCAACTCAGGCGTAACCGGGGTTCCCAGCCGGATCTTCACGCCTTCTTCCCGGGCCTGCCGCTCCAACGTAAGCCCGAGTTCATACATTTCATGCTTGAACGGGATGGCTTCTTCAGACTTCAGGATTCCGCCCAGCCGGTCGCTCTTTTCGCAGAGCAGGACTTCATGTCCGCGGCGGGCAGCCGTAACGGCCGCTTCAAGCCCGGCGACACCGCCGCCCGCAACCAGCACCTTGCGGCGCCGTGCGGCCAGCTGTACCTCCATGCCCTCCAGTTCCCGTCCGACCAGCGGATTGACGGCACAGCGCCGCGTGAAGGTCGTCGGCCGTTCGGCCATGCAGGTATAGCAACGCAGGCACTTGACAATCAAATCCTCCCGACCGGAAGAGACCTTCTCGGGCAGGAACGGGTCCGCAAGCAGCTCCCGGGCCATATAGATCACGTCCGCCTTCCCCTCTTCGAGGATGCGTTCCATCATTTCCGGACTGTTGATCGCACCGATCGTCGCCACCGGCTTGGACACATGCTTCTTGATTTCCGCAGCCAGCCACACGTTGGCGCCATGCTCCGCGAACATCGGCAGATGCGTATGGAAGAACCCGAACTGATAGGAACCGGCCGAAACATGGATCAGATCGACCAGATCTTCGACCGCCTGCGCGATCCGGCAGCCCTCGGCCACGTCATAACCTCCTTCGAACAACTCGCTTCCGCTCAGCCGGATCTCGATCGGGAAGCCCGGGCCGACCGCAGCACGGACCGCCTGCAGCACCTCACGTGTCAGGCGGACCCGGTTCTCCAGCGAACCGCCGTAAGCATCTGTCCGATGATTGAAATAGGGAGACAGGAACTGGTTGAGCAGCCAGCCGTGACCGGCATGAATCATAATCATTTCATACCCGGCGCGTTTTGCCAGGGCCGCCTTTTCCCCATAGGCGCGGACGATATCGGCGATCTGCTCCACGGACAGTCCCTTCACGGGACGCCCGTCGGGACGGACGCCGTCGGAGGGGCCCCACTGATTCAGACTCTCCTTTTTGTTCTTGTCCGACATATAGGTGCCGGCATACTGTCCCGAATGCGAGAACTCGATGCTCGGTACGCTCCCGTGCCGACGGATGCCGTCTGCCACGAAGGCATGTGCGGCCAGGCAGCCCGGCGTCTCGAGGTCCAGGTGCAACATGTGGCTCCCGTCCGTCTCAGGATGGACGACCAGTTCGCTGACCGTAACAGCCGCTGCCCCTCCCTTTGCCCTGAGTTCATAGAAACCTTGCACCCGGGGACCGGGACAGCAGTCGGCCGTGATGTCGGTCGCTCCCATGGGAGCGGAAAACATCCTGTTTCGGAAAATCGTCCGGCCCAGTTGGATCGGGCTCGTCAGGAGGGGGTATCGGTTATCCATTTGAATTATTTAATTTCCACCAATTTGACGGGACCGAGCAGACCACCGGCACGCAGCGGGTCTTCCGCCCGGTAATAACGAGAGTCTGTGAAGGTCACCCGCACGGCACCGGGCTGTTCATCTCCGATCAGGCGGTTCGGCCACGTATTGGCGACGCGGAGCTCGATGGCATTCTCACCTTCTTTCCAAGCATCGGTCACATCGACCCGATACGGCTCTTTCCAGGCCGTCCCGCAGAATTTACCGTTTACATAGACCTCCGCCAGATCCTTGACACAACCCAGATCCAGGACTGCCCGTCCGGAAACGGCGCCGGTACCGATGGTCTGCGTATAGGTCGCAATCCCGGAGAAATACTTGATCCCGGGTTCCTTAAACTCGGTATAGGACTGCAGTTTGTCAAAGGTTGCCACGGCCGGGGCGCCACGCCGTTCCTGGAAGCGGACCTCCCAGGGTCCTTCCATCGTCAGCAACGTCTGCTCCTCCCTGGCAGGCAGCGAAAGGGAATCCGATCCCTTCCCGCCGAAAACCACGAAGACGGCGTCGTCCGACACAAGGTCCAGGTCCACGACGGTACGGCCGTCGGCAATCCGGTAGGAGACACGTTCCGTCACTCCCGTATCCGGATGCCAGACCTGCGGTTCGCGTCCTGTTACACGGAAAGAGAGGGAGACCTTCCGGCTCTCCCGGGAAGGCTTGTTGATCCAATAGATTTCCGCTGCAGGCGACGTCCTGTGCAGGAATCTCATGTCGTCGGATATGTTCACGTCCGGCTGGAGGCCGGCTGCACGGAGGAAGTCCGCCAGGTTGTCCGTCACGACCACATTGGAACGTTTACTGTTCCAGATCTCATTCACGAGCCGGTCGAATTCGGCCGCATCGTCGGTCAGGGAAGCCGGATGCTGCGGCCTGGCGCCTCCGATCCACACGCCGGCCTTGGCAAACCGGGCCAGTTGACGGAGCACAGGAACAGACATGTATTCTACGTTCCGGTCCATGTACAGGACACGGTAGGAAACTCCGCTCGGAGAAACCAACCGGCCATCTTTGGCGGAAATCTGGTGCAACAGGGCGTTCGGGCTGCAATAATCCCACTGGTATCCGGAAGGAACATTCAGCGGCTTATGACCGAACTCCGTAGTGACGCAACTGTCTTCTCCATAATACCAGAGGATGTCAGCGACATTGACGCCGGCCTGGAGCATGAAACAGCTCCGCGCCATGTAATCCGCCCATACCCGGCCCAGTTCGGCCCAGGTTTCATGACGGTTGAACCACTGGCCGATACCACCCAGGCTCAAGCCAGGGACATGCACGTCGTCCGGCTGGCTGGCGCTTTCGTGGATAACGAAGCGGTTGATACCGTTGGCCAGTTCAATATCGGCAAGAAATTTCAGGTTGCCGGGGTGGAAGGAATACGCCTGTCCGCTGCCGCCCATGGCGGTCATGGATTCAGCCGCGGCGATGTTCTGTCCATAGATATGCGCCACGGAAGCCGATTCCTTGTCATCGGCATTATAGACACCCCTGTCCACACCGCCGTCCGGTGTATGGGGCAGCCAGGAAGCATCCGTCCACATGGCCCCCATCGGGACCTCTGCCGTTGCCTTCAGGTCCATGCCGTCGCCCACATAGGCACGGCCGGCCTCATGGGATTCCGTATAACGGCCCAGCATGCCATATTCCTTCCGGGCGATCTCGGAGAGGAGGGTGTAATTGTCGGAAATCAGGTCGCTCAAGGTAGCGCGCCAGTCAAAGAGGAAAGCATCGCTCCGGGACGGACTGCCGATGATTTCACCCGCAAGGACCGGCATCCAGGGCGTCAGGTCATAACCACGGCGCTCACGGAACTCGGCCGACATCGCAGGCGTCCAGGTCTCATTCTCCGCCTCATAGCTGTCCGTCAGGACATATTGTACGCCCCGGCTTCCCATCAGGCCGCCGGCGGCCTTCTTATACATGTCGAAATAGGTTCGGAAATATCGCGTCCATGCCTGCGGATCCAGTTTGTCCACCTCCAGGCCGGTCGCCTCCGGCGGGGCCGGATGGTTCTGCTTGCCGGTCAGGGCATAGCCGAAACGGTAGATGCGCCAACGTCCGGCGGGTGCCTCCCAGCGCAGACGTCCGTCCTGGCAGTAAGCCGTAATATCGGTCACGTCGGAAGGCTGTGGGAAGGCCTCGTCCGAAGACGGGGTCGGCACCGCCGTCAGGTTGGCAGCCGACGAGAAACCCGCCTTGTCCTCGAACCGGTGGACCCGGGTATAGGGGAACAATTCAAATTCCGCGATGGATGTGCCCTTCGGCGCCTGCGGAGGCGGCCCGGGCATACCGAAGCCGAACATGCCGCCACCTATCTGCGGACGGGGATTCGCGACATGAAGCCGGAAATAACGGGCGGTCGTCTCCGGGACGGACAACGTGGACTGCGCCATGCTTCCACCGCGGAGGTCACAGACCTTGGTAAACGTCACGCCATCGTCACTGCATTCCAGGAAATTCGCGGAGGCACCACCACCCCCGGGACCCCCGAAACCGCTGCCGGGCAGGCCGGCCACCGACAGCGAGCGAACCGTCACCGGCTCCGGGAAAGCATATTGGATCCAGGCAAAGCCATTCTTCTCGTCCGAAGGCAGCAGGACACCATGCCGGACATCGCCGTCCGTCAACTGCGCGAGGGTGAAATCCCCACCGCTGGAAGTCAGTACGGCTCCCCTTTCCGCAGCAGACAACTGGCTGTCAGGAAGTTTCACGGCAATTACCGATACATCCTCATAGAATTCGATATCCGCTCCGGTACCGCGGCCGGCCATGGCGCCGTTCTGGAAAGCACCTGCATGGTTGAAAGGTGCAGGGAACGTAACATCAACGGGCTTTCCACCTTCGACGGTGACCGTCCGCCAGACCAGTCGCTTCATGGCATCCTTGGGTTCGACCCAGGGGCCGCCTGTCGAAGACCAGCCGGGAGCGGAAGCGATCGTAAACTCCAATCCCAGGGAATCCGCGGTCCGGACAGCATAGGCAAATGCATCCTGCCATCCTTCATCCATGTAAACCAATCGTTTATCGACGATCGTGGGCGTTCCAAGGGCCGCATCGAAATGATGGACGCCACCCAGGCCGATTCGGGCCATCCATTCGAGGTCCTTCCGGATACCGTCCTTGGTCACGTTTCCGTTCATCCAATGCCACCATACCCGCGTACGGGCAGCCTGGGGCGGGTTTGCCCAACCGGCCTCCAAATCGGCAAGCGAAGACTGGGATGCCTTTTCTCCGTACTTGTCCGCCGAACCGCAGGAAAGTACGCCCAAGGCAAGGAGGAAGATCGCGATTTTCTTCATATCGTGCAGTAAAAATAACAATTTCAAGCGAGAAACAACCCATCTGATGGGGATTGGCACTTCCGTCCCCGGTCAGGGGGACGGAAGTGAAAGTTCAGTCAGCGTGACCGGTTAGTTCCAACCGTCATTCTGCTTCATCGGATGCTCGGCGTCATTGCCCTGGATGATCTGCTGCGGGATCGGGAACAGCGACCAGCTGATGCCGCGGGCCGCATCATAGATCGGCACCTCCGCGATATACATCGCATAGTTAAGCAACTGATGGTGCATCACCACGTTCTCCGTACCGGCCTTCGCCATGCGGAGCAGCTGCGGCCAACGGTGTTCCTCCCAGGAGAGCTCGCGGGTACGCTCTGCAAGGATCGTATAGATACCGTCCGTGGCAGGCAGGTCAGCGGCAGTCAGCATGTAGGAGCACTGCGCACGGCGGCGGAGCTCGTTCATCGTCTCGGCGGCAGCGGCGGCATTGCCGGAACGCCACTGAGCCTCAGCCTTGAACAGGATGGTCTCGGCACAACGGGCGGCATACCAGTCGCGTCCGTACTCCGTGGAATAAGGCTGACCCTGGTTGTTCAGGTCCCAACCCCACTCATCCTGCATCTTCACCTTGGCGGAGACACGCATCAGGCGGGTCGGCTCGGAAATCATCTCTCTGGTGACGATCTGGCCGAACATCGGGTGCTTCGTATCCAGCACGACGGGATGGCAGAGGTTGATTTCGGCATTGCGAATATCGTCGGCATACTTGCCTTCCCAGACATAGTCGTCCACGTACGGGGTGCTGCCGTACATGCCCCAGGTCTGGCCGCCCAGGTACGCACAGACGGAACCGGACGGGTGCTGGGATGCATCGATATTCATCGACCAAGGGCCGGGGCCTGCGCCGCTCTCCATCGGGAGTTTGTACTTGTCTGCCCAGACCAGATCCTTGTAAGGCTGGCCGGTGGCATTGCCCAGGTTGAAGATACGGCCGCCGTTGTTGAACTGCTCCTCATAGGTAGGAGTCTGCAGCACGAGGATGGCTTCGGCATTGCCGGCGCTCTGGTTGTAGTTACCGATCTGGAAAAGATCGTAGAACACATTGCCGTCAGGACGATAGTTGGGGACACCGTTGGATTTGCCCGGATCCGCCGCGTCGGCACGGACGCCGAAACGGCTCGTCATCAAGTGATGCTTTTCAAGGACCTTGTCGGCTGCGGTAACGGCATCCGTATAATTCTGGGCGTTGCCGGTCTCCACACCCTGAGCGAGATAGGCCTCGGCCAGGTAGTGGTAGGCGGCGCTCTTGGTCAGGCGGCCGTCCTCACGCTGGGTGTCAGGCAGGCCGTCCGCGGCGGCATTCAGGCATTCGATGGCAAATGCATAGGTATCCTCGCGGGACTCGCGGTCATAGTATTTCGCGATATCGGTCGTGAATTCGCGAATAATCGGAACGCCACCAAAGCATTCACCCAGACGAAGATAAGCCCATCCGAGGAAGAATTTGGCCTGTGCAACAGCATACGCCTTCTCATCTTCCGGAACGTCTTTCAGTTCTTCGGTACCGCGGATCGAAACATTGGCGGCAGCCGCCAGTTCGTACAGCTGGTTCCACAAGGCCAGGAAACGGGAATAGGTCGGGTTGATCATGGCCAGGTTGGAGAAAGAAGAACCTGCGTGTGCGAAGGAACCGTCCTCATCGTGGACATCGGCACCATAGCCGGCCAGGAGCGTCGAGGCGCTGCCGCCGCCACCGCCGATGAAAGCGGGGAGTTCTTCCCATACATTGGTTCCCCAGGAATGGAGCCGGTAGAAATCGGAATAGCACTTCACCAATGCGGCATCCAGCTGGGTAGGCTTCTGGAAAGCCGTCTCGAAGGTATAGATCGTCTTAGGCGTCTCTTTCAGGAAGTCCTCGTCCTTGGAGCAGGCCACAAGGAGGGAAAGGCAAGATGCAAGACCCAGGGTAAAATAAACTATCTTTTTCATATTCATATGCATATTAGAATCTTACGTTGACACCGAAGGTATAGGTACGGGCCAGCTGCTGGGAGCGGGGGTTACGGACCTCAGGATCGGAGTAATCCCATCCCGGAGCCAGGAAGAAGAGGTTGCGTCCGGAGACATAGAGCTGCAGGGAAGCGACACCGATTTTCTGGAGGAAGCTGTTCCCACGGAAATCATAGGAAAGGTTCACATCCTGCAGGCGGACGAAGCCGTAGCGCTGGAGAGCGGTCAGCCGTTCGTCGTCCACCGTGGCGCTCGGATACGTATTGTTCCGGTTCTCCTTCGTCCAGAAAGGATGGTTGAACACGTTGGTCCAAGCCATTGAGTCATTGGAAACATAGGCATACCGGTTTTCAGCCCAGCCGTATTTTCCGCCGGAGAAAACGCCGTTCACCATCACGTACAGAGACCAGTTCTTCCAGGTGACCGTGTTGGACAGGCTCATGCGGAAGGCCTCCTGGTTGTAGCCGAGGATTTCGCGGTCCGCCGTGGTGATCTTGCCGTCCGGCTTACCGTCAGGCATACCTTCGATGGATTCCGTACCCAGGTCGGCGAACTTCGGGCTGCCCGGCTGGACACCCGTCGCAGCGATGTAGTCGGTATCCTCCTCCTGGACGATACCGATCCAGCGATAGCCGTAGATCGGATTGATCGGAACACCCAGGAAGCGATTGGCGTTGAGGTTGCTGTGACCAGAACCGTCGAAATCAACGAGTTTGTTGCGGTTCATGGAGAAGTTCAGGACAGCCGTCCAGCCGAGGTCGCGTTTCTGGATGATCTGGGCACGCAGGGAGGACTCGATACCCCAGTTGTCCACCCGGCCCTGGGTCTGATACTGCATACCGATACCGGAAGGCATGGTCGGAATCGGCTGATTGACGATCTGGTCCGTCGTGCGGGAATTATAAGCATCCAGTTCCCAATGGAGGCGACGCTGGAGGAAATCGGCTTCGAAACCATAGTTGAAGGAGGTCGTCGTTTCCCAGCCGAGCGAATCGTTGCCCAAGGTCTGCAGGACCTGACCGAAGGCGACATTGTCACCGAAGAAATAGGTAACGCCTGCCTGGCTGCCGACATTCATGCGGGAAAGGGTCTGATAGGGCTGGAGGCCCTGGTTACCGTTCTTACCCCAGGAGACCTTGACTTTCAGATAATCAAGCCAGCTGGAGAAACGCTTCATGAAAGGCTCGTCGGTAACGGTCCAGGCGGCACCGACGGCCGGGAAGTTGCCCCACTTGTGGTCTTTGCCGAAAACGGAGCTGCCGTCCCGGCGGAAAGAAGCGTTGAAGTGGTATTTGTTGTTCCAGGAGTAGTTCACACGGGCCAGGTAACCGACATCCGTATGACGGGTGTAGCTGATCGGATCGACCACCTTGTTGGCCGCGTTGTGCAGACCCCAGGCGCCCAGAGTCGTGTTTCCGATGCCGGAGAAATCGGAACCGGACATGCTGTTGCTGCTGTTCTCACGCGAATCCCGGGTATAGACGAGGGAAGCGTTGATATAGTGCTTGCCGATATCACGGGTATAGTTGAGCACGTTATCGATGACCCAGGAAACATTCTGCGAATTGGAGATGCTGCCGTTCGCGGAGCTCAGGTGGGAATCGATAGCCTCAGGCGTGTAAGCGTCTTCGCCGGTACCCAGTTCCACATAGTAGTTCTCATGGGTAAAGGACATCGAACGGCTGTTACCTTTGATATAGTTGCCCGTGATGCGATAGCTCAGGCCCTCGATCCAGGGAATCTTGACCTCGATATTGCCGCCGGCATTGATGCTGTTGCCCTTGGTCTCGTTCTCCTGGCCGTTGTAGATGCCCCAGAGCGGGTTCTGCGAATCCGTGCTGCGGTCGTCGGTATAGCGGCGCATCGTTACGCCGTCGGAGAGGGTCGGAGAGCCCCACGGGGTCATCGCGACATTCCGGTAGAATACGTTCGGAGCGATGTTCTGGGTCTCGGTATAATTCAGGTTGACACCGGCACTGAGCCAGTTTGTGATCGTGCTGTTCACGCGGGCGGAAACGGTCTCGCGCTTGAAGTTGTTGCCCTTGATGAAACTGTTCTGGTCGTTGAAGGACGCACCGACCATGTAGTTCATACGCTCGGTACCGCCGGAGACGTTCAGGGAATAATCCTGCTGGACGCCCTTGCGGGACACATAATCATACCAGTCCATTTCCTTTCCAGCCTTGTAGTTGGCCAGTTCGACCGCACTCATCCAGGACGTGTCGTCCTTGGGAAGGCCGCGGCGGGCGTTGATCAGTTCGATATAGCCGGCACCGTCGCGCAGGTCGGGCTTGACATTCTGTTCGGAGATACCGACCGTACCGCGGAAGTTGATCATCGGCTTGCCGACCTGACCCTTCTTGGAAGTGATCATGATGACACCGTTCGCAGCCTGGGAACCGTAGGCAGCCAGGGAAGTGGCATCCTTCATCACGCTGATGGACTCGATGGTATTGGGATCGATGTCATTGATGGAGCCTTGGAAGATCACGCCGTCACGGACGATGAGCGGGCTTCCTGCGCCGCTGAGGGACTTCTGGCCGCGGATCCGCATCGAAGGAGTCGCTCCGGCCACGCCGCTCTGGCTCATGGTCAGGCCGGTCGCCGTTCCACGCAGGAATTCGAGGGCATTCTGGGTGGTCGTATTGGCAAGCGGCGAATCTGCCACCTTGTACGTGGCGACGGAGCCGGTGAAGTTCTGGCGGCGGGTTGTACCGTAACCGACCACGACCGTCGCGTCCAGCATTTCATTGTCCTCTTCCAGGACGATGTCTAATACGCGCTGGTCTCCGACCGTGATCTCCTTCGTCACATAGCCGATGGAGGAGACTTCCAATACCGCACCGGCGGGAACCGTCAGCGCGAAATGGCCGTCGACGTCAGTCATGGTACCGGTGGTCGTCCCCTTGACGAGGATGCCGACACCGATCAGCGGTTCTCCGTTGGAGTCCGCCACCTTTCCGGAAATGCCGACGTTCTGTGCCAGTACCGACACAGCCGCCAGAAGCATTACCGTCAACATGAAGAGTTTCTTTTTCATGAGCAGTTATTTGAGTTGAACTTTTGGGTAATAAAAAACTTCAATTTTTGATTTGGTTTTCAACGGGTACATTCCAATGGTATTCTGAAATGTATCCAAATGCAAAATTCTTTATAAAACGATTGAAACGCCCCTCAAAATCTTCAATATCCTTGACATTTTCTTCAATTGTCAATATCTTCGTAGCGGAATGCATTTTTAACATGAATTTTCGACTCACTTTATTGATATCAACAGTTGCGATTCTTGGCATTTATCAAAATGCCCCGGCGCAGCGCCCTTCCTATGGCAGTTCCCTCTCCAACGGAGAAGTCACCGCCTTCTCTCAGGACCCCCAGGGGAACCTGTGGATTGGGACGGCGCACGGCCTGAACCGCTTCAACGGCTCCGGTTATACATGGTTCCTCGCATCCGGCGAGGACGGCTGGCTGTCCAACGACAACATCTCCTCGCTGCTCTGGGACTCCGACGGGAAACGCTTGTGGATTGGCGATGAATGCGGACTGGGTTATTACGAGGAAGGACGGTTCACAAAATACAACCAATGGGTGTTCGATCCTGTCACCCGGATACTGGAACCGGATGATGCACATATCATCGCCAGCGGGAAGGCAGGCCTGTTCCGCTTCCGCAAGGAGGACCTCCGCGTCGAGGGCTCCTATTATGAAGACGGAGTATCCTGGGTGAAGCATGTCCTGGCCTCCCGCGGCGGAGAGATTTGGGTGGGATTCACCCGGCGCGACAGCACCTTCCTGTCAATCCTCGCCCCGGACCTGGTCCTGCGGGAGAAACTGTTCCTGGGAATGGACGCTCCCGTAAAGGGATTGTGCGAACAACCGTCCGGAACCGTCTGGATCGCCACCGCGGACGACCTTCGCTGCCGGGATGCCGGTTCACGCAACGTTCTTCCGCTCCCGCAGCCGCTGGCCAAACTGACGAAGGACTCCCGTATCCTGTTCCTCCTCCCCTACCGGGAAGACAACCTGCTCTTAGGCATAGCCGGCAAAGGGATGTTCAGCTACAATACTGTTTCACAGAACGTCACACCCCTTTTCCCTGAGCAACGACTGGAGTCAGACGACTATATCTGCTTTACCGACCGCGACAACAACATCTGGCTCTCCGACGGTCGGAGTGGACTGCAGTTCTATGCAGCCCGCCAGCGCTACATGAGCCTGACCGTATCGGACCGGCCGGAACGGATCAGCCACTTGTGTTTCGACAGGCAGGGGATGCTCTGGATGCGGTGCGGCGACCAGCTGCAACGCGTCGATCCTGCAACAGGACAGGTCCGTTGGAAAGATGACCGGCATACCTGCATGGGCATCCTGACCGATTCCGACGGTCGGATCGCCGTCCTGCAGGACGGAAACACCCTCGTCCGATACGCCACAGACCATGAAAGTCCGGTAGCCGTCTCTTCCGTTCCCTTGGGGAAGGAAGCTTTTTCCATGATGGAAGACGGGACCGGACGGATCTGGTTCTCCCTTCAGCAAGGATACATGATCCTGGGCCAGGACGGGTCCCTGACCACGGTCGCCCCATCCAACGACCCCGCCATCGCCTTCCTGATGCCCTATGAAGGCGACTTGCAGACCTATGCCGTCTCCCTGCGGCAAGGCATTCTCCGTATCCGGGAAGACGGTTCCTGGAAGCGACTGGGGCCGGAACGGCTTCACAGCATCAGCGGCATGCTCCGGGCGTCCGACGGATCATTCTGGCTGGGTTCCTACAATCGGGGGCTTTTCCATTACACCGAAAAGACGGACAGTCTGGAGAACTATTCCATCGAATCCGGGCTGATTGACAATACCATCAAATCGGTCATCGAAGATGCCGAAGGAAGGATCTGGTTCAGCACCTCTACCCATATTTCACGGTATGACCCGAAATCCCGGACCTTCACGACCCTGCATGACAGGCACTTCTCAGGCGGGCAGTTCTATGACTTGATCTCTTCCGCCCGGGATGACGACGGCAAACTGTATTTCGGCGGATCCGGCTACCTGACCGTCATCGATCCCTCGGACGGGGTTCCGGAACCAAGGGCCATTCCGCTCCGGATCGAGTCCGTCATGGCCGGAGACCGTCTGCTCCCTGCCGACAGTCCCCGCCTCCGGTTGAACTGGAAAGAGACTTCCCTGGAAATCCGCGCCGCCGGACTGGATTTCGAATCCGGGGCGCTGCTGAATTATTCCTGGAAGCTGGATGGTTACGAAAACGGCTGGAAATATGGTTCCTCCCAAATCCTGGCCGTTTACTCCTACCTGCCGGCCGGCCGTTATGTATTTCGGGCGCGCGTGCGCGGACAAGACGGAAACTGGAGCCCTCAGGAAATCGCCCTTCCCGTCCGCATCCAGCCGGCGCCCTGGGCTTCTCCTTGGGCAAAAGCTTTCTACCTGCTTCTCGGACTGGCACTTCTGGTGGCAGGCGTCTGGTTTACCGTCCGGCTGCGCACCCAGCAGGAACGGCTTGCCATCGCCGAACAGCGCGAGGAACTCAAACAGCAGCATATCGACTTCGTCACCAATATTTCGCACGAATTCCGCACGCCGTTGTCCATGATCTACGCGCCTGCCCGTCAGTTGTCAAAGATGCAGCTCGGTCAACCTGCAGACGACCTGATCAGGGCCATCGGCCGCAACGCCGAAAGGCTCAAGGAGTTGTCCGAGCAGATCCTTGGGAACAGGCCCGGGCAGCACCGGGAGGAAAGACTCGCCATCCGTCAGAATGACCTCGTTTCCATCATCCGCGCCATTGCAGGGAACTTCAGCTATGCCGCCACGGAGCGCAGACAGACGATCCGCATGGACCTCCCGGAAACGATGCTGGGCTGGTTCGATACGGAAAAAATCAGCAAAATCTTCGGCAACCTGCTCAGCAATGCATTGAAATACACGCCGGAAGAAGGGCATATCGATATCCGGCTCACCGGCGATGGACAGCAGGCCGTCCTGACCGTGTCCGACGATGGGCCAGGTATTCCTGAAGAAAAACGGGCCGGCATCTTCAACCGGTTCGAGCGCCTTGGAGAAGAAAAGGGAGAGGTCATCGGATCCGGCATCGGTCTGAACTATGCCCGGAACCTAGCCCTCCTGCATAGGGGTTCCCTGACCTTTACCCCCAACGAACCCGCCGGATCCGTCTTCACGCTCCAGATTCCCGTTGACCGGTCCTCGTATGAAGAAAAAGACTTCGCCGACCTGCCGGACCAGCCGCATGAACTTCCCGACAGCACACCCGACAACCGCGACCTCCCCTCCATTCTGGTCGTGGAAGATACCAGCGAAATCCGCGGTTTCCTGCGAGACCTGCTCCGTCCCCACTACCGGGTCATCCTCGCCTCCGACGGCCAGGAGGCCCTCGACAACCTCAAGCTCGGGCTGCCCGACCTGGTCCTAAGCGATATCATCATGCCTAATCTGAGCGGCGTCGGCCTGTGCAACGCCATCAAGTCGGATCCCGACATGGCCCACCTTCCCGTCGTTTTGCTCACCGCCAAAGCCGATGCCCAGAGCGGCGCGGAAGGCCTTAGATCCGGTGCAGACGCCTATATTCCCAAGCCCTTCGATCCGGACTACCTGCTCGCAGCCATCGAGAGCCAAATCGCCAACCGCCGCAGGATCCAGGAACGGATCCTCAACCTGACCTCTTCCACGATGAAAGAGCCCGAAACCCTGTCTGGCACCGGACTAAACCCGACCCAGCGGGCGTTGTTGGACAAGATTCACGGACTGCTCGACCGACATTTTGAAGATGAGTCTTACGGCATCGCCGAACTGGCTGCGGACATGAGCATGAGTTACAGCAGTCTGTACGCGAAGGTCAAGTCCCTCACAGGTAAGACCCCGCAAGCCTTCATGACCACTTACCGGATGAACATCGCCATGGAACTCCTCAAATCCGGGGAGCTGAATGTCAGCGAAGTATCTTACCGTGTCGGTTCCTCTTCCCCGTTCACATTCTCGCGCGAATTCAAGAAACACTTCGGCTTCCCGCCGAGTCAGGTCTCAAAGAAACAATAAAAGATGGATAATTCCCTGCACCTGAAATACTTGGTCATCAGTCCCCTGGACCTGAAGTGGGGACTGGCCGTCAACTCCGTCGGCTATCAGGAGATCGCTCCCGGAATGCCGTATCCGCCCTCGGACCACCCTTCCCGCTACCTGTTCTCCGAAGAGCGGGGGCGCGTCCTGAGCGAATACCAGCTGCTCTACATCACCCGGGGCAAAGGCATGTTCACCAGCGCCAGTCTCGGACGCTGGGTCCCGGTTTCGCGCGGCTCCATGTTCCTGCTCTTCCCGGGCGAATGGCACTCCTACCGGCCCGACAAGGACACCGGCTGGAAGGAATACTGGATCGGTTTCCAGGGGCCCGTCATCGACTCGCGCGTGGAGAATGGATTCTTCACACCGGAGAAACCGGTCTTTGACGTCGGCATTCACAGCGAGATCATCGACCTGTATGACAATGCCATCAAGGCCGCGACTGAGCAGGAATCGGGATTCCAGCCGCTGCTGGGCAGCATCGTCGTGCACCTGCTGGGGCTTTGTTACTATTATGCCCGCAACCGCGCCTTCCGCGAAAGCGACACCGGCGACCTCATCGGCCGGGCCAAGGTCCTGATCGGAGAGCAGTTCCGCACCATCGGCCCGGAGGATGTCGCCCAGGCCCTCTGCATGGGCTACTCCAATTTCCGACGGCTCTTCAAGGAATACACCGGCCTCTCCCCTGCCAAATACATCCAGGAAGTCCGGTTCAGCAAGACGAAAGAAGCCCTCACCAACAGCGACCGGTCCGTCAAGGAGATCGCCTATGACATGGGCTTCGAGAACTACGAATATTTCTTTACGGCTTTCCGCCGCCTCGCCGGGATGACCCCGGCCGAATACCGGGCCCTGACCCAGGGCCGTAGCCGCTAGAATGCGAACGTCTCGGGAGCGTCGGTGAAAGAACTGATGGTCGCTTGGGCATTGCGGCAGTACAGGACGATGGTATTGTCGTCGTTCTCATCATACATGCCGCGCAGGGACGGATTCTTGTCCAGCATATCCTTCTTGGCTTCCACGCGTTCGTCCGGAATCAGTTCACAGGCGATGCGGATCCACTGGCTGCCGTTGAAGGCGCAGATCTCGGCCTTCGGGTTGGCCAGCAACTGCTGGAAGACATTTTTGGCCTTGCCGGTCTGGATATAGAGCCGGCCCTCGAAGATTTCGGCGGTGCCGAACGGGCGGACCCGCGGCTGGTCGCCTTCGACCGTGGCGAGGTAGTAGGTACCACACGCTTTCAGGAACTGCTGCGCACGGGCAGCGTTCTCGGGATTGGGGGTTGTCTGTGTCATCGGTGCAGGGATGTTTTCAGGTTCAACTTGGCCGGCGGTCTTCTTGTTTCCGCAGGCGGCCACGGCCAGCGCCAGGGCGGCCGTCGCAAGGATTCTGACAATCGATTTCATGGCAATGGGGTTATTCTGCTGTAAAGGTACGGACAATCCGGCGAAATCCCCTCTCCCGGGCCACTGAATCTTTAGCAAAATCTTCAAATCCGCCGGACAGCGTCTGGCAGCCCGGCTTTCACCAAGCCAGCGCGGTTGTGGCGCGGGGGCACTCGCTCACCAAGCCAGCGCGGTTGTGGCGCGGGGGCACTCGCTCAGCGAGCCAGCGCGGTTGTTGCGCGGGGGCATTCGCTCAGCAAGCCAGCGCGGTTGATGCGTGGGGGCGCTTACGCAGCTGAGCATAAGTTTTTGCACCGCCCCCTCAATCATGAAGTGGCCTTGGGTGCAAAAACGGGCCTCCACACAAGAAAGCGCACCCACGCCTATTGATTATTTGGGGAAACGGGTAAGTTCTCCTATCTTGCAAATAAAACCAGGCAGTACAAACCATGAGAACAGGATGGAAAAAGAATCTACAACCATCTGGCATCTCTACTCCGACGGGACGCGATCAGACATTCCTTTCGGAACGGAGGAAGCCAAGTGCTTTGCCTGGAACAGCATCGCCATCTGTGCCTGGCGAGAAAACGTCACCCTTCTTGTCATAACCATCAATGATACCCACTTCCACCTGTTGGCGGAAGCGACACCGGTGCGTATCGGCAAGTTTAAAGACTTACTCAAGCAACGGCTGCACCGTCATATGGGGAAAAGCGATGCCATCCATCTGTCATGCGACAGGACAGATGACCGGACTTCGGCGCTGGCCAGATTCATGTATGTCTATCGGAACTGTCTCGATTTCTATCATAAACTCCCAGGCGAATATCCATGGGGATGCGGGAACATCTACTTTTCAGAAAAAAAGAACTTTTACAAAGGAACGAAGATCAAAAACCTCAGTTACCGGGTATTTCGGAGTATATTCAGGACACATTATCCTCTGCCGGCGGAATGGGTCTGTGATGAAAATGGGAAGATCCTTCCGGAATGTTTCATCGACATTCAGCGCGTGGAAACGCTGTTCGGGAGCGTCAGGGCATTCATCGCATTCCTATATGTGCGGAAAGAAGACGAAATGGCCATGAAACAACTGATCAACCGGAACTACATGGAGCATCGCAGCAGCCTGGATCTTCGCAGGATGGGAAATGAACTCTCCCGAAGGATCCATGGCAGACATCTGGAAAAATTGCCCCTGGAACAACGCATCGGCATCGCGGCACGCATGATCCGGCAAGGGCAGGCCGGGAAAAGCGCCAGTCTCGCGAAAGCCTTGTTCCTCAAACCGGAAGACCTTCAGTTCCTGCTCTGAAATGCCACCATAAAGCGCAGGGCACTCGCTCACCGAGCCAGCATGGGTCACGCGCAGGGCACTCGCTCACCGAGCCAGCATGGGTCACGCGCAGGGCACTCGCTCACCGAGCCAGCGCGGTTGTTGCGCGGGGGCGCTTACGCAGCTGAGCGTAGGTTTGCACCGTCCCCTCGATCGTGAAGTGGCCTTGGGTGCAAAAACAGGCCTCCACATTGGGAAATGCACCCATGCACCATTAATCAACGGCTCTACCGGGTATATAGCAGATAGATACACGACCAACCGCATCCACCGAGCGCAAGGCAGGCCACCGACCGGAAAGCACGCGACGGCGGGACTGCCGCTGAAGGGCTAGCGGCCGGAAAGGGCGCGACGGCGGGACTGTCGCTGAAGGGCCAGCGACCGGAAAGGGCGCGACGGCGGGACTGCCGCTGAAGGGCTAACGGCCGGAAAGGGCGCGGCGGCGGGCGAAGTATTCGTCGGCGAGTTCGAGCTGGGGCTTGTTGGGCGTAGCAATCAGGGCCGTACCGTCCTTGAACTGCATGACCGTCTCCGCACCGTCCTCATAGACAGGCCACTGCGCCAGTCCTTCCCCGTTCGGGTCCCCCGACTTGACGAAATTGACCCAGTAGGCATTCATGGCCTGGCTGACCGCCAGGTCACCCCCTTCGTAGGAACGTCCTTCCGGACCAAACACATACGGCAGTTCGCTCGCATGGACCGCACCGTGCGAATAGGGGCCGGCAGGTCCCGCGGACAGCGGATGCTCCGGATCATACTGGTCGAAATAATACAGGAAGACCTTCCCCTTGCCGGTCTTGCGCTGCAGGTTGGCCCAGGCCCAGGTATGCCAGGCAAAGGCATTCTCCCGGAACATGTCGCTGACCGCATTGTACGCCTCGTTGTCCGTAGTAGCCGGATAGAGTTCCAGAACTTTTTCCGCGAAAGGACCGTATTTTGCCTTCACGTCAGCACGGAACTTTTCCAGCGTGGTCATCGGGAGGAAACCAACCCCCTCGTCGGAATTCGTACCGATCAACACGTTGACATCGTTATAGTTACCAGCTTCATACATCCGGTACTGGTCGTCCGGGAGGACATAGCCGTCGACAGTAGGCCAGAAGCCGGAGATACTGTTCGTAAGGGCGTCGTCCATCCAGTTTTGCCAGTCCATGGCCCGGAGTTCGGCCAGGGAGGAAGCCCCCACCCGCCGCATGAATCCGATGCCGAACTGCTCCGCACGGGCCAGGTCCCGCAAGCCGTTCTGGTTGGTTCGGACACTGTCCACCGGGCAGAAAGAGCCGCCGCTCTCCGAAATCGCACCCCTGAACAAGCCCTTGGCCAGCGGGGAGGCACAGAGCATGCTGACAGCGATCGCCCCTGCGGACTCACCCATGATGGTCACCTTGGCCGGATCGCCGCCGAACTGGGCGATGTTTTCCTTGACCCATTTCAGGGCCTCGATCATGTCCAGGAGGCCATAGTTCCCCGATACCCCGCGCGGATCCTCAGCAGAGAGTTCTGGCAACGCCATGAAACCCAGCGCACCGACCCGGTAACTCACGCTCACATAGACGATCCCTTTTGAAGCGAACGTGATGCCGTCCGTATTACCATCCCCCGTCCCGAAGCCTCCGCCATGGATCCAGAACAAAACCGGGAGTTTGTCTTTCCTGGAGGTGGCTGGTGTCTGGATATTCAGATACAGACAATCCTCCGTCAGGTTCGGCTCCGGTTGTCCGGGACGCGGCTTGACCGGCTGGGGCGGCATCCCGGGCTTATGGGTCGCATCAAAGACGCCGTCCCACTTTTTCTTCGGAACAGGAGCCTTCCAGCGAAGGTCTCCCACAGGCGCCTCGGCGAACGGGATTCCCAGAAAGGATCCCACGCCCCGGTCTTCAAAACCCTGGATGCCTCCCTGTTTGACTTTCACCTCGGTGATGACCGGGGAATCCTGCCGGTTTCCGCAGGATGAAATGCCAACCAAAATAGCGGCCATACAACCAATTGCGACTCTATGCATATGTCTTCGATCAATACTTGTAAATCACCGCGGACACCGGAGAAACCGTGAATTTGTCCAGGCCTCCGGAGGACTTGACGGTCGCGTTCTTATAGAAGCCGCCGATAATCTCCGGAGCAGCACCGCCATGGGCCGGGAGGGATGCCGAGACGGTCTTGGCCGTGGGATTGATGACGATCCGGCAGGTTTCATCGCCACGGACACGCTCATACACCATCGGATACGGCTGCCCGAGACCGCTGACCAGCGTCCAGTCGCCATCGTTTCCGAGGGCGGGATGCGCAGCCCGGAGCTGGATCAGTCCGCGGACATAGTTCAGCAGCGAATTGCGGTCGGCTTCCTGCTTCTCAACGGTACGGCGGGCGGGATCGGGATCCTGCGGGATATAGAGTTTCTCCGTCGGAGCCGTTGAGAAACCGGCATTGGCCGAAGCATCCCACAGCATCGGGATGCGGGTGCCCGTACGGGCGCCGGCCCCTTCTACGGAAGGGAGCCCGTTAACCTGGGTCAGGCCGATCTCATCCCCATAAAACAGGAACGGCACACCCGGCATCGTAAGGAAGAAGGTCATGGCGACCTTCAGTTGGTCTTCCGAGGTCCGCGTCCCCGCCGAAAGCCTTGTAAAGTCATGATTGCCGGATGGCATGCTGACATAACCCTTCCCACGGGAAGAATCATACTGGAACTTGTACAGGTCATACCAGGTCTTCAGTTCTCCCTTCCCCTCCACGTCGAAATAGCAGTCGGCATGTCCGCCATTCCGGCGATTGACATTAAAGAACAGGGTCGAATAATTGTACTGGCCGTCATGGCAGAAGAAATCCAAGTCAAATCCCGCCTCCAGCGACTGGGACGGATTAAACCATTCCGCGATCAGGATTCCCTCCGGATACATCTCGTCAAACCACGGGACGAAATCCTCTTTCCAAAGCTTGATCGTGGCGGATTTATCGAAGTCGTTCTTGACGAGGCTGGCGGCCATGTCCACACGGAAACCGTCCACGCCCTTGTCCATCCAGAAAGCCATGATGTTCTTGAGTTCCCTACGCATGGCCATCGGTCCGGGCGCATCCACGGCCTGTTCCCACGGATGAGCCGGGTCAGGATGGGCGAAGCCGAAATTCAAGGCAGGCTGGGTATCGAAGAAATTCTTGACATAATACGGTCCGCGCGGAGCATCCGTCGCCACGAACTTCCGGATCAAGGCCGCATTGCTGTTCATCAGCGCCGCATAATCCTGTGCACCTCCCGGCTGGGCCGCAGGCTCCTCCGGTTTGAAGGAAGGCCAGATATAATAATCGGAATACCGGAGGTTTTCCGCTTCCCGGGACTGCAGGAACCATTCATTCTGGTCCGAGGAATGGCCGGCGACCAAGTCCATGACGACCTTCAGTCCACGCGCATGCGCCTCATTCACCAGGGTCACGAGATCCGTATTGGTCCCGAACCGCGGGTCGACCTTATAAAAATCGATGATATCGTAACCTCCGTCCGTCCAGCCGGATACGTAAATCGGATTCAGCCAGATCGCCGTCACGCCGATCGACTTGATATAATCCAGGCGGGATGAGATCCCCGGCAAGTCGCCGATGCCATTTCCGTCACTGTCCTGGAAAGAGGAAGGATAGATCTGGTAGAAAACCGCATCGCTCAGCCAGGAAGGCTGGGTCGGATCCTGGGCACGCACGGAAACGAGGGAAAAAAGGGAAACGAGTAACAGGAGGAAACGCTTCATGACCATAGATTTTTTCAAAGATAAGAAAAAACGCTTTTCGATAGGTTTCCGACGGTACAAAAAACGAACGATCCAAAAGAAACACTTGAACAAAGCAAAACAGTTTTTTAACTTTGCAGCCGAAAACCTGAACGCAGCAATGAGAGATCTCTTTCTTTCCTCCGGCACCGGTCATTCCCTCATGGTCCTGGCTTTTGTCATCGGCCTCGGCCTTCTGTTGGGTAAACTCAAATACAAAGGCATTTCCCTCGGATCCATCTGGATCCTGTTGACAGGCCTCCTGTGCGGGGCCCTCGGCATCAAAGCGGACACCCTGTTCCTCCACTTCCTGAAAGAATTCGGTCTGGTCATCTTCGTCTTTGCCGTCGGTCTGCAAGTCGGCCCGGGCTTTTTCCACTCCTTCAAAGGGAATGGCCTGAAACTGAATTTATTGTCCATCCTGCTGATTTTCCTCTCCCTCGGCTGCACCCTCGTCTTGTACGGAATCAGCAACGAACAACTCCCGGCCCTGACCGGCGTCATAAGCGGTGCCTTGACCAACACCCCCGGCCTCGGAACCGCCCAGCAGACCTATTATGATATTGCCTACGGCACCTTCCTCGCCGAAGTCGACAAACCAGCCGTCAGCTCCTCCATCGCGGGAGCCTTCGCCGTTGCCTACCCGGTCGGCATCCTGTCCCTGGTCCTCCTGTTGCTCTGCCTGCGCCGTGTTTTCAAAACAGACCTGAATGCGGAAAGCGACCGGGAGGACAATGGAGAAATGGTCCGTGAAATGACGGTCCAGGTCGAAAATCCCGCCGTCTTCGGAAAGACCCTGACCGAGGCCATCGAAAAATTCAACGGGCATTTCGTTCCGTCTGCCCTTACCCGGGACGGCCAGACCCTGAACCCGGCGACCAATCCCGTGTTACAACAAGGCGACCGGATTATCCTGGAAACCCAGAAGAAAGACAAGAACATGGTCCGGATCCTGTTCGGGCAAGAAGTCGAAAACCGGTCCGGCAGCACTCCCGTCGCTACCGGCAACCTCGTAAACCGGAACCTGACGGTCACCAAGTCCTCCATGACGGGGCGCAAGCTTTCCGAACTGGACATCCTGGGGAAATACGGTGTCACCGTGACCCTGGTCAACCGCTCCGGTATCCGCCTGGTCGCCCAGCCCGACCTGTACCTGCAGATGGGAGACAGCCTCAAAGTCATCGGTGAGGAAAAGGCCATCGCGAAGGTCGCCGACCTCGTCGGCAACAGCAGCGAAGGACTCGACAAACCCAACCTGATCCCGGTTTTCATCGGCATCGGTCTCGGCCTGATCCTGGGTTACCTGCCCATCCGCTTCCCCGGGATGAGCAATACCTTCCGCTTCGGCCTCGCCGGCGGACCGCTCATCGTCGCCATCCTCCTGGGACATTTCGGTCCCAAACGGAAAATCACGACCTATACGACCACCAGTGCCAACCGGATGCTCCGGGAAGTCGGCCTCTCCCTGATGCTGGGCACCATCGGCCTCAGCGCCGGAAGCATCTTCACCCAGGGCTTCCACGCCATCTGGATCCTCTACGCGGCCCTTATCGTGCTGGTTCCGGCCCTCGTCACGGCCCTTGTCGCACGGTATGCCTGCAAAATGAGCTTCCTGCAGATCTGCGGCCTGCTCACTGGGGCCACCACCAACGCCCCCGTACTGGAATTTGTCAAGGAGAACTACGGATCGGACCGCGCCACGGTCAGCTATGCGACCGTCTACCCCTTCGCCCTCTTCCTTCAGGTCATGGTCGCCCAGATCCTGATCATCCTGTCATTTGTATTGTAGAATAAACGCTTTGCAGCAGTCCCGTGACGAACGGCCTTCTCATCCTCCTGCTCGCCTTCTGCGCCAGTTTCGTCCAGCGCACCATCGGCTTCGGCTTCGGCATCTTCGTCATGACGATGCTGCCGCTGCTCATGCCCTCTTTCGGTGAGGCGACCACCCTTTCCGGACTGCTGGCCATGCTGACATCCACCGCCGTCACCCTGAGGATGTACCGCTATATCACCTGGAAACGGCTCCTGCCCATCCTGGCCGTATTCCTCGTCATTTCCACCGGGGCCATCTTCCTCCTTCCCAGCATCCAGGACCGCACCATCAAGGTCATCCTGGGGATTGTCCTGATCCTGACAAGCCTGTATTTCATGCTTTTGAGCAGCCGGATCCACATGCGTCCCACCCTGGGCTCCCAGATTGCAGGGGGTACCTTTAGCGGGCTGATGGGCGGCTTCTTCGCCATGCAGGGCCCGCCCGCCGTCCTCTACCTGCTCAGTTCCGAGCCGGACAAAGAGCATTACCTGGCCATGATTTCGGCCTTTCTCCTGCTTGGGAATATCGGCATGACCGTCATGCGTGCCGTCAACGGACTCGTCTCCCCCGCCGTCGGTACCGGTTTCCTGTGGGGCATGTTCGGCGTCGCAGGTGGAGCCAAGCTCGGAGCCTGGGCCTTCGGGCGAATACCCCGCGAAAAATTCAAGTATTTTGTCTACGGCT
>JAFUUB010000043.1 GCA_017483985.1 Bacteroidales bacterium | reverse complement strand
GGGAAATCCGTCTGCTGGTCCAGGGCGCTGCGGACCGCATCGCCGACGGTGCGGACCCGGTTCAGGACCGGAATCACGACGGAGGCCGTCACGGGGAAAGACCCGCTGCAAGGGGCGAGCGGCCGGCACGGGCCTTCCAGCAAGGCGCCGGTCCGGCGGAGGTAGTCCGTGCAGACCTGTTCCATCTCGATCTGGACCTCGCGGTTGCGCGGGTCCACATAATCGAACTGTTTCTGGCCGGAGGCACGGAGGTCCGGCTCGAATTCGGTATACAGGAATTCCTTGATGTGGAAGATGTTGTCCAGCCGGAGCCGCAGGTCATAGAGGGCTCCGAAACGCAGGCCGTCCGGAAGGTCCAGGGCTTTCAGGGCCGCCGTACGGACCAGCCACAGGGCGCCGAAATCGAAGTCGTCGCGCAGCGCGCCTGCTTGGCAGTCGATCAGGGGATGCCTGCGGACCGTCCCGTCGGCCAGGCGGTCGTAGTGGTCGGCATAGACCAGGTCGGCACCGGTATCGGCAGCGACCTCGGCGAACCGCTCGAGTGCGAGATAGCCAAGGTCGTAATCCACATTTTTCGTATTGATGAGGAGGTAGGTCCCGGTCGCTTCCGCCGCCAGCTCCTTCAGGGCTGCAGAGGTCCTGGGAACGCGGCCGGTGATAAGGGTGATGTCCTTCATTTTCCTTCGTTTAAAGCAGGGATTCGAGGGCCCCGCGGATGCGGGCGAACTCTTGCTCAAAGTTAGGAGTTAAGACGGACTTTCCCAAATTATCTTCAATTTCTTTGAAATCCCAGAAACGGCCTGCAATGACCTCCACGCCATCCGGACGGGGATGGAAATCCCCGACGCAGGCAAAGACATGGACCAGCTCCTCCTCACGGATGCCCTCGTAGACATAGGTATCCAGGGCCACGGGGTTGAAATCCTGGAAATGGAGTTCCTCGTCCGCTTCCCGGAACAGGGCTTCCTCGATGGATTCGCCATAGATGACATGGCCGCCGACGGCCGTGTCCCAGTAGCCCGGAAGCAGGTCTTTGTCCAGGGCCCGGCGCTGCAGGTACAGCTGCCCGAGGCGGTTCAGGATGTGCAGGTGGACGACCGGATGGAGCAGCCGGGAGCCGCCATGGGCGTAGCCGCGGGGCGTCTGGCCGATGACAATCCCCTGCGGGTCCACGACGGGGAACAGTTCCAGGCCCGCGGTCGAGGCCGGCGAAGGATGGTCCACCGTCGGACGCGGCAGCAGGGGTGCCGGATAGGGAGGATACACCAGGGCCATTACAATGCGAACAGGATCAGCAGCTGGGCCACCAGCACGCGCATGAACATCGACAGCGGGTAGACCGTCGCATAGTTGACGGAGGTATAGTCGGTACCGTACATGCCCTGGGCGAAGGCGAGCACGGCCGGATCCGTCGTACCGCCGGAGATCAGGCCGCAGATCTGGTAGAAGTTCAGCTTGCACGCCAGGCGGGCGACCAGAAAGATCGTCGCCACCGGGATCAGGGTGATCAGGGCGCCGTACAGGATCCACCAGTAACCGCCGCCGAGGATGGACGAAACGAAGTTCTCACCGGCGCCGATACCGACGGCCGCCATGAACAGGGAGATGCCGATCTCCCGGATCATCATGTTGGCACTCAGGGTCGTATAGGTCGTAATTTTCCACTTCGGGCCGAAATAGCCCAGCAGGATCGCGATGATCAGCGGGCCGCCGGCCAGACCGAGTTTCACCGGCTGGGGGATGCCCGGGAAACGGATCGGCAGGCTGCCGAAAATCACGCCGAGGGCAATGCCCAGGAAGATCGGGACCAGGTTCGGCTTGCTGAGGGTCTCCGGCTTGTTGCCGACGATCCCGGCGACGTCATTGATATTGGCTTCCGTACCCACGACCTGGATGGAATCGCCCATCTGGAGGACCAGGTTGGGACGGGCAACCAGTTCGACACCGGCACGGATGACGCGGGTCACGGTCACGTTGTAGTTGCGGCGGATGCCCAGTTCGCTCAGGTGCTTGCCGGTCAGGTTGGATTTGGTGATGTCCAGCCGGCGGGTCACCATGTGGTCGTCCAGGCGGTCCCAGTCCTGCTGGTGCATCTGGATTTCCTCACCGAAGATGATGCGGACGGAATCCACATTCTGCTGGGTGGTCACGATCAGCACCTTGTCGCCTTGCTCGAACACGGTCTCGGGGCCCGGGACGAGGATCTCGCCGTTCTTCATGATCCGGGAGATCACGAACCGCTGTCCCATGTCTCCGATCACCTCCTTGAGGGTCTTGCCGAAAATCGCCGGATTCTCCACTTCGCAATGCATCCGGCGGGCGCCTTCGCCGGCATCCCCTTCCTTATCCAGCTGTTTCTTTTCCTTGTCGAGGTCCACTTTCAGCACACCCTTGAACAGGATGATCAGGAAGATGACACCCAGTACGCCGAGCGGATAGGCCACGGCATAGGCCGAAGCCAGGCCGGCTGACGCGGAGGCTGCCGCCTCGGCCGTTCCACCGGCGGCCACCGTCGCATCCTGCAGGGTCTGCTGGGCGGCACCCAGTCCGGGCGTATTGGTCACGGCACCGGACATGACACCGGTCATCGTGGACAGGCTCTCGCCGGTCACCAGGTGGATCACATACGTGACCGCAACGGCCAGCAGCACCAGGCTGACGGCGAGGACGTTCATTACGACGCCCCCCTTCTTGAACGAATGGAAGAAACCGGGACCGACCTGCAGGCCGATGGAAAAGACGAAGAGGATCAGGCCGAAATCCTTGACGAAGGACAGAACGGTCGGATTGGCCCTCAGGCCGAAATGGCTCAGCAGGATGCCGACAAACAGGATCCAGGTCGAGCCGATGCTGACGCCTTTGACCTTGAAACGGCCCAGGTACAGGCCGAGGCCGATCACGACGGCGAACAGCAGGATCGAATGGGCGATGCCCGTTCCGAAAAACAAATCTTGCATATCAGAATTGTATCTTGACACAGAAGGCCTGATGGTCATCGACCTTGCCTTCGATATAATAGGTATCCCCTTCCTGGTGGCGGAACAGGGTCACGGTCTCCCCCGCCCGGGTCTCATGGTTGAAATTGACCCACAGGTCCCGGATGGGACGGGATGCGACCTGGTCGTAGTCGATGCAGTCCATCGCCCAGACAACGTAGCGGGCGTTGTTGGTATGGCCCAGCAGGTCCACGTCGGCATATCCCACCCGGTGGGAAGCGACGGTCTCGGGCTGGATGCCGCGCGGCATCGCCACCTTCTCCGCCGGCGCCTCGATGGCGAAATCGTGGCAGACCGTGGATTCCGGGATCATTTCCGTCACCTCGGAGGTCCGGCACATCCGGCGCTCCCGCACGTCCAGGATGACCCAGGAGCTCGTCCCGAGCACCTTGGGGTTTCCCTGGAGGTCGTTGATCCGGAAGTCCCTCAGATAGAAGGGCCCGGAAGGGCCTTTGTGCCAGGTCTGGATCTCGACTTCGTCACGCCACGAAGGAACGTCGGTAAAGGTGAAATGCATCCGGGACAGGACCCAGGCCTTGCCTTCCTGCTGCAATTCATCATAGCCGAAATGCATCAGGTCCGCAGCGATGTAGGCCATCTCCTGGGCCAGGTCCATGAAAGCAGCCGGTTTCAGCCGCATGGCCCCGTCGACATCATAGCAACGGATGGCCTGGCGGAGGACCACCTTGCTCTCAGGGGTAATGATCGCTTCCAAGTGTTTTTCCATAATCGGGTGCAAAAATAACCTTTCCCGGCGGAATCCCCAAAGGTGGAACGTTACAAAAGTTGCCGGAACGTTTCGGTCAGGTACGGCTGGATCTCCTCATACGGTACCGTGAAGGCGGGCATGCCCTCAGCATAGCTGGCAATCTCGTACTGATGATAGGTGAAGACCAGGCCCTCCGCGGTCGGATAGGGTTCCCAGGTCGGGAGCGGGATGTGGCGGTTTTCGATCATCAGGTTGTCCAGCAACTCCGCTTCGGACATCTCGACATCCATCTCCTTGTAGTACCGCAGCAGGCCGGCGACCAGCAGCGGCTGCATGGCATCTTCCTGCGAGCGGTCGATCAGTTTCTCCACGAAGGAGCCGTCTTTCTTGCTGAAAGTCAGGCATCCGTCTCCGCCGACGCCGCCATGGGCTCCGCCCAGATAGGTATAATCCTGGGAATGGAATACGATATATTTCGGCGTCTGGTCGAGGACCTTCAGGGTATAATCATATTCCCAGTCCGGGATCTCGGCGAGGAAACGGGACATGTCTTCTTCCGTAAAAGAGGGGTCCTCCTGCATGTAGGTCAGACGTTCGTTCACATCCGCATCCAGCTGCTCCGACATCTTGTCCATCAGTTCCGTGAAATAATAGCCGGCATAAGCCTGCGTATCGGATCGGTCGCCGCTGAAAGGCTCGAACAGGCGGTCGCCTTCGAAAGAGGTGGCGCTGCTGAGCCGGTTGTCGAGGACTTCCTGGAGCCGGGTACGCATGACGGCGGCGGCAGGGGTCTTCCCTGCGGGGAGTTCGATATCGAAGGAGAGACGAACATGCGCCAGGGAATCCGCCTGGCGGAAGGTATCCATCTGCATGGGGCCGGCGGCCTGTTTGCAAGAAGAGACGAGCGAAATGCACAAGACCGCCCAGACGGCGGTCAGACAGAAGTTTTTCATTTGCATAAACTAGGGTTTCATTTTAATGTATTGCAGGATCAGTTCAACGGCATCGTCTTCGGAGATCTCGTCGGCGTAAAGCGTCATGTCGTAGTTGCGGGCGTCGTACCGGCTGACCTTGGCATAATGCTTCACGAAATTCTCGCGCTGGGCATCCGCCTCCTTGATCTTGGCGACGGCCGTCTTCTCATCGACGTCGTAACGCTCCATCACCCGGGCGATCCGGTTCTTCATTTCGGAGACGATCAGGATGTCGACCTTGTTGGGATGTCCGTCCAGGATAAAGAAGGCAGAACGGCCGGCGATGACCAGCGATTCTTCCTTGACCAGGTCCTTCAGGACCTCACACTCAGCGGCATAGAGCGTATCCGAAGTCACCTCCCGGACGAACTCGTCGCCGTTGGCGCCCAGGTGCGTATCCGTCGTGGGAAGCGGGGCGATCCGCTCCAGGAAATCGGTCAGCCAGTTGCTGCGGCGGCCCTTGATGCGCTCGATCTCCCCGACGGAGAGGTTGAATTCCTTGACCAGGGTGTTGATCAGGTCCTTGTCGCTGTACCGGACGCCCAGGCGGGCGGCGAGTTTCCGGCCGATGGTCCGCCCGCCGGAGCCAAGCTCACGGGCAATCGTGATGACGAATTTCTGGTCTGTCTTCATGGCTGGATAATATTACAGGATTTATGGAAGAATAGCCAAGCAAAGGTACGCATTATTTCCGATAAGCCTTCCATTCCGCCTCAACAAAAGCAAGAAATGCACCTACTTCCGCCCAAGGCTTAAACCCAATCGTCAATTTTTTTGACAGAACGTTCACGCCGGACTTCTTTGACGGGAAGGGTGTATGTCCATATCGGATATTCTGTTATTTTTGTAAAGCATAACCGACAAACCAAATCTTCTGATATGAACAGCACTAAAACCCTGCTTGCCGCCCTGGCAATGACCCTTGCCGCTACGGCGGGCGCACAGACCCTGAAGATGACCCACCAGGTCGTGCGCATTACGGCCTATGAGGCTTCCACCTCTGTCAATCTCGTGGTTGTCAAACCCGAACAGAAGCTCGACGTCCTGGATCCGTCGGTGTTTACCGTCGAGACCAACGGCGTTGCGAGAAACGTCAAGATCGTCTATACCTGCGACGACCGCGGTGAATGGACCGACAACGGCGACTACCTCGCCTTCGGCCTGGAAGTCAGCCGCGAGCGCGGGGTCGCACCGCTGGTTTCCCGGGGCATGGGGACCTGGAGTACCGCTTATCCCGTGAAAGTCGCCCTCAAGCCGGGCAAGAGCATCCGGGCCGGAGGGCAGAAATACACCGCCGTCGAGTGCGCGACCAGCCACGCCCTCCGCAACTTCCTGTCCGAGTCGGATTTCTTCCGCCGCGGGACATTCACCGGACCTTCCACCGGCCGTCCCGGGGACGAGACCCTGACCTACGGTGCCTATGAACCCGAAGCCCTGCGCATCGACGGGAAACGGAATCCGCTGATCATCTGGCTCCACGGAATGGGCGAAGGCGGTACCGACGTCTCCATCGAACTGATGGGCAACGAGGTCGTCGCCCTGATCCGCAACGACATCCAGTCGCATTTCACGACCGAGGGCGGCGAAAAGGGCGCCTATGTCCTTGCCGTCCAGTGCCCGACCATGTGGATGGGTACGGCCAAGGGCTTCGGCAGCGGATCCTATCCGTCGCTCTATTCCGACGTCCTGAAATCCTGCATCGACCATTATCTTGAGCAGAACCCCGATGTCGATCCGTACCGCATCTATATCGGCGGCTGCTCGAACGGCGGCTACATGACCATGAACATGGTCCTGAGGAACCCCGGCTTCTTTGCGGCCGCCTACCCGACCTGCGAGGCCTATGCCGACGTCAACATCTCCGACACCCAGATCCGGCAGCTGGCCGGCGAGAACATCTGGTTCGTCCAGTCTTTCGACGATACGACGGTCCGGCCGGCCGAGTATTGCATCCCCACCTACAAGCGCCTCATGGAAGCCGGCGCCAAGAACGTCTGGATCTCCATGTTCGAGAACGTGACCGGAACGGATACGCCCGGACAGCGGCTCATGGGCCACTTCTCCTGGGTCTATGTTTTCAACGACCAGGTCACGGCCGCCCAGGAGCAGTCGACCGCAGACATGAAGCCCTCGAACAACGGCGGCGGCTCTGTCGCACCCCAGGGTTTCAACAACCTTTTCGAATGGATGAACGCCCAGAAACTCACCGACGTCGTCATCCCCGCCAGAAATTCCCGGTAATCCAAAAAATTGTATAAAATGAACCGCATCAAACTTTTCGCAGCGTTGCTCGTGGCAGGGACCGCAGCCCTTTCCGCCCATGCACAGACCCTGAAGATGGAACCCCAGGTCGTCGGGGTGACCACCTATGAAGCCTCCACGGCCGTCAACCTCGTGGTGGTCAAGCCGGAGTTCCGGCTCGTAAACCCGGATCCGTCCGTATTTGCCGTCAACACCAACGGTACGGACCGCAATGTCATATCCGTCTATCCGTCAGACGCCAGGGGTGCCTTCAACCCGGAAGGCGAATACCTCGCGCTGGGGCTGGAGAAGGCATCCGGCCGCGGCCTCGGCCTGTCCAAGGCCGGCAATGTCTGGCGGCAGGAGTATTCTGTCAAAGTCGGCCTCAAACAGGGCAAGGTGCTGAAAGTCGGTAAGCAGAAATACACGGCGATCGAGTGCGGGACCGACAAGGCCCTTACGGACTTCCTCTCCGAAGCCGACTATTTCAACAAAGGCTCCTTCACGGGCAAGTCGACCGGCAAGGTCGGGGACGAAACGCTGACTTATGCCGCATATGAACCCTGGTCCCTCAAAGGCGACGGAAAGGCCAACCCGCTGATCATCTGGCTGCACGGCGGCGGAGAAGGCGGCATCGACGTTTCCATCACCCTCCTCGGCAACGAGGTCGTTTCCCTGATCCGCCCGCAGATCCAGTCGCACTTCACCACGGAAGGCGGTGCCACCGGCGCCTACGTCCTCTCCGTCCAGTGCCCGACCATGTGGATGGGCACGGTCCATGGTTTCGGTCACGGCGAATATCCTTCCCTGTATTCCGACGTCCTGAAGTCCTGCATCGATTACTACATCGGCCAGAATCCGGATGTGGACCGCAACCGCATCTATCTGGGCGGATGCTCCAACGGCGGTTACATGACCATGAACATGCTGATCCGCCATCCCAAGTTCTTCGCGGCCGCCTATCCGACCTGCGAGGCGTACATGGACCAGTATATCTCCGACGTCCAGATCCAGCAGCTCGCCGAAGAGAACATCTGGATCGTCCAGTCCTATGACGACACGACCGTCGACCCCAAGACCCACTGCATCCCGACGTTCCAGCGCCTGGTCAAGGCCGGCGCCAAGAATGTATGGATGTCCCTGTTCGAGAACGTACAGGGTATCGACAACCCCGGCCAGAAGCTCATGGGCCACTTCTCCTGGTGCTACCTGTTCAATGACGCAGTCACCAAGTCCCAGGAACAGAGTGCCACGGACGTAAAGCCCAGCAACGACGGCGGCGGATCCGTCGCTCCCCAGGGACATGCCAACATCTTCGAATGGATGAACGCCCAGGTGCTTACCGCACCCGAGATGCCTCAGCCCCAGGGCGGCCGAAGAAGATAGCGGCGCATCAACCGAAGAAGCCGCCGAGACGGCGGACCCGATGATCATCAGGTAATCATCGCTCAGTACTGCTTGCGGGCAGATTTGTCACATTCGTTCGGAAAACGAATATGACAAATCTGCCCGCTACCGCTAACACAATCGGACAAATCATAACCCAGCCCGGCACGGGCAGCAGGCAATATAGAGGCAATCCTTTCAGGCAAAGGCTTGTTTTTATGGAAATTTGCTGTATCTTTGCCGTATCAATACCCTGATTTTTACGAATTACATGGTGTTAACTATTTAATAATTTGCATATTAATATTAACAGTATTGTTAAACATATTTGTTTATAATATGAAGAAAGACCATTCTACGGAGGCGAACATCCTGCGTGTCGCGGAAGAAGAATTCCTGGAGAAAGGGTTCGCGGGGGCCCGGACGGTCCGGATCGCCGAAAGGGCCGGCGTCACCCACGCCATGCTCCACTATTACTTCCGGACAAAAAAGCAGTTGTTCGACCGCATCATCACGGAAAAGTCCTCGTTGCTGGCCCAATCCATCCTCAGCATTTTTTCCGATGCAAGCCTGCCTCTGAAAGAACGGATGGAAAAAGGAATCGCCGCCCATTTCGACTTCCTGACGGCCAACCCGCTGCTGCCCCGGTTCCTCGTTACCGAGATCGGACAGATTGACCGATCGTTTGCAGAGCATGTCTATCCCCAGGTGGTAGCCGCCCTGCGGCACACGCAGGAAGAAATCGATTTCGATGTCCGGCATCTGCTGATGGACATCCTGGCGCTCAATGTCCTGCCGTTCCTGACCTATCCCGTCATCGAGAAAACCGGCATGACCAAAAAAGGGCGGAAGGCCTATCTGGAGGCGGTAAAGCAGGAAAACATCACGACCATCTTAAAAAGACTCGGATTATGAGACATGCGTCCATCGCCCTGGTATGCCTGATCGGGGCATCGCTCCCCGCCATGGGCCAGCAACTCACCCTCGAGGAATGCCGGCAGAAAGCCCTGTCGCATTATCCCGAAGTCGCCCGGTACGACCTCATTGACCAAAGCGAACAATACAACCTGCGTGCGGCTTCCCGCTGCTGGATCCCCCAGGTAACCTTGAGCAGCCAGGCGACCTGGCAATCCGCAACAGCTTCCTTTCCGGATCAACTCCGCGATAGGATGACGGCGCAGGGGCTGGACCTTCCCGGTATCCCCAAAGACCAGTACCGGATCCAGTTGGACGTTCAACAGACAGTTTTCGACGGCGGGTCTTCCGCAGCAGGCAAAAAAATATCTGCTTTGGAGGCAAAGGAGCAGCGGCTGGGCAGCGATGCCGTCCTTTTCGCCGTCGGGCAGCGGATCAGCGAAATTTACTTCAGCATCCTCCTGCTGGACGGGAACCATGCCATCGCCCAGGAGACGGAAGCTTTGCTGGACGCCAACCGGCTCCGGCTGGAATCCATGCACAGGAACGGGCTGGCAACCCGGTCCGATCTCGACCAGATTGAAGTGGAACGCCTTCTGCTTGTGCAGCAGATGGACCAGAACCGGGCTTCCCGCGCCCAATTCGCCGCCATGCTCGAAACGTTTATCGGCGAGCCCCTGAACGACCGGGATCTGGTCCTTCCTGAGGAGCCGGGCCTGTTGTCCCGTCGGAATCCGACGCCTGAGGTCCGCCTGCTTGATGCCAGGATCGCGACCCTCGATGCCCGTGAGGAAATGTTGCGCGCACAGGTTCGGCCCGTCATCAGTTTCTTCGCGCAGGGATACTATGGCAACCCGGGTCTGGATATGTTCAAAAGCATGACCAGCCGGGACTGGACCTGGAATGCGTACCTGGGCGTACGCATGCAATGGAACATCAGTGCCCTGTTCACGCTGGGGACGGACAAAAGGCAACTGGGCAATGCCCGCAGCACACTTGCGATCCAGAAAGACGTCGCCACGTTCAACGACAACCTGCAGAATGAACGGCTTGACAGCGAAATCGTCCGCATGCGCAAGGCCCTGCAGGACGACGAGGCGATCGTCTCCCTGCGCAGCGACATCCGAGGGGCAGCGGAATCGCAGCGAGAAAACGGGATCATCGACACCGCGACCCTCCTGCAGCGGATCGCCGAAGAAAACACCGCACGGAACACCCGCAGCATCCATGAGATCGAACTGCGCAAAAACGAATATGAACTGTATTATCATCTGAAATAATGGAAAAGTATCTTACCTTGCTTGCAGCCGTCTTGCTGATGACGTCCTGTCGGCAGGATCCCGGTTATGATGCAACCGGAACTTTTGAAGCCCAGACCGTTACCCTGTCTGCCGAAGTCCAGGGCCGGGTTCTCTCGTTCGACGTCGAGGAGGGCGGTTTCCTTTCGGCAGGAGATCCGGTCTGCCGCATCGACAGCACGACGCTGGTGCTCCAGCGCCAGACGCTCCAGCAGCAGCAACGAGCCCTTCTGGCAGGAAAACCCGACATCCAGAAACAACTCTCCTCCCAGAAAGAACAGATTACCAGACAGCAACGCGAAGTCACCCGCCTTGAGGCCCTCGTCGCAGACGAAGCCGTCCCCCGGAAACAGTTGGATGACGCCAGCGCACAACTGTCCGTTCTGCAGCGCCAGTATGAAGCGACCCTTTCAAGTCTCAGCAAGAATGCCTCCTCCGTGGAAGAAAATGCGGCCGTCATCGCCGCACAGATCGACCAGATCGACCACAGCATCGCGTGCTGCCGTCCCTTCTCCCCCACCGGCGGAGTGGTGCTCGCGCAATATGTCCGGCCCGGAGAACTGGTAACGCCCGGCAAACCCTTGCTCAAGATCGGAGACACGCAGCAGATGTATCTCCGTGCCTATTTCACATCGGACCAACTGCCGCGCATTTCCGTCGGGCAACAGGTCAACGTATGGGCAGACTTCGGCGGCGGACAGCGGTATGCGTATCCGGGCGTCATTACCTGGATCGCTTCGGAAAGCGAATTCACCCCAAAGAACATCCAGACAAGCAACTCCAGGGCCAACCTGGTCTATGCCGCGAAGATCGCCGTCGTCAACGACGGCCGGCTGAAGATCGGCGTTTACGGAGAAGTCACGCTATGAACGAAGCCATCCACGCCCAGGGGATCATCAAACGTTTCGGCTCCGTTACGGCACTCGGCGGGGTCTCCCTATCGGTGCGGCGCCGGGAACTTTTCGGCCTGATCGGTCCCGACGGAGCGGGCAAGACGACGCTGTTCCGCATCCTGGCTTCCCTGCTGCTGCCGGATGCCGGTACGGCCAGCGTAGACGGATGCGATGTCGTACATGATTACCGGGAACTGCGGACGCGCATCGGATATATGCCGGGCCGTTTTTCCCTCTATCCGGACTTGAGCGTAAAGGAGAATCTCGACTTTTTCGCCAATATCTTCGGTGTTACGCTCGACCAGAACTATGATCTGGTAGCTCCCATCTACCGCCAGATCGAACCTTTTGCGAAACGCCGGGCCGGCAAGCTCTCGGGCGGCATGAAACAAAAACTTGCCCTGTGTTGTGCGCTCATCCACAAACCTTCGGTCCTGATGCTGGATGAACCGACAACCGGAGTCGACGTCGTAAGCCGGGCGGAATTCTGGGAGATGCTTGCCTCTCTGAAGGACCAGGGGATCAGCATCCTGGTCAGCACGCCCTACATGGACGAAGCGGCGCGCTGCGACCGCATCGCGCTCATGAACGAAGGCCGGGTGCTGGAAATCCTCCCGCCCCCGGACCACCTGGAGGAATATTTCATCGACTTACTGCAACAAAATGGATAAGACGATCGAAGTCCACAATCTCACCAAACGCTTCGGCTCCTTCACGGCCGTTAACGCGATCAGTTTCAGCGTGTCGCGCGGCGAAATCTTCGGATTCCTGGGCGCCAATGGCGCCGGAAAGACGACCGCCATGAGGATGTTGTGCGGCCTGAGCAAGCCCTCGGCCGGTTCGGGGACGGTGGCAGGGTATGACATCGCGACGCAAGGAGAACAGATCAAGCGGCATATCGGCTATATGAGCCAGCGATTTTCCCTCTACGAGGACCTCACCGTCTTCGAGAACATGCAACTTTTCGGCGGCATCTACGGGATGACGGATGCCCGGATCGAAAAGCGGGCGGCTTCCCTGCTGGAAGAAGTCCGGTTCACGGAACACCGCGATGACCTCGTCGAGCGGCTTCCGCTCGGATGGAGACAGAAACTGGCCTTCATCGTGGCCAACATGCATGCGCCGGAAATTGTCTTCCTGGATGAGCCGACCGGTGGCGTGGATCCCGTTACGCGCAGGCAGTTCTGGGAAATGATCCGGAAGGCGGCCGCACAGGGCACCACCCTCTTCGTCACCACGCACTACATGGACGAAGCGGAATACTGCGACCGGGTGTCCATCATGGTCGACGGACAGATCCGTGCGCTCGACACGCCCGCAGCGCTCAAACGGCAGTTTTCGGTCAACACCGTCAACGAGGTTTTTGTCAAGCTATGCAGATAAGACTCTCAACTTTCGTAAAAAAGGAGATGCTCCACATCCTGCGCGACCCGCGTACCATGCTGGTCGTACTGGTGATTCCCGTCACGCTGATCCTGCTCTTCGGTTTCACCGTCAGTACCGACGTGCGGCAGATCGATGTCGCGGTCTGCGCCCCCCGGCGGAGTGCCGCCGTGGACGAGAGCGTCAGGCATCTCGAAGCCAGCGATCTCGTAACCCTGACAGGGTATGTGGATGAGCGCGATATCGACAAGGTGCTGCGCACCGGAGCGGCCTCGGCCGTGGTATGCTATGCCGCAGACTATGTCACTTCGGGCCGCCTCCAGATCCTTCTGGACGGAGCCGATGTCAATACGGCGACGATCACCCAGGCCTATCTGCAGCAAATCCTGTCAGGATCCGCCGCCCAGCCGTCCCTGGTTGAGATGCACCAGATTTTTAATCCGCAGATGAAGAGTTCATTCAATTTCATTCCCGGCATCATGGGCATGATCTTCCTGCTGATCTGCGCCATGATGACCTCCGTCAGCATCGTCAAGGAAAAGGAGACCGGGACGATGGAGGTACTGCTCGTCTCTCCGGTAAGGCCCGTCTATATCATCATCTCCAAGATGGTGCCCTACCTGCTCCTCGGGGGGATCGACCTTGCCATCATCCTGGTGCTGGCGCGGTATGTCCTGGGCGTTCCGATGTCCGGGGGCTACCTGGGCATCATCGGCGTTTCGGTCCTGTATCTCGTGCTGGCCCTGTCACTGGGCATGCTGATATCCAATATCGCCAAAAGCCAGATCATGGCCCTGCTTATCAGCGCAATGATGCTGCTGATGCCGGTACTGTTTTTTTCCGGGCTCCTGTTCCCGCTGGAAAATATTCCATGGGCGCTCCGCTGGATCGGGTACGTGGTACCCGCGCGATGGTACATCGATGCCATGCGCAAACTGATGATCGAAGGGATTGCCCTCAAAGGCGTCCTGCTGGAGACCGGGATCCTCCTCTCTGAGACGGTACTGCTGATCACCGCCTCGACCCGGAAGTTCAACGATAGACTCGAATAACCGCCATGGGATGTCTGAAATACTTGCTCCGTAAGGAGTTCATACAGTTCCGCCGGAACAAGTTCCTGCCCCGCATCATTTTCCTGTTCCCGATCGTGGTCATGCTGATCGTCCCTCTCGTGGCGAACATGTCCGTCAGCGGGATCAGGCTCGCCTTTGTCGACCGGGACGGTTCCCAGGTGTCCCGACGCATCCTGTCGCACCTAGAAGCTTCCGATTATTTCAAGGTTCGGATGGTCACGTCTGACAGCCGGCGGGCGTTTGAGGCGCTCGAACAGTGCCGCATCGACGTCATCGTGACCATCCCGGAAGGATTCGACAGGAAGATGGCTGCGGCCGACAGCCCGCGCATCAAGGTCGATGCCAATGCCGTCAACGCCACCAAGGGATCCGTGGGATCGCAATATGTCGTCATGACCATCATGCAGGCACTTGCCGGATTATCCGGAGAAAAAGGTGCCGTCACATCCTCCGGGGCAGACACGGTCGATGTCCGGTATTTTTTCAACGAAACGCTTGACTACCGGTTCTACATGATCCCGGCGTTCATGATCATCCTGGTACTGCTGGTATGCTGTCTCATCCCGGCGCTCAACCTTGTCATCGAAAAGGAGAAAGGTACCATCGAGCAGATCAACGTCACGCCGGTTTCCCGTTTCGAATTTACGGTCAGCAAACTTCTTCCGTATTGGATTCTCGGACTGATCGTCCTGAGCGAAGGCATCCTGACCGCCGGTCTGGTGTACGGGCTATGGCCCAAAGGAAGCGTCATCGCCATCTACCTTGCAGCCATCCTGTGCACGTTTGCCATGAGCGGCTTCGCGGTCGCCGTTGCGAATGGTTCAGATACCATGCAACAGAGCATTTTCGTCCTCTATTTCTTCGTCATGCTTTTCATGCTGATGAGCGGCCTGCTGACCCCGCTGGGGTCCATGCCCGAATGGGCAAGAAGCGTGACGCTGGCTTTCCCCACACGGTATTTCGTCACGATCCTGCGGTCCGTCTACCTGAAAGGAACACTCCTGACGGAATTGTGGCCCGAATACCTCGGACTTGCTGTCCTGTCGGTCATCTTCTGCTTCCTGGCCGCCGTCACCTACCGGAAGCAGACCTGATCAAGAAAAAGAGGCCTTCGCGGCCAGGGCGGCCAGTTGCTTGTACCCGGCGCGGACCCGCGGGTACAGGGTCGAGTCTTTCACGACCGGGATGTAAGACTTGTACAGCGGCGCCCGGTAACCGCAGCCCGTCAGCAGCAGGTCTCCCAGCAGCAAAGGGAGCGCCTTGGTCAACCGTTGGGAAAGTATCGCAAGGAACCTCATCATAATCGATCTCATGGTCAATCACTAAAGCTTGGGACGGAAGCCCCATCCATTTATGTCAAAAGCGCAACCAGGCCGAATGCCAACAGGAATCCGAAGGTGATGATGCCGAAGACAATGCCCATCCCCTTCATGCTCTCCTTGAAATCGAGGGTAAGCCGCTTGTCCAACGCTTCATCCACAAGGGGATGACGACGCCATTGGACGAAAAGCACGACCAGGAGGCTCAAGGAAAGAACGAGAAACACAAGGCCCAGTATCCATTCAAACGGCTTGTGCTCCCGGATTCCCAGGATCAGCCAGAATGCTCCCAGCAGGATGTTGAAATAGCTGGAAACCGACTGGATGAGAAATTGTTTCCGCGTCATTCCCTTTTGTTCCATAAGATGTCCGTTTAGTCCGGGGTAAAAATAGCAAACATTTTCCGGACTCCAAAACAGGCCGTCCCCTGTCGAGCCCCCACGGATAAAAAGAAAAGCACCTGCATTACTGCAAGTGCTTGATTCTGAGGAGCTCCCCCTGTAGGACTTGAACCTACGACCCCCTGATTAACAGTCAGGTGCTCTAACCAACTGAGCTAAGGAGGAATTTTAGCGCTGGCTCTTTAACCAGTCCCGATTTCCTTTTCGGGATTGCAAAGGTACTACATTTTTCTGTATCTCCAAATATTTTTCTGTTTTTTTTCCTACCTTTGTTTGTTGTAACCAAAGCAGGTCTTATGGATATCGATCTTCTGTCCAAGATGGTCAAGGAGTTGATCCTCGACAAAGATGAAGTGGCCCTCCCGGGGGTCGGGACCTTCGTTGCCGAAATGGTCCCTTCTTCTTTTGCCGACAGGGGTTACACCATCCTTCCCCCCTACCGCCGCCTGTTCTTCCGGCAACGGGTCGATGAGACGGATTCGTCGCTGGTCGATTTCTATGCGGACAGCAACGGGATCGAGAAGGACCGCGCCCGGCGGATCGTGACGGATTTCCTGCTGGAGATGCGCGATGTCCTCAAACAGAAAAAGTCCATCGTTTTCCCGGGTCTCGGAAAACTGCGCGCGACGCGCGAGAATCACTTCTTTTTCGTTGCCGATGAGGATCTGGATATCTATCCCGCCGGTTTCGGACTGGAACCGATTTCCCTGAAGACCCACCAAGAGACCCCGGAGGAAGTTTCCTCCGTCGTGGAGCAGCTCCGGGCCATCCTTTCCGAGAAAGCCTCCCCCGCCCCCACCGTGGAGCCCGTCCTGGAGGAAGAGCCGGTGGCAGAGGTCGCCGTTACGGAGCCGGTCCTGGAAGAAGAACCGGCAGCCATTGAGGCAACCGAGCCTGAAAGCAAGCCGGAGCCCGTCGCCGAAGCCCCCATCGAGCCCATCGCAGAACCTGCGGCTGAGGTTATCGCTGAACCTGTTGCCGAAGTTATCCCTGAGCCCGTGGCAGAAGAGCCCGTCGTCGAGAAAGCCGCAGCCACACCGGTGATAGAGAAACCGGCTGTCGAGAAGGCCAAAGAACCTCCGGCGGCCGAGACGGAGGCACCGAAGGAACGTGCACCCTGGAAGACCGCGCTATGGATCGCACTCGGGCTGATCGGACTGCTCGTCCTGGCCCTGGTCGTCTTTGTCATCCTGGCCCATGTCGCCCCGGACTTCATCGACAGCCTGCTTTACTCCCCCGAAGAGCTCGAGATCCTGCATTACCCTGGGTAATCAAGTTGCAAAGCACGATTGACCGTGCTGCGCAACTTATTAATAGTTAAGCAATAACGCAAAAGGCCTGCAACGAAATCGGTGCAGGCCTTTTGCATATCTTATTAAATATCAGCCAAATACGCAACACGCCCAACAGAACCGAGTACGTCCAACAGAACTGAACATGCCCAACAGGACCGAACACACCCAAAAAGACCGAGCACACCCGACTTGGATGGAGCACGCCCGAAGGAAGGGCGTGACACCCCCGACGTCTACTTCACCCGGATGCTGCGGCCGATCCGGAGGGTCGTGCGGGAAGTCAGACCCGGATTCAGGCGGCAGATGGCGTTGACCGTCGTGCCGTAGCGACGGGCGATCTTGCCGAGCGTATCGCCGGAACGGATCTTATAGTATTGCGCAGCAGCGGCCTCGCGGGCAGCCTTCTCCCGCTCAGCGGCACGGACCGCTTCGATGGAATCGGCCACGGCGCGGTCGCGCTCATCACCCGCGTTGATCTCATACTCTTCCTCCTCGGATTCCGGGACGTACTTGCTGTTGGCATCCAGGTACCGTTTTTTCAGGACAAAGAGACGGTGGCGCAGGACGCCCGTCTCGAAATCGATCAGCCACTGGGGATCGAAGGCATAGCCCTCGTAGCGCGTCTCGAAATGGAGATGGGGCCCGGTGGAACGGCCGGTCGAGCCGCCCAGGCCGATCAGCTGTCCGGCTTCCACCCAGTCTCCCGGTTCCACCTCCCGCTTGGAGAGATGGGCATAGTAGGTCTCCAGGCCATTCTCGTGACGGACCACGACAAGATTGCCATAGCCGCGGGTATAATTGGACACGCGGACCCGGCCGGCAAAAGCAGCGCCGATCGGATCGCCGGTCTTCAGCGGCAGGTCAACCCCCTGATGGCGGCGGCGGTGGCGGATGCCGAAAGCGGAGAAGACCTTTGTCTGGTACGGGCAATGGTATTCACTCAGGGTGTCGGCAACCCAGATACGAATGTCATCCGGCAGGTCGGAGAGCGACGTATTGTAGGGATTGATGGTATTGGTGCTCCAGTTCCGGGTGAAGGCCTCGCTCTTGAGGGCTTCGGCCGGATCCCGGTAGTACTTCCAGGTATTGTCCGTCAACAGGAGGATCTTCACGCCCGGTGTCTGGGTACTGATCGTATCCATGACCTGTTGGTCGCTGGGATCCAGCGACTGGACCGGCTGGCGGTGGATCCTGGGAATCAGGAGTTCCGCGTCTTTCTTCGTCTTCACGACGGAGTCGTTTTGGGCGCATATCGTCCCCATTGCAAGGACCATCGAACAGGCCCCTGCGCATAAAAGCTTGAAATTCATCATATAAATTTACCTTGTTGCCCCGAACCTGCCTTTCAGGATTTCATCTACCTTGGCAATTTTCTCCTCGAGGAGGGTTCGGGAGCGCGCTTCGCACAGGAAGCGGAGGTACGGTTCCGTATTGGAAGGACGGATGTTGAACCACCATTCGGGGAACTCCACCCGGTAACCGTCAAAGTCCATGAAGGCCGTCGGCTTCTCCACGCCGGTGAAATAGTCGCGGACCGCATCCATCGCGCCTTTCTTGTCTTCTACGCGATAGTTGATCTCGCCGGAATTCTCATACTTGGCGATCCGGGCGATGGCTTCGCTCAGGGAAATGCCTTTCGATTTCATCTTGGCGACAACCCGCAGTACGAGCAGCGAGGCCAGCAGGCCGCTGTCGGAATAGAAGAAGTCACGGAAATAATAGTGTCCGGCCAGTTCGCCGCCCCATACGCCGTCCAGCTCGCGGAGCTTGAGCGCCGCATTGGCACGACCGACCTTCCAGGTCTCCACCTTCGCGCCCATCGGCTCGAGGTACTCGCTGATGGCCTTGGAACTGCGGATATCCTGCAGGACGATGCCCTTCAGGCCGCGTTCCTCGATGAAGTAGTGGCCCAGGAGGGCAATCATCAGGTCCGGGGCGATGAAGTTGGATTTCTCATCCACGAACATGACGCGGTCAGCGTCTCCGTCATAGATGACACCCACGTCGGCGCCGGTCTCACGGACCAGTTCCTCCAGGGCGACCACGTTGTCATGGACCAGCGGATTGGGCTCATGGTTCGGGAAGGTCCCGTCCATGTCGTCAAAAATATATTCGTGCCCGTCGCCGAACAGTTCATGGGCGAACAGGGTCGCCATGCCGTTCGAAAGGTCGAAGGCGATCTTCAGACCGGACAGGTCGGCCATGTAGCCGCGCAGGAAAGCCAGGTAGTCTTCGCGGATCTCCATCGGGAACACCTCTCCCCGCTTGGCCACGGGCGGCGTCTCCCGACCGGATTCGATCCATTCCTTGATCTGGCCCAAACCGGTTTCCAGTCCGACGGGAAGGGCGTTTTCCCGGGACACCTTCATGCCGTTGTATTCCCGCGGATTGTGCGAGGCGGTGATCTGGACGGAAGCCTTGAACCCGTAATTGGCGGTCCCGAAATAGACCATCGGCGTCGAACTCAGGCCGATGTCATAGACATCCGCACCGGCATCCAGGATGCCCTTGATCAGCCAGTCATGGATTTCGTGGGAGGAAACACGGCAGTCACGGCCCACCAGCACCTTGTCGGTCTGGAGAAGTTCGGGAAGGAAGTACCCCACCTTGTAAGCGGTGGTCTTGTCGAAATCCACATTGTAGATTCCGCGTATGTCATATGCGTGGAATGCGCCCATGGTTTATTTGATTTTAGTATTGTAACGTGCGCCGACCCGCCCGTGGGCGATATTGGCCAGCTTCTTGGTAATCATTTTCTTGCGGATCGGGGCGACATGGTCGACGAACATGTCCCCGTCCAGGTGCGAGAGTTCGTGCTGGATCATGCGGCAGCCGAAGCGGTCGAAGGTTTCCGTCACCTTCTCCAGGTTCTCGTCATAGTACTCGACGGTCATCGTGGCCGGACGGCGGACATCCGCATAGATCCCCGGGATGCTCAGGCAGCCTTCGTTGTACTCGCACAGCTGCTCGCTCTGGGAGAGGATGACCGGATTGACCAGCACGCGCCGGAACCCTTTCAGATAGTCATACATGTCTTCCATGCCTTCGGCATCGACGATGACGACCCGCTGGCTTACCCCGATCTGGGGCGCGGCCAGTCCGCAGCCTTCGGCATTGGCCAGGGTGTCCTTCAAATCCTGTATCAATTTCATGATCTCTTCCTTCCGGGAGAGGTCTACCGGCTCTGCTTTTTTCCGAAGCACTTCTGATCCATATAGATAGATCGGTTGAATCATAATCTTTTCCTTTTCTTTTTAGTAACGTTCAGGGACCGGGATTCAGGAACGGAATCCAAATCTGCTGCAAAAGATGTACCACTGCCCGAGGTCCGGTCCAGGTAACCCTGGAGGATGATGGCGGCGCTGATCCGGTCCACGGAAGCCTTGTCCCTCCGGTCGGAAGCCTTCATCCCGCCGTCGATCATCGCCCGGTGCGCCAGCACCGAAGTGAACCGCTCGTCTTCCAGGGTCACGGGAATCTCCGGGAAGGCTTTGGCGAGGGTCTTGAGGAAGACATCCACATCTGCGGCAGCCTCCGCAGGACGCCCGTCCAGGTTGCGCGGATACCCCACCACGAAGCGGATTATCGTCTCGGAAGCGGCGTAATTTTTGATATAATCTATTATCTTTGCAGAATGGACGGTATCCAGGGCAGACGCAAAGATGCCCAGCGGATCGCTGACAGCGAGTCCGGTGCGTTTCCTTCCGTAATCTATGCCGATGATCCTGTCCATGAATTGCAAAGATAACGAAAATCTATGGCAAAAGAAAATAAAGCACGCCGGTTCCGCCTGACCCTGGTCAATGACAACACCCATAAGCACTTATGGATGCTGCATTTCCAGCGGTCCGGACTGCTGCTTACCGTCCTCTCCGTCATCCTGGTTTTCCTGCTGGCGGCTTTCTGCATGATCGCCTTCACCCCGCTGAAAACCTTCATCCCCGGCTATCCGGACGCCACCGTGCAGCGGGCCGCCATCCGCAGCGCCATGACGGTCGATTCCCTGGAACACGTCGTGGACCGCTGGGAGTTCTACGCCGAGAGCCTCCGCCGGATCGTCGAAGGAGAGGATCCGGTCCAGATCGACAGCCTCGTGCGCGCCCAGGCCGCCCAGCCGATGGACCAGGCGGAAAAAGCCCGCCTGAGCGCACAGGATTCCCTCCTGCGCCAGCAGGTCATGGAAGCGGAACGGTTCGGGCTGGACAGCCGCACCCGGAAACTTCCGATCGAAGGGATGCATTTCTTCCCGCCGCTGAAAGGCGTCATCTCGCAGGCCTTCGACCCGACCCTCCACCCGGCCGTGGACATCACGGCGCCCGCCAACTCCGTGGTGATGGCCGTCCTGGACGGAACCGTCATCTATGCCGGCTGGAGCGACGAAGCCGGCTATTCCCTCGCCATCCAACACGACAACGACCTCATCTCCCTGTATAAGCACAACCAGCGGCTGATCCGCTCCTCCGGCGAGAAAGTCACCGCCGGGACCCCCGTTGCCATTGTCGGGAACACCGGCACCCTGACGACGGGTGACCACCTGCATTTCGAGCTCTGGTACAAGGGAGAGGCGGTCGACCCCGCCAAGTATATCGGTTTTTAATGGAAAAGAGAAACATCGCCATCCTCGGTTCGACCGGGTCCATCGGGCGGCAGGCCCTGGACGTGGTCCGGCAGCATCCGGACCGGTTCAGCGTCGACCTGCTGACCGCCAACCGGAATGCGGACCTGCTCATCCGGCAAGCCCGGGAATTTGACCCCAATGCGGTCGTCATCCGCGACGAGTCCCTGTACCGGACCGTGGCAGACGCCCTGCAGCCATTGGGTATCAAGGTCTTCAGCGGGATGGATTCCATCTGCAGCCTGGCAGCCGCCGATTCCGTCGACATGGTCCTCACCGCCCTCGTCGGTTTCAGCGGACTCAAGCCGACCATCGCCGCCATCAAGGCCGGCAAACCGATCGCCCTGGCCAACAAGGAGACCCTGGTCGCCGGCGGTCCCGTGGTCATGGACCTGGTCCGTCGCCACAACGTTCCCCTGCTTCCGGTCGATTCCGAGCACTCGGCCATCTTCCAGTGCCTGCTCGGCGCCGGCGGCAACCGGATCCGGAAGATCCACCTGACGGCTTCCGGCGGTCCTTTCCGCACCTGGAAGCGCGAAGACATCGAGAAAGCCACTTTCCGCGAGGCCCTGCAGCATCCGCAGTGGTCCATGGGCGCCAAGATCACCATCGACTCGGCCACCATGATGAACAAGGGTTTCGAGATGATCGAGGCCCGGTGGCTCTTTGACACGGCCCCGGATGACATCCGCATCGTCGTCCATCCGCAATCGATCATCCACTCGATGGTGGAGTTCGACGACGGCGCCGTCCTGGCCCAGATGGGACATCCGGACATGCGGGAGCCCATCCAGTTCGCCCTCAGCTTCCCGGACCGGCTGACCCTCGACAACCGGAAGCTGGACTTCCCCGCCATGGCGAACCTTACCTTTGAAGAACCGGATTTCGAACGGTTCCCCTGCCTCGGGCTGGCCTTCAGCGCCATCCGCCGGGGCGGGAACATCCCCTGCGCCATGAATGCCGCCAACGAAGCCGCCGTCGCCGCCTACCTGCACGAACGGATCGCCTTCTATGACATCCCGGACCTCATCGCCCGGATCATGGACACCGTGACATACATTGAAAAGCCCTCCGTCGAAGATATCCTCGCCACCAACCGGGAGGCCTTCGACAGGGCCAACCAACTGATAGACTGCAAATGACTGCCGTCCTGATCAAAATAGCCCAGGTCATCCTCGCCCTGTCGGTCCTGATCGTGTTCCACGAGCTCGGGCATTTCACCTTTGCCAAGCTCTTCGGGATCCGGGTCGACAAGTTCTTCCTGTTCTTCGATGCCGGCGGCTTCAAGCTGCTCAGCACCAAGAGCGGGTGGTTCTCCCGGCTGCTGCCCGGCCTGAAAGACCGGCAGACCGAATACGGGATCGGGTGGCTGCCGCTCGGCGGCTACTGCAAGATCGCCGGGATGATCGACGAGTCCATGGACCTGGAGGCCATGAAGCAGGAGCCGCAGCCCTGGGAGTTCCGCACGAAACCGGCCTGGCAGCGCCTGCTGGTCATGGCGGGCGGCGTGCTGTTCAACTTTATCTTCGCCATCCTGATGTACATCCTCGTCCTGGGCATCTGGGGCACGCAGTACCTCAGCAACGACGAGAACCAGATCTACGCCAGCGACCTGGCGCGTGAAATGGGTTTCCGCACCGGCGACCGGATCCTCAGTTTCGACGATTATGTCCCCGAGAACTTCGGGACCCTGCAGGCCGACCTGGCCCGCCGCAACGTCCGGACCGCCCGCGTCCTGCGTGACGGAGACACCCTGACCCTGTATATCGACCAGGCCATGCTGCCCGAGATCCTCAATACCCCGGGCATGTTCGAGGTCGCCGTCCCCTTCGTGGTCGATACCATCCCGCCGCAATCGCCCAACTGGGGCGGCGGGCTGCAGCATGACGACCGGATCATCGCCGTGGACGGCCGCCCGGTCCGGTTCGTTCAGGACTCCCGCGAGATCCTCGGGGCTTTCGCGGACACCAGCCTGACGGCCTCCGTCCTGCGGGGCGCGGATACCCTGGCCCTGCCGCTGCAGGTCGACTCCCTCGGCCGTGCGCTGATCTATGCCCAGATTCCCGGCGTCCGGACCCGAGAATACAACGCCATCGAGGCCATCCCGGCCGGCATCAAGATGACCTTCTCCACCATCGGCAGCTACCTGCAGGATCTCCGGATGGTCGCGACGCCCAGCACGGGAGCCTACAAATCCGTCGGAAGTTTCATCGCCATCGGCCAGGTATTCCCCAGTCAATGGGACTGGATGGCCTTCCTGCAGCTGCTCGCCCTGCTGTCCATCATGCTCGGCGTGATGAACCTGCTGCCGATCCCCGCCCTCGACGGCGGACACATCGTATTCCTCCTGTATGAGATCATCACCGGACGGAAACCCAGTGACAAGTTCATGGAAATCGCCCAGATGATCGGCATGCTCCTCCTCCTGCTGCTGATGCTCTTTGCCTGCGGCAATGACATCGGCCGGCTCATCCATTAGGCAAACCGACCTTAATATACAAGTATCATGAAAAGATTTGTAACCCTGGTCCTCCTTTCACTCACCCTGCTGGGTGTCCTTTCCTGCAACCGCAATTCGAGGGTGCTGCTGCCGAATGTCAGCGGCAAAGCCGGCGAAGTCATCGTCGTCATCGACCGCGAGAACTGGGAAGGGAACCTGGGCAACGCCGTCCGCGACATCCTCGCCAGCGACTGTCCCTACCTTCCGCAGAAAGAAGCCCTGTTCTCCGTGGCCAATGTCACGCCGACCGGCTTTGCGGACCTGTTCAAGGTCCACCGCAATATCGTCATCTTCAACATCGATCCGCAGAACCAGGAAGAAGGCGTCATTTACCGGAACGACGTCTGGGCCCATCCCCAGTGCGTCATCCAGGTCAATGCCTTCGACAATGAGGGCGCCCTGCGCCTGCTGACCGAGAATGCGGACCGGGTCACGGCCAGCATCGAGCAGGCGGAGCGGGACCGGATCATCGCCAATGCCAAGCTCTACGAAGAGGCCAAGCTGGCGAAGGTCGTCACCGAGATGGTAGGCGGCTCCCCGCACTTCCCTACCGGCTACAAGCTCAAGAAGAAGACCGACAACTTCATCTGGATCGCCGACGAGAAGCAATACACCAACCAGGGCGTATTCATCTACAAGTATCCCGCTTCCGAAGCGGAGAACTTCACCCGGGAGAACATCATCGCCCACCGCAACAAAACGCTTCAGGAGAACGTTCCGGGCATGTTTGACAACACCTGGATGACGACCAGCGACATCGTGGAGACGTCCGTCGAGTTCATCAAGTTCCGGGGACTCCAATTCGCCCAGACCCGCGGATGGTGGGAAGTCCACAACGATTTCATGGGCGGTCCGTTCGTCTCGCACTCCTTCTACGGCGAGGGGGCCAAGGAGATCATCGTGCTGGAAGCCTGGGTCTACGCCCCCCGTTACGACAAGCGGCAGTACCTCCGCCAGGTCGAATCCCTGCTCTATTCTTTTGAATGGGCAAAACCGACCGAATAATTTCTCAAAAATATTTTGACGTAAAAAAAATATTATCTACCTTTGCAATCCCTTTCGAGACCTCGTCTCCCAAGGAACCAAGGATTTGGTGGGTTCGTATAACGGCTAGTACTCGGGATTTTCATTCCCGCAATAGGAGTTCGATTCTCCTACCCACTACGAAATATAAAAAAATAAACAATGGCAAATAACGCATCTGCTAAGAAGCGCATTCGCCAGAGCGAAAGGCACAGATTGCATAACAAGTATTATGCAAAGACGACAAGAAATGCGATCCGCGCGATCCGCAACACTACGGACAAGAAAGTAGCCCAGGAGAATGCTCCGAAAGTCTACGCAATGATTGACAAGCTCGCCAAGGTCGGTATCATCCACAAGAACAAGGCAGCCAACCTCAAGAGCGGAATCGCAGTCTACATCAACAAGCTGGCGTAATTGCCACGGAAGGGTTTGCGACCCGGGCAGCCCTTTGGAAAGACAAAAGTCCGGACAACCGGCAATCGAGAAGTAGCGCAGTTGGTAGCGCACTACGTTCGGGACGTAGGGGTCGTCCGTTCGAGTCGGATCTTCTCGACGCAAGAGCAGCAGGTCAAAAGCCTGCTGCTCTTCTTTTATCCCCCAGGGGATCCGCATACCGTCCCGTGCTGCTGCCGTCCCGGAGAACGGGACATCTGCAGCAATAAGGGCATAAAATGATACCGGCGTCCCGCGAAAGGGACGCCGGTATCATTTGCGTTGTCGCCAGAAGCTGGCTTAGAAGCGGATGTACGCCTGGAACCAGAGTTCGTTGTATTCCGGCTTGGCAAGCAGGTTGTCGTGATGGAACCGGTACTCGAGCTGGAAATTGAGGTTCTTGTGCAGCCGGAAGTTGGCGGCGGCGGAATACATGTCGTGGCAGGTGTCGGAATTGCCGGCGCTGCGGAATTCATCCCACTTGACATACATCTTGAGCCAGTCACGGACCGGCACGCCGGCGGTCACATAGAAAGCGTCGGCAGCGCCGCTCTGCTTCTTCTCATCACCGACTGCGGTGGCATATTCACCACGGAGGGTCCAGTTGTCACGGTCATAGGACAGGCCCGCGCTCACGCGTTCACGCTTGTAGCTCTCGCCGCCGCTGACCCAGTTGCCCTTCCATCCGAAGACGCCCAGCTTGAGGCCCTTGATGGGCTGGAACTGGATGGTTCCGATAAGGTCCTTCTTGCCGTCCGCATCGGTCTGGTTGATACCCTGACCGTTGTAGAGGCCCAACTGATAGTGGATGAGGTTGTGGTTGTCCGAGCCGATCGGGAGGATGTCGCCCTGGACCTGGAGACCGAGGTCACGTCCGCCCATGTTGGCTTCGCCGAGGCGGTCGCCCATGCCGGCAAACTTCTGGACCAGGAAGGAGAAATCACCCACACCGACATCCCAAGGGTTCATGGGATTCTCGAAGGTGAAAGCCCGCTTGAACTGACCGAGCTTCACGGAGAACTCCGAATACTTCGCCCACTCGATATAGAAATCCTTGACATGGGGCGTGCCGCTGCCGGCCTGGAACTGGATGCGGTAATTGAAGTCATTGAAGATGGAGCCGTCGACATAGAGACGGATCAGCCGAAGGCCGAAACCGGGGCCGTCGTGGGCACCTTCCAAATCACTGTACTTGTAGGAACCGATAATGTAGCCGCCGACTTTCGGGGCACTCTGGAAACCGGTCTGCTTGTAACCGTATTCGGGCTGGTCGCCGGACTGTGCGAAAACCGACAGGCCGAAGAACAACGTTGCAGCAACGATAAGAAATCTTTTCATGATATAGGGTTTTGGGGAATGGTTATGCGAACGGGAAGAGCTTCGTCAGCCAGAAGAAACCGAGCACGAAACCGATCAGGCCGATGATGATGCCGACCTTGGCCATGTCCTTGGTCTCGACCAGGCCCGTGGAAGCCGCGATGGCATTCGGCGGGGTGGAGATCGGGAAGAGCATGGCGATGGAGGCGCAGACAGCGATGAAGGTGATCATGGCATAGGTACCGCCAAGGGCCAGGAAGCTGGCGTTGTTGGCGGCGGCCGGGTCGGCCATGCCTTCTGCGATGACGATCAGGATCGGGATCAGCAGAGCCGCCGTGGCGGAGTTGCTGATGAAGTTGGACAGGAAGTAGCAGACCAGACCGGCGATTAGGAAGACCAGCAGGACCGGCATCTCGCCGAACGGGATCGCACCGATCAGGACCTTGGCCAGACCGGTTCCCTGCAGGCAGGTACCCAGTGCGAAGCCACCGGCCACCAACCAGAGGACGCTCCAGTTGATTTCCTTGATGTCTTCCTTGGTGAAGATGCCCGTGCAGGTCAGCACACCCAGCGGGATCAGGGCAACGACGTTCGAATTGATACCCGTCAGGCTCTCGGTCGCCCACAGCAGGATGGTGCCGATGAAGGTGATCCACACCACTTTGCTCTTCCAGCCTTTATCCTTGTTGTTCTCCGGAATCTCAAGCACGACCTTTTTGCTCTTGAACGGGAAGAAGAACTGCAGCAGCAGCCAGGCGAGGAAGATCATGATCAGCACGTACGGGACCATGCGGACCATCCATTCCATGAAGGTAACCTCATAACCGGCTTCCGTCAGGAAGCGGACGGCCGTGGCGTTCGGCGGCGTACCGATCGGAGTGCCGATACCGCCGAGGTTGGCCGCTACCGGGATGGCCAGGGACAGGCCGATCCTGCCTCTGTCGTCGGACGGAAGGACGGCCAGCACCGGAGCCAGGAAAGCCAGCATCATCGCCGCGGTAGCCGTGTTGCTCATGAACATGGAGAAGACGGCGATCACCACCAGGAAGCCCAGCAGGACCATTTTCGGCTTCGTACCGAACGGTTTGAGCAGGTAGCGGGCCATGGTCACGTCGAGACCGTATTTTTCCGCCATGATGGCCAGGACGAAACCGCCCATGAACAGCATGACGACCGGGTCGGCGAAAGATGCCATCAGGCTCTTGTAATCGACGAGCTGGCCATATTTCGGGTCGCAGAAAAAGCTGATGCCTTTGTTGGAGACCGTCAGCAGGGAGATGACGATGACCAGCAGGGAGGTGGTCCAGTTCGGGATGATTTCAAACATCCACATCAGTGCCGCGAAGACGAAAAGGGCAATGACGCGCTGCTGGACGACGGTCAGTCCTTCAATGCCGAAAACAGATACCGGGACGCAGCAGATGAGGAGGGTAACGATCAGTACGATGGGCAGGAGCACAGCGTACTTCACATTCAATTTTTGGGTAGCCATTACTGATAATAAAGTCTTGTTTCCTATGATTTTGGAGCGTTCTCCAAAATAGCGAGCAAAATTAGCAACAATTTGCCTATTCACCAAAAAAAGGGCGGCCAAAAGACCGCCCTCAGAGTTATTCAAAAGGACTTAGATCGTACCCTGCTCAAGCATGGCCTGCGCGACTTTCATGAAGCCGGCGATGTTGGCGCCCTTGACGTAGTCGATCGTGCCGTCCGGCTGGGTGCCGAACTTGACGCACTGCTCGTGGATGCTCTTCATGATGAAGTGGAGCTTGTCATCGACCTCCTTGGCGTCCCAGCTGATGTGCTCGGCGTTCTGGGTCATTTCCAGACCGGAAGTGGCGACACCACCGGCATTGACAGCCTTGCCCGGGGCGAAGAGGATGCCGTTGTGCTGGAAATAGTGGATGGCACCCGGCTGGCAGCCCATGTTGGAGACTTCGCAGCAGCACCAGCAGCCGTTGGCAACGAGTTCCTTCGCATCATCCTCGCTCAGCTCGTTCTGGAAGGCGCAAGGGAGGGCGATGTCGACCGGAATGCTCCAGGCCTTCTTGCCGGCGGTGAAGAACGCCTTCTCAGGGAACTTGACAGCCATGTCCTCGACCTTGTTGCGGTTGGAGGCACGCATCACAAGCATATAGTCGATCATGTCCTTGGTGATGCCGTCAGGAATGTGGCAGACACCGTCCGGACCGGAGATGGCAACGACCTTGGCGCCGAGTTCGGTCGCCGTGGTGGCAGCACCCCATGCGACATTGCCGAAGCCGGAGAGGGCGACTTTCTTGCCCTTGATGTCCTTGCCGGCCTTCTCGAGCAGGTGCTGGGTGAAATAGAGGGCGCCGAAGCCGGTAGCCTCCGGACGGAGGATGGAACCGCCCCAGGTGCCGCCCTTGCCGGTCAGGACACCGGTATTGTACTGGCGGGCCAGTTTCTTGTACATGCCATAGAGGTAACCGATCTCACGGCCGCCGACACCCACGTCACCGGCAGGGATATCCTGGTCGGGACCGATGCAGTTCCAGAGCTCCAGCATGAAAGCCTGGCAGAAACGCATGATCTCATCGTTGGACTTGCCGACCGGGTCGAAATCGGAACCACCCTTCGCACCACCCATCGGGAGGGTCGTCAGGGCATTCTTGAAGGTCTGCTCGAAACCGAGGAATTTGAGCATGGAAGGAGTCACGGCCTTGTGGAAGCGGAGACCGCCCTTGTAGGGACCGATCGCGCTGTTGAACTGGATACGGTATCCGAGGTTCGTCTGGACTTCACCCTTGTCGTCAACCCAAGTAACGCGGAACGTGAAGATACGGTCCGGCTCGACCATCCGCTCGACGATCTTTGCCTTCTCGAACTCAGGATGGCGGTTGTAGACCTCTTCGATGGATTCGAGGACCTCCTGCACAGCCTGAAGATATTCTTTCTCCAGCGGGTACTTGGCCTGAAGCTTGGCCATGATGTCTTGTGTCTTCATGATTGAAAAGTTTGTTTTAGTGTATGTGACTTATAAAAAATAAGCTATTTTGTTTCAGCAGTGCAAATCTAATAATAAAAACGATACAGTCAAGCAAAAATCGAAAGAAAAAACGGGTTGTGGAAAAATCCACAACCCGTTTCAAAGTCTGCTTCCAGACAGTGCCGGATTACTGCTGCTGGGCCTGGGCCTGAAGCTCGGCCTGAAGGGTCTCGAGGGTGCGTCCGTCCGCGATGCCAAGGGCCTTGCGGGCAGCCGGAGTCAGGTCAGTGCTCTGCTTGGTATCGATGTAGAGCATGGAACCGGCCTCGAAGACATAGATGTAACCCCCTTCCTTGGCGAGTTTCTCAACCGCCTCGATGGCCTTCTGCTGGATCGGGGCCATTAGCTGGCTCTGCTGCTGCTGAAGCTCCTGCTGGATGGTCTGCTGGAATTCCTGGAGACGGTTCTGGATATCGCCCAGTTCCTTTTCCTTGCTCTGGCGGACGGCAGCGGTCCAGCTGTCAGCTTTCTGCTGGTATTGCGTGAGCTTGTTCTGGTATTCCTCGTACATGCCCTGGAAAGTCTCCTCGGCCTCCTTGCTGGAAGCGGCGATGGCAGAACGGGCCTGGTCGGCCTCCGGCATCAACTGAACGAGTTCGGTATAGTTCACATGGGCGAACTTGAGATTCTGCGCAGATGCGGAGAAGGAAACGATTGCTGCTGCAGCAATCAAAAGGATCTTTTTCATTATTCTAAGTTTTAAATTATTAATCTTGCTTAGCGCGATTTTATGACCATACAAATATCAGACCATTAGAATTCCTGTCCGATGAGGAAGTGGAACTGGCTCCCGCCCTTCTTGCCTTGGACATCGTAGTCGAAACCATAGCCCCAGTCGATACCGAGAAGGCCGACCACCGGGAGGTAGATACGGACGCCGACACCGGCGGAACGCTTGATTTCAAACGGGTTGAACTGACGGATGTCGGACCAGGCGTTACCGCCTTCCAGGAAGGCCAGCGCGAAGATCGTGGACTGCGGCTGGAGGATGACCGGATAGCGGAGCTCGACCGTAAACTTGTCATAGACGTTACCCGCATAGGAGTAGCTGTTCGAGTTGTACTGCGAGTAGGTATACGGGGTCAGGGAGTAGTTCTCGTAACCGCGCAGGGAGATAATCTCGGAGCCGTAGGTGTTGTAGCCCGACATACCGTCGCCACCGACCTGGAAGCCTTCAAACGGGGAATAGCCCCACTTGCGGTTGTAATAGCCGAGGTAACCGAACTGCACCCGGGTCTTCAGCACGAGGTCGCCGACAAGCTTGGTGTAGAAGTTGGCCTTGAAATGCCACTTATGGTACTCGATCCAGCGGTAGCGGTCCTGGGAGGACCATTTATCGTAATTGATGTCCCGCCAGCTGCTGACGCGGGTCGGGGAGCCATCCGCCGTCAGGACGCCCTTGTCTTCCCTGCGGAAGAGGGAGAACGGCGGGGTCAGCTGGACCGTGAAGGAGATATCGGAACCCACACGCGGATAGATCATCTGGTCCGTGGAATTACGGGACAGGCCCAGGGTGTAGCTCACGTTGTGGGAGGTACCGCTGTCGAAGATGAAATAGTTGGAATACCAGTTCGTCAGCTTGTAGGTCTGCCAGCTGAGCTGGTTATACAGGACGAAATAGTTGTCCGGCCATTTGAGGCGGTTGCCCAGTCCGGCCGAGAAACCGTAGACTTCCATCATGCGGTCCCGGCTGAGCAGGTTGAGTTGCCACAGGGAATTGGTCTGGCGGGTGTAGTAGCCGGAGAGGCTCAGGGAAGTCGGCTTCTTGCCGAAGAGCCACGGCTCGCTGAAACTGGCGCTGAAGGCGGTATAATAGCCGCCGCTGGTCTGGAACCGGATGGCCAGGTTCTGCGCATCGCCGAGCGGGACCGGGCGCCAGGCGCTCTTGTCCATGATCCGGCGGGTCGAGAAGTTGTTGAAACTCACACCGACGGTGGCCACGAAGGTACGTCCGCCCCAACCGCCGGAGAGTTCCAGCTGGCTGGACGGCTTTTCCGTCACGTTGTAGACCAGGTCGACGGTGTTGTTGAGCTGGTCCGGAATGATGGAGTAGCCGTTGGGGCCCATGATGGCTTCCGGATCGAACTGGCCGAGGGAAGCGATTTCACGGACGGAACGCTCGAAGTCGGACTGGCTGAACATGTAGCCCGGACGGGTGAAGATCTGCCGGCGGACGACCCGCTCGTTGGTCAGGTCGTTGCCGTTGATCACGATGTTGTTCAGGGTCGCCTGCTTGCCTTCGACGATCCGCATCTCGACATCCACGGAGTCGCCTTCGATGTTCAGTTCCACCGGCTGGATGTTGAAGAACAGGTAACCGTTGTCGCGGTAGACCTTGGAGACGTCGGTCTCGGACTGCTTTCCGCCGCCGGTCAGGCGCTTCTGCATGGTCACGACGTCATAGACATCGCCCTTGCCGATCTGGAGGATCTGGTTCAGCGTCTCCGCCGAATAGACGGAGTTGCCGGTCCAGGTGATGTTCCGGAAATAGTATTTCTTGCCCTCATCGATGACCAAGTCGATGCCGAGCCGGTTGGAATCCACATAGTAGATGGAATCCTTGACCAGGCGGGCGTCGCGGTAGCCGGCCTCGTTGAAGGCGCTGATGAGGTTCTTCTTGTCGTTGGGATATTCCTTCTCGTTGAATTTCTTGCTGCTGAAGAAGTTGTAGATCTTGTTCGATTTGGTCTTCTTCATCGAGCGGGCCAGCTTGAACTCGCTGACATGCTCATTGCCGGAGAAGTTGATGTCCCGGATCTTCACTTTCTTGCCCTTGTCGATGGCGAAGTTGACCCGGATGGCGTTCTTGACGACGGTGTCCCGCTTGACCTGCACGTCGACCTTGGCATTGTTGAAGCCCTTGCCGGCATAGTAACGCTTGATGATACCGACGGAGGTCTTCTCCACGTAATCGGAGAATTCCCCACCGCGGCGGAGGCTAAGACGTTCCTCCAGGTCCTTGCGCTCGCCGCTCTTGATGCCGGAGAAAGTCCAGCGGGAGACGCGGGGACGCTCCTGGATGGCGATACGGATGAACAGGGAGTCGCCTTGCACGGAAGCGGAATCGGCATAGACGGCCACATCCTGGAAATAGCGCTGGGCCCACAGGCGGTTCAGGGCGGAGGAAAGGTCATCACCCGGCACCGTCACCTGCATGCCTTTCCGCAGGCCGGTCTGCTGGATGATCTGGTTGTCGCTGAAATACGAGTTTCCTTCCACCGTGATGCCACCCACCGTATATTTTTTCGGATTGCCATAGTCGATCTCCACGGCCACGCGCTCCTGTGCAAAGGCCAGCGCCTGGAAGAGGAGAAGGGTTCCGGCAACCAATATCTTGTTCAATCTCATAGCGTCCACTAAAAATTACAGACTACAAATATAGGGCTTTTATTTGACTTTTCCATACCTGCGGTCGCGTCTTGCGTATTCCGCAAGCGCCTGGCGGTAGGCCTCCTTGCGGAAATCCGGCCACAGGATGTCCGTGAAATAGAATTCCGAATAGGCGCCCTGCCACAGCAGATAGTTGCTGATCCGCTGCTCGCCGGAGGTCCGGATGATCAGGTCCGGATCCGGGATCCCCGCGGTCACCAGGTAGTTGTCAAAATCAGAAATCTGCAGATTGTCAAGGATATGCGGGTCCTTTACGGCGGCTTCCGCCAGTTTCCGCGCACCCTGCAGGATGTCCCATTTCCCGCTGTAGCTGAGGAAGACGATGAGGGTCAGGTTGGGATTGTCCTTCGTCTGTTCCATCAGCGTGTCGATCGCTTCGTTCAGGGTATCGGAAAGGCGGGAACGATTGCCCAGTACGACGAACCGGACCCCGTTTTTCATCAGGTTCTCGAATTCGCCGGCAATGGATTTCATCATCAGCTGCATCAGGTAGCCGACCTCTTCCTGCGGGCGGTTCCAGTTCTCTTCCGAGAAGGCGTACAAGGACAGGTACCGGATCCCCTGGGCGACGGATTCCTCCGTCACGGCACGGACGCTTTCGACGCCGTTCAGGTGACCGTAGACACGTTCCTTACCCCGTTCCCTGGCCCACCGGCCGTTCCCGTCCATGATAATGGAAACGTGCTGGGGGACTTTCTTTTCCGTTGATTCCATGCTAACCGTTGTTTCTCATGTCCTCTCCCCAGAAAAGCCGGCTGGTAAGCGCTTTCACGAACTCCGACTTGGAGAGCCGGATACGTTTTAGCGAAAACTGTGCCATCGCTACTTCAATCGTCCAGGACGGATCGATTTCCATGGTCTTGTTGTCCATGGTCATGATGGCCTTGTCGTCGCGGGACTGGATGGAGATGGTGATGCGGGCCGTGTCCGGGACGACCAGCGGGCGGACATTGAGGTTATGCGGGGAGATCGGGGCGATGATCAGCACCTTGGTATCCGGCATGCAGATCGGGCCGCCGACGCTCAGGGAATAGGCGGTCGAACCGGAACTGGTGGCCACCAGCAGGCCGTCCGCCCAGTAGGTCGGAAGGGTATCCCCGTCGATGGTGACATTGACGCCCAGCACGCCCACGCCGCTGCGGTGGATGGAAACCTCATTGACGGCATAGGGCAGCAGGCCGATGTCCTTGCGGGCATTCTTGCCTTTCAGGGTCGCATTGAGCATGGTCCGGTATTCCACCGAGAACTCCCCTTCCATGAGGGCCTGGACCACGGCTTCGGGACGGTTCTCCGACAGGAAGCCGAGCCGTCCGAAATTGACGCCCAGGATCGGGATACCGACATCCGAGACGGTCTGCGCGGCAGACAGGAAGGTGCCGTCGCCGCCGACACTCAGTACCAGGTCGGTCCCGGGGCGGATGTCAGCCTTCGAGGCGATGTCGTACAACTCGTAGGAAGCCTCCTGCAACTGCTGGATGAGTTCCAGGAAACCGGCCTCTGCGCGCAGCGAGTCTTTCTGGATGAAGATACCGATTTTCATATATGGATGGAATTGGGGCTCCAAAATTAACATATTATTTACAAATTCTGCACAAAATGCTTATTTTTGTCACCCTAATAAGCCTATGCCATGACAAGACTCAGTGTCAATATCAATAAGGTAGCCACCCTCCGCAACGCCCGGGCGGCAACATGCCCGATGTCCTCCAGGCGGCCCTCAACTGCGAGCGGTTCGGCGCGGAAGGCATCACCGTCCATCCGCGTCCGGACGAGCGGCACATCCGCTACTCGGATGTCCGCCAGATCCGCCCGGCCGTAACGACCGAATTCAACATCGAAGGCAATCCGATCCCCTCTTTCCGGGACCTGGTCTGCGAAGTCGTCCCCGACCAGGTGACCCTCGTTCCCGACGCCCATGACGCCATCACCTCCAATGCCGGCTGGGACACCCTGGCCCACAAGGACTTCCTGACGCAGATGTGCGCCCTGTTCAAGTCCAAGGGGATCCGTACCTCGATCTTCGTCGATCCCGCCCCCCGGATGGTCGAAGGGGCCGCGCGCTGCGGGGCGGACCGCGTCGAGCTGTATACGGCGGCCTATGCCGAGCAGTACCCTGCGGATCCGGAGAAAGCCATCGCCCCCTACCTGGAAGCCGCGAAGGCCGCCCGCGCCTGCGGGCTGGGGCTCAATGCCGGGCATGACCTCAACCTGGACAACCTGGCCTTTTTCATCCGGACCATCCCCTGGACCGACGAAGTCTCCATCGGCCACGCCATCATCTGCGACGCCCTTTATATGGGTCTGGAGAAAACAATCCAGGCGTACCTGTCACAGATTAAAAATTTTTAACTACCTTTACAAATTACTGGTCTATCCCAACATGATAAAATATAACAACCAGATACAATGAAAAACACACCTCTTATCCTCAGCATCATTGCGCTCGTCGCCGCACTCCTCGTCGGAATCCTCCAGCTGACTTCCGGCAATGGCAAACCCGCCAACGCCGCCGCTGAAGGCACCGAAACCGTCGCCGCGAAGGGCGCCACCGTTTTTTTCAACCTGGACCGTGTCCTGAATGAATATGACATGGCCAATGACCTGAGCTCCGTCGTGGAGACCAAGGTCCAGAGCATCCAGCAGGAGATCACCCGCCGCGGCAACAACCTCCAGAAAAAGGCCAACGACTTCCAGGAGAAGATCGACAAGGGCCTGATCACCCGCAGCGTGGCCGAAGTGCAGGCCCAGAAATTGCAGCAGGAGCAGAACGAGTTCAACAACTACGCCGCCCAGAAGCAGCAGGAGATCGCCGAAGAGCAGCAGGTCATGATGAACCAGATCGGTGACGCCATCAAGAAGTTCATCGACAAGTTCAACGAAGAGAAGCAGTTCGCCCTCATCATCAGCTGCCAGGGCGATGTCCTCCCCGCCCCGGTCGTTGCCGGTGACGCCAGCCTCGATATCACGGACGCCGTCATCGCCGGCCTGAACGAGGAATATGTCAAGAACAAAGCGAAAGAGAACAACTAATCATTCATGAGAAGATTGTGGATTCTGACGGTTGCCCTGTGCCTGCTCCCGGTTTTCGGGATGCAGGCGCAGGAGTATACCCAGACCCCGGTGACCATCTCGAAGGAGAAGGTCCGCGGCAGCGACGGCAACGTCTTCTATTCCCACGTCGTCCTGGAAAGACAGACCTTGTTTTCCATCAGCAAGGCCTACGGGGTGACGGTCGAAGAGATCTATGACGCGAACCCGTCGGTCGACCTGCGCGGCGAGGGCCTGAAAAAGAATGCCATCATCCTCATCCCCGTCAAAGAATCCGTACAGCCGGCCTCGACGCCCGCATCCAAAAGCGTGACGGCCCCGCAGACGGACAAGGACGAATTCATTTCCCATACGGTCCGCTGGTATGAGGACATCAACGACATCGCCGCGAAGTACGGCGTGTCCGTCGAGGTCATCATGCAGGCCAACGACCTGACCACCAAGAAACTGAATAACCGGCAGAAGATCCGTATCCCGAAGGATCCCGTAGCCTTCCTGGCCAAGCGGCACGCCTCTGCCCCCGAAACGGAGGCGGCGTCGGAAGCGGCGGCTGAACAGGCGGTCTCCGAAACCGAGGCCACCGTCCAGCAGGAAACGCCCCAGGAGGAGGTCCAGCCCGAAGAGCAGGGCCGCAGGTGGCGGTTCCCTTCGATCTTCAGCAGCCCCCACAAATCTTCGGTCAACACCGTGCTGCTGCTCCCGATGAAGAACAGTACCAGCATGGATTTCTACAGCGGCTTCCTGATGGCCGTCAAGGAAATGGGAGAGAAAGGCATCGGTTCGGAGCTCAGCGTCTATGACGTCAGCGGCGGAGCCCTGCCGGTCACGGCTTCCCGCCTCGAAGACGCGGACGTCGTCATCGGCCCGATCGCCCCGGCAGACCTGACCAAGGTCCTCAACCTGGCTGACGGACACGCCGCCATCGTCTCTCCGCTGGACCAGAAGGCGACTTCGCTCATCCCGGAGCACCGGAACCTGATCCAGGCACCGGCTTCCCTTGCCGCACAGTACAGCGACGTCATCCGCTGGGTCCGGGAAGACCGCCAGGACGACGACAAGGTGATCGTCATTTCCGAACGCAACGGCGTCCAGTCCGAATTCTTCAAGATGCTCGAGGCATCCAACCTGGAATTCACGCCGTTCTCGTACAGTATCCTGCAGGGACGCGGGATCACCACTTCCCTCGGCAATATCCTGAGCCGGACCGGCGTCAACCGGATCATCCTCGACTCGGAGAGCGAAGCCTTCGTCACCGATGTGGTGCGAAACCTCTCGCTGCTGATCCACAACCGCTTCCCCGTCGTCGTCTACAGCCCGTCGAAGGTCCGCTCCTTTGACACCATCGACGTGGAGTACCTGCACAATGTCAACCTGCACGTCTCCATGTCCTATTTCATCGACTATGACAGTGCCAGGGTCCGCGATTTCCTGCTGGCATACCGCGGCCTGTACGGCACGGAGCCGAACCAGTTCGCCTTCCAGGGATATGACCTGGCCAGCTACTTCATCCAGGTCGTCGCCGACCACGGGGACGCATGGATCGACCGTCTGGACCGGATCAGCCGCAAGGAAGGCCTGCAGGCGGATTTCCAGTTCTTGGAAGCCGGGAACGGCGGACTGGTCAACCACGGCATCCGCCGGGCTGTCTACAACCCGGATTTCAGCATCAAGATCGCAAGATAATTACTTCAGAAGCGTCTGCGCGTTCGCCATGGCCTCCGGCGTGATGGCTGAACCGCTGAGCATGCGGGCGATTTCCCGGATCCGGGTTTCGCCCGTTATTTGTCCGATTTCCGTAACGGCCCGGCCGTCAGGAAGGATTTCCTTGGACACGAGGTAATGGGCATCCCCCTTGGCCGCGACTTGCGGGAGATGGGTAATGGCAAAGACCTGCATGTCCCTGCCCATCTCGCAGATCATCGTGCCCATCTTGTCCGCCACACTTCCCGAAACACCCGTATCGATCTCGTCGAACACCATCGTCGGCATCTTCGTATAACGGGCCATCATGGCCTTCAGGCTGAGCATGATGCGGGAACGTTCGCCACCTGAGGCACAGCGGGCCACTTCGACGGGGTTGCGTCCCGTAGCGGAGAACAGGAAGGTAACGGCATCCGAACCGGACGGTCCGGGCGTGCCCTCCGACAAGCGGACGGAGAAGACGCAGCGTTCCAGCTCGAGAAAACGGAGTTTGTCCTGGATCGCGCCTGCGAACGGGGCGGCCGCTTCCGCACGGGCCTCGTGCAGGCGGGTGGACAAGCCGACATAACGCTGCTGCTCCGCAGCGATCTCCCGGGCGAGCCGGTCGCGTTCGCCCTCCAGGGCGGTCGCATCGTAAAGCGCCTCGGACAGTTCGTCCCGGCGGGCGATCAGGTCGGCGACGGTACGGACGCCGTGCTTCTTCATCAGGTCGTACAACAGGGACATCCGGTCTTCCACGGCCTCCAGGCGCTGGGGAGACACTTCGACGGAATCTTCCAGGGAAATGACTTCGGAAAGGATATCATCCAGTTCCAGGCGGGCGGAATCCAGCCGCTCGGCCAGGGCTCCGGCCTGGTCCACGTAACGGGCGGTCTTGGTAAGCTGGCGCACAGCCTCCTTGAGGCGGCTGTCCCAGGAGGAATCGTCGCCCTCCCCGCCAAGGAGCCCGCTGACGGCGAAGAGACCTTCCTTGATCTCTTCCGCATTCGCCAGCCGCTTCTGCTCCTCTTCCAGTTCTTCCAGTTCACCGTCGCGCAGGTGCGCTTCATCCAGCTGGGAGAACAGGGCTTCGTTGAATTCCTTCTCCAAGGCCAGGCGGCGAAGCCGTTCGGTGACCGCCTGTTCCTGCTCCTGCAGGGCGCCCAACTGCCGCCAGCTCCGGCGGCAGTCCGCCAGCAGGCCGGCATTTCCGGCATACAGGTCCAGCATCAGGAGCTGGTAGGAGCGGTCTGCGAGAAGCTGGGTCTGGTGCTGCGAATGGATGTCCAGCAACCGGGCCGACAGGGCCGTCAGGACCGGCAGCGTGACGGGTTCGTCATTGAGGAAGGAACGGGTACGGCCGGTACGGCCGAGCACCCGGCGCAGGGTCAGGTGGCCTTCATTCCAGTCCAGGCCCTGTTCTTCGACGATTTCACGGGCCTGGGCGTCTTCGCCCAGCTCAAAGCAGGCCTCGACGATGCAATTCCCTTCGCCTTCACCGACCATGGAGGCATCCGCCTTTCCTCCGAGGGCCAGGGACAGGGCGCCGAGCAAGACGGACTTGCCCGCGCCGGTCTGGCCGGTTATGATGAGAAGACCCGCCGGAAAATTAATATCCAGCGAGTCTATCAATACGTAATTCCTGACCTGGAGGGAGCGGAGCATGGCGGCCTACTGGGCGTCGGCCTCCTCGCCTTTCGCCATCCGGTAATACAGTTCGCCCTCCTGGAACTCCTCGATCGCGACGAGGCCCGGTTTCGGCTGGCGCTCATAGTATTTGGAGATTTCGATCTGTTCCCGGTTCTCGAAGACCTCTTCCATGGTGTCGCGATCGTTCTTGAAGTCTTCCAGTTTCTTGGTCAACTCCTTCTTCTCGGCCAGCGCGATCTGGTTGGCGCGCTTGTAAAGGATCACGACGGATTCATAGATATTGCCGGTCGGTTCGGCCAGGTACTTGATGTCACGGGTAATCGTGTTGTTCGGAACTTTCTTCTTGTCCATATTGCTCACTATTTCTTTTCTACCCTATATACGGACCGGGATCCGCAGCAGGTTTCAAAATTTTCCTTACTGCACCTTGGCGGCCGCCTTGCGCTCCTTCTCGAAGTCCTTTTCGGTCTTGTCCAGCATCTCGTCCGTACCGGCATACCGGCCGATGGCGCGCTGGGCGCGGGAATACAGGGCATCCAGTTCCTTACGGTACGGGGACTCCGGGATCTCGCTCACGAAATTGAGATAATCGTCCATGAAGGCCATGTAACGCTCGCGCTGCTTTTCCGCCACGCTGAGTTCGGCATACCGGTAGGAAGACTTGGCGATGTAATACAGGATGTCTTCCCGGTAGATGTTGTCCGCGTCGTCCTTCAGGATGTTCCGGAAAGCCACCCGGGAGGCCTGGTAATCCTCCATCTTGTAGTACAGGCGGGCATTCTCGAAAGCCTTCCTGTCCAGACGGTCGTTCAGCTCCTTGAGCATGACCCGGCACTCATCCTCATGGCCGGCATCCGGGAAGTCCCGTAAGTAGTCGGCGATCGCCGTCATGCAGGTATAGGTCGGGGCCTGGTCCAGCTCATACCGCAGGGTCGAACGGTACAGGCAGTCGATCCGCAGGAACGCCGCATCAGCCGTGAAAGGGCTCTGCGGGAAATTTTCCATGAACTTGGCGAAATTCGCCTCGGCCGTATAGTAATCCTTGTAGCGGTAGTTGCTCAGTCCCCAATAGTACTGGACGGTATCCTCGCGGGTCGTGCCGTTGGTCAGGAAAGCCATGGACTCGAACAGGCCCGCCGCTTTCTGGTACTTGCCCCGGTTGAAATAATCGAAGGCACCCTCATACTTGGCATCTACGTCATTGCTGGCCAGCAGCGAGTCATACTGGGACTTGCACGAAGCGGCAGCCACCAGGGCCGCAGCCATCAGCACGCTGATTTTCAAATAGTTCATTTCAATCCTAATTATCTGTTTTCCAAAAGGAACTTCTCGGCATCCAAGGCGGCCCGGCATCCGGATGCAGCCGCGGTCACCGCCTGGCGGTAGCGCGGGTCCTGTACGTCGCCCGCAGCGAAAACCCCGGGGACGCAGGTTGCCGACGTCTTGCCCTCGGTCACGATATAGCCGTTCTCATCCGTCTCCACCCAGCGGGTGAACAGTTCCGCATTCGGATGATGGCCGATCCCGAGGAAAAAGCCGTCCACCTTGATATCAAAAACCTCGCCATCCTTGCGGAGCAGCCGGGCTCCGGTGACGCCCGACGCATCTCCGAGGACCTCCTGGGTATTGCAGTTCCACAGGATCTCGATGTTCGGCGTGGCAAAGACGCGCTCCTGCATGGCCTTGGACGCACGGAAGACATCCCGGCGGACGATCATGTATACCTTGCGGCACAGGCCGGCCAGGTACGTCGCTTCTTCGCAGGCGCTGTCACCGCCGCCCACGACCGCCACGTCTTTCCCCCGGTAGAAGAAGCCGTCGCAGGTGGCACAGGCGGAAACGCCCAGGCCGCGGTACTTCCGCTCGGAAGGCAGGCCCAGGTAGCGGGCCGTCGCCCCGGTCGCGATAATCACCGTCTGCGCTTCGACCTCGCGGCCGCGGTCATCCACGGCCTTGAAAGGGCGGCTGCCCAGGTCGACCGAGACAATGGCTCCTCCGCGGACATCCGCGCCCAGCCGCAGGGCCTGGCGCTTCATCTGGTCCATCAGGGAATTGGCATCCACGCCGTCCGCGAAGCCCGGATAGTTCTCCACCAGCGTGGTGGTGGTCAGCTGTCCGCCCGGTTCCAGACCTTCATACAGGATGGGGGCGAGGGCGGCACGCGATGCATAGATGGCCGCAGTATAGCCGGCAGGGCCGGAGCCGATGATCAAGACCTTTGTCTGTTCCATAATCGTAATTTATCTTGCAAAGATAATCATAATTGAAAAATATCGCTATATTTGCGCAGTGTATCTGTAATTTATAGAAGTTCAAAATTATGCCCGCACCCGTACGAAAAGCTCCGGACATGGACACCTTCAAGACCCTGCTCCGCAGGCATTCCCTCAAGGCCACGCCCCAGCGGATGGCCGTCCACGAGGCGATGATGGAACTGGGCCATGCCTCCGCCGACATGGTTTCCGAAGCCATCGGGAAAGCCGGGAAGGTCAAGGTCACGGTCGCTTCCGTCTACAATATCCTCAGCCAGCTGGCCCTGCTAGGAGTCTACCACCACCGGCTCAGCGCCAACAACAAGATGTACTTCGACGTCAATACCTACCGCCATATCCACCTGTATGACGTACGGAACAATACGTACCGGGACATCCTGGATGACGAACTGATGGACCTGATCGACGCCAAGCTCTCACGCCGCCGTTTCCGCGGATACAAGGTGGAGGGCATCGACATCCAGATCCTCTGCAAGCCGACGCGCAAGGGCGTCCTCAAGGTATCATGAGACGCGGATGGCTGCTTTTCCTGTTCCTGCTGCTTGCCGTCGCATGCGGGCGGGATGACGTCATCCTCCACGGAGAGACCACGATGGCGGACATCCGGGACGGTGTCCTGGTGACCGACAACGGGCTGACGTACCATATTGCCGAGGACCGGACTTCTTCCGAATGGAAATCCTGGCAAAGGACCTTCGTTACCTGCGACATCCTGCGGCAGCGGTCCGACAAGGCGTTTGACATCCGGCTCACCGAGGCGCATTCCGTCCTCCGGAAAGAGCCGGTCCCGGAAGGAGCCGTCCCCGATGAGACCCTGGGGGACGATCCCGTACAGATTACAGCCGGATGGGTCTCGGGCGGCTATCTCAACCTGATGCTCCGGGTGGTCTACCGGCCGGAAGACGAGCCGCACCTGATCAACCTGGTCCGTCTCCCCGACGAGGACGGGACGGTCCGGTTCCGCCTCCGCCATAACAGCCACGGAGACTATTACGGAGCCCCCGGCGTCGAGCCGCCGCTGAGCTTCGGCCTTTCCTACGTTTCTTTCCCGGTCCCGGCCGACCTCCCGGCCGCTGACGGTCTGGCCGGCGTTCCGGTCGAGATCCGTTATCGCTGGCACCTGACGGACGGCAACGGGAACCTGCTTCCCGAAACGGAAGAAAAAAGCCTCACCGGGAGGATTCCCCGATAAGGCTTGCCTTTCTAGAGGAGACGGCGTTTCCGCCCCCTGTCTCCGACAACGTAGTACGCATCCCCTTCGATCAGCACGGCACGTCCGCGCCGCTTGCGCTGGTTGACGCGGTTGTCGACATTCACGTCGAAGACCCGTCCGCCGTAGAACGTCCGTATATCCCGGAAAATCGTGTGGCCCACGACGATGTGTTCCACCCCGTAGCGGGCGCGGATCAGGTCGAGCGTATCCACGGCCACCGGTTTGCGCCTTTCCTCGTCCTGGACCAGGCCGCGGTACCAGATCGGGCCGAAGGAACCGTACAGGAAATTCAGGGTATCCGACTGGGCTTTCCGGTCGGCATTCTTCATGAAAATCGCACGGCTTATCTGGCGGTTCACCTCCGGGATGGGCAGATTCCAGCGGTAGAAATCACCGCCCAGGCCGGCATGGACAAACAGGTCGCGCCCGATGATGCCGATGGTGTTCCAGGAAGCGATCCAGCGACCCAGTTCGCTCTGCGGGCCGAAAAGCGTCCGGTATTCCATCCCGAGTTCCCGCGCCAGGATGGTATATTTCGGTTTGGTGTAGCGCAGGTCGTTGGAAAACACCATGGGCTCATGGTTGCCCAGGAACATGGAAACCCGGCCGCCGGCCTCCTCCGCTTCCTGCTGGAGTTTGTAGAACAGCCAGAAAATCTGCACCACATCCTCTCCCCGGTCGAAAATATCCCCGATCACGACCAGGTGGTTCCGGCCGAAATTCCATCGCAGGTCCTTGTCAATCACGTTATTGCCCTGAAGCAGGCTGACCACGCAGTCCAGCCGGCCGTGGGGGTCGGACATGACGAAAACCTTGTC